>NZ_JBBHLB010000005.1:0-229300 GCF_037572415.1 Flavonifractor porci
GAGCCTGACCGGACACGCCGACCGCTCTCCGGACAAAGAGACTCTTTCTCCGCAGCACTCGATGGATGACTGCCAGCTCCCCCTCCACCGTCACCATGACATAGTCGCCAACGGTGGGACATTGGGCCAGTTCCTCTGTCTCATACCGAAGTTTGCCGGATATCTCCGCCAGCAGTTCCTCCTGCTCGGTCGCAATCTTATACTTTCCCCTGTATTGGGCGGCTACTCTGGCCAGCGTCTCTTCCGGATATAAAGTGGCTTCTGCCAAAAAGCGTTCTGAAACGCCATAATTTTTCAGTTGATGCAATGTAATAACCTCCATTTTGATCGTCTTTCCTTGTCGAGACGGAAGGAGGTCTGTCCCAATTACTTCGTTACACCTCCTTCCATTCTTACAATCTCCATTTTCTTTGTGTTCATCATAAAAACACACTCCTTTCTTCTATAATTGCTTGATTATAGCATAGATTTGTTCCAACGGGAAGATACCATCTGCCAAACAGGCTTTCATGTACCTTTGTCAGGAACTCTGCTATACTGAGAGTGTCCGCGCTTACTTTGCCATGCTCGCTTTGGCCGTACCGCACAAGGCTCCGCTGGTATTGCCCATTCTGGATATGATGCGTTGGGCCAATGTGACGGAGGGTGAGTTTTCGGAGAATGAAGATGTCGCAACCTCCTTTGGACAGCCTCTGCCATGGGCTTATCTCTGCTATGTACGGGAACCCCAAACAACAACGCTGCTATAGAGCCATTCTAATCAAGGGTCTGAATTTCCGGTTTTAGCTGTTTCAAATCTTATTTTCTCCTGTTTGCAAATTGGATAACCAAATTATTTCCAATACCCCTACTCATCGAAATTCCCTGTCATATCAATGCTTTGGCAAAAAAACGAGGGCCGACTTTTGGGACAGTCCAAAAAATCTGTTCCAAAAGTCGACCCTCGTTCATTTGGAACGGGTGGACAGTTTCGAGGACACCCATGAAATTAGTTTCCACCAAATCAAACTGGGATTCAGCAAATTGGTTCTGGTTAAAAAGGGCGATCAGCAGGATGAGTGCACTCCAATATGGAACATCAAAATATTAGAGATGCCACTTGCTAAAAATCTGCTTTAATGGGGAAAATATTATCTACATCTATTGTCACATACCTAAAGCCTTTTTTACCGCAGAGTAGTCCCAATAAATGGTTCCATCACTCCCCCTATAGGCCATGGGCACATGCTTTCCCGTGTACCTGACCGAAAGTGGGCATTTGGACTTATCAACAGAAACATCATTGTATAATACAACAATATCAATCCCTGCGTTTATCGCCTGCTCACACTCATACTTTATAAAACTGCGCTTATCCGTGAAATATCCCCTAGTGCAGTAGCTTAGATAGTTGTTGTAACTTCTACAAAGGTGACAACTTCCCTTCGTAACCGTGTCAGTATGATCCCCAACAATTAAAACGAATAGTTTAGATGCATCCATCCGTTCCTTTAAGGACCGCTTAATTGAACACGGCAAACTTGTGTCGCGAGCTTGCTTCATAGCATGAGCATCGTGAAAGTCAAGGCTCCACTTATTACTATTCTTCCACTTATAAATTTGTTCGATTGCATCAAGGTCGTGGTCCCAGTCGCCGGCTATGTAAGTCTTATTTCGATAGGCCATGACATATCCTCCACTTATCTAAAATCTGGATTATGCTGTATATGGTAAAAATCGATTTCATTCGCACCCAAAGGATAAATTACAAAATTTATCTGCTTGTCGGCGTAAGTATTATGAAATCCACTAATCTTCAAGGTCCATAGCATTACTTCCAATAACTCTTGCTTTGACGGCTTACCATTTTTAAATCTTGTTATACCGGCCCCCATCAAAGGAATATTAATAGTTCTTCCTGCGTAAATTCTATCAATATTTGCCCAAAATCGCATCCAAAATCTGATATATTCCTCAGCCGACAGCCAAGCCTCGTTATCAGCACCAAACTTTGTAAATGCGGCTAAAATATAGGCCTCAAACTCGACAACACTTCCGATTTCATATTGTACTTGTTTACCGACTGGTCGAGAAGAAATTGTTCTAAAATTACCTGGCTTATTAAGAATTTTATCATTCTCGATTACTTTATTTAGTTCATCAAGTTTACCTGCCTGGATAATTTTTTTGACATACTGTCCATGTAAAGAGGATGCTGCAATAATACGATCATCCACGATTGTATCATAAAAATCGTTGACCGCTATTACGCTTATTTCTCCTATCCGTTCTGCTGGTGCTTTATTAATCTGATTCCAGATATCTCCGACTAGGACTTTCACTTTAGTATGATTGATTTTTAAATCGGCATAATCTCTGCGATTGGCACAATACCACATTTTAATAAAAATTAAAATAATGAGAATTATAAAGGGAATTGCAATACATAAAATATTATCTACAAAGTCAGTAGCTGTGGCAAAAAAAGACATCAGAGTTACTAGAGAGCTAATAACTCCTAAAACAGCTAAATATCTGCTCCACAGAGTTTTGTCATAGAATTTGACTTTCATTTCTTACTAACCCCATCCTACTTCAACGGCAACATTTATTAATTTGTCATATATTATAATGTTAATTTGTTAATTTTGCAATAAACATCCACGTTTAATTTTGTCGTCCATAACAAGATTGATAAAAATAATCCCCCACCTATCCTGAAGCAAAAATATCTCTTGCATCACATACAACTTTCTCTGTAAACTTTGAAAGCCATTAACGATCTAGTATGAGTTCAAGGAGAAATAATCTGTGAAGCTTAGTATTGAGAAAAAGAAAGAATTGGTATCCCTATATTATCATGGAATTCCTGTTTCTGAGATCTGTCAAGAATATCAAATTTCCAGAAGTACCTTTTACACATGGATTCGGACCTATCGGCCTATCGAATCTCAAAACAGTTCCCGTATAGTTACCCCGAAAGACTTTGACTCCCTTCGCCGCCACTGTGAAAAACAGGAGCAAATCATTGCGGTGCTGAAATCCATTCCCTGTATTGCCAACGCTACCACACAGGAAAAGCTCGCCGCTTTGGAACCACTCTATGGTAAATTCAATGTCCATGCTCTTTGTGAGGCACTGGACGTTCCAAGAGGAACTTTTTACAACCACATCAAGAGGAACAAACGGAATAACAGTTTCCAAGCAAAACATCGAGAAGAATTACGAAAAGAGATTCAAAATATCTTTGATGAGAACCGACAAGTATTTGGATGTGAAAAGATCTGCGCTATACTTCACGAGCGCGGCTATCAAGCAGGTACAACATTGGTGCGGGAACTCATGCATGAGATGAGTCTGAATAGTGTGTCCTCCACCGCTAAACAACAATGGAAAACATTGAACAACTACGAACAAAAAACAAACCTTCTCAGAAGAAGGTTCTATGCAGAGGCCCCAAATCGGATCTGGGTCAGTGATGTTACATACCTAAAAACAAAAGGCCGACGTTATTACCTCTGCGTTATTCTCGACTTATTTTCCAGGAAAGTAGTCGCTTATAAAATTACCACGCACAACAGTACCCAATTGATTACATCTACTTTTAAAATGGCCTATAAAACAAGAAATCCGGGAGAAAATCTGATATTCCACAGTGATCAAGGTAGCCAATATACTGCCCGCGCATTCCGGCAGCTACTTAAGAAATTGAAGATCACGCAGTCATTTTCCAATGCGGGGACGCCACACGACAACGCCGTTATGGAATCATTTTTCTCCATATTTAAGAAAGAGGATTTTTACCGCAGTAAATACCGCTCTGAAAAGGAACTAAGGAATAAAATCGAAGAATATATACTGTTTTATAATCAAAAACGCCCCCACACTACCCTGAACTACAAAACGCCAGAGCAATATGAGGACGAATACTTTCAGAAGCTCAAAAATTCCATTTATGGAATCGAGGGTTCGAATTTCTGATTTTTTGCTGTTTCAAATCTAATTTTGGCCTGTTTGTAAATTGGATGTCCAGATTTTCTCTGACACCCCTGCTCATTAGAAATCCCTGTTATATCAATGCTTTGGGCAGAAAAAATAAGGGCCGAATTTCGAAACAGTCCAAAAAAACTGTTCCAAAATTCGACCCTCGTTCACTTTCAGCCGCTCCGTCCACCTCTGCCAATGTGATTGTACGGTTATCCCCGGAGTAGTTGAATGTGATTGTCACGCGATCGTCGTAGACAAACACCACATTCACGAAGATATCAATGATCCGGCGCTGGCTCTCCGGCTCATCAAAATTGAGTGAGCGGAATTGCAGCAGAAAAAATTTGATATGGTCCTTGGTAAGGCGAAGACCGCTGATCAGTTCTGCATCCGCCAAAGCGGTTTCCAGCGCCTCTTTTTGCTGCTCCAGTTCGTCCATACGGGCCTTGGTTGCCGCATTGAAAATCCCCGCTTCCAGCGCACGCACCAGATTGGCGGTGGCTGCCTCCACCTGTTTCAGCTCCTCCCGGAGAGAATCCGTGTAGGAAGTTTCGGTGTCTTGTGCTATGTAGTATTGATAGGTCTTGTCCGCAATAAAGTCAATCATTCCATCGCTCATCACAATGGACTTGGCCTTTTCCAATACCAGTTGTTCAATCCACTGCTTATGAACCGCGCGCTTTCGGCAGGTGTGGTTCTTTTTCTTTTCCAGGCAGTTATAATAGAAATATTTTGTCCCGCTCTTTCCGGTCCCGCACTCTCCTACCATGGTGTGGCCGCATAGGCCGCAGAACAGTTTACCAGTCAGCAGATACTCCGCTTTTGTCCATCTCCGGGCTGGCGCCCGCTTATTTTGGACCAGAAGACGCTGTACCTTGGCAAAGGTCTCAGGATCAATCAAGGCAGGAATTTTGGCGTCCGGGTACTCCTTACCGTCATAGTGGTAAATGCCGATGTATTTCTTGTTTTTCAGCACAGCCCGGATGCTGTTAATCGTCAGCGGCTTGCCCTTTTTGGTTCGCAGACCCTCCGCGTTGAGGTGTTCAATAATCTCTTTTTGGGTATTGCCTGCGGCGTACATTTCAAAGATGCGCTTGACCAGCGGTGCGGTCTTGGGATCCGGCTCCAGGTGCTTATCCGGCCCTGTCCGATATCCCAAGGGGAGCGTGCCGCCCACGCTCTGGCCTTTGCGGGCTGCGTTGTCCATACCACGTTTTACATTGGTGGCCAACTGTACGGAATAGTATTCCGCCATTCCCTCCAGAACAGCCTCCAAAATAATGCCCTCTGGGGTATCCGGAATGCTTTCCGCCGTGTAGAGCACCTTGACGCCGTTCTTCTTACAGCGGTATTTGTTAAAGGCAATTTCTTCCCGGTTACGCCCAAAGCGGTCGATTTTCCAGATAATGATTGCCTCAAACTGGTGCTTTGCTGTGTCCTTCAGCATCTGTTGGAACTGTTCCCGGTCATCATTTCTGCCCGTCTGCGCCCGGTCAATATACTCGTGAATGATGGTGTAGCCGTGTTCTCCAGCGTACTTGTAGGCGGAGGCCAACTGCCCTTCAATGGACTGCTCCCCCTGCTTGTGGCTGGAGTATCTGGCGTAGACAACGGCGTTCATAGGTCTTTCCCCCCTGTCAGGGGCGGCAGATCCAGTGCCATGCGCACCATGGCTTTCTCTTTTTGGGGGGCCTGGTCATAAGCCCTGGCTACCTGCCTGGCCTCCGCCGTAATGTCCGTAAGCTGATAGTTCTGGTCACCAGTCCACACCTCCAGCGGAACCCCCAGTGCATCGGACAGCTGTAGGGCGATGGGAAGCGGCGCGTCCTTCATCTGCCGGATGATGATTGTTCGTATCTGCCGGTCAGTCAGTCCGCTGACCTGCGCCATACCCGGAATATCCACTCCCAGCTGGTTCATCACATCCATAAAGATTTTATAGAAGGGGGGATGTCCCTGCTGGCACAGAGAATTGAAGGCGGCCTCCTCCGCAGAATCTCCCATCAAATAGTCCGCAGAGACATTCAACTTTTTTGCATACTCCTGTACCTGGGTGATCTTGGGAATCCTCTGCCCAATCTCATAGCGGCTGAGAACCTGCTTGGAGGTCCCCAGCAGTTTCGCAAATTCGTCCTGTGACATCCCCTTTTCCTTCCGGATCGCCCGCAGCCGGTCACCGAAGGTAACATAGGCCACATCCACTTTAACAGCCTCCGTGTCCGGGTATTCCTTTTTGAAAAACTCCATAGGTTGTCCCTCCTTTTGGTATGACTACCCCTATTAAAGCATATCTCGTCAACAAAATCAAGTCATTTTATATGTAATGCTGATTTTATCACCAAATAGTTGATTTTGAAAAGTTTCTTTGCTATACTTGGTACATCAATCCACTGGATGTCTTTCTTTTACCTAGTAAGTCACCATTTGATTGACAAACAAGGGGGTGAGACCAAACCGACACCGCAATCCAGATCATCCCGGAACGGATTCCCAAAGTGGAACAAAAAATACTGTGCGCCACATTTCTGGAGGCGGTACTCCGATTTTACGACGATCCCAAGAACAGGGACGCCTTTGAGCGGTGGTGCACAGAGAAAGGAGAAAACACAGTTGGACAAGAAGACAGCGCAGCAATTGCGGAGGGATTATCCTAATCATGTTCCTTTGGATGTAGCCTCCGCCTACCTGGGTGTGTCGCCTCGGCAACTATCCTGGCTGATTGCCGAGGGGCGGGAACCCTATGCGTCCATTGGCGGCAATATTGGCAAGAAACAGCGGTATGCCCGCGTCTATACCGAGCCGCTCATCGCTCTGCTGTGCAGCAGCGATGACGCAGACCCATAAGAGATTTTGACCTGCGCCGGGCGGCGCGGCGACGGCCAAGCTGCCGTTTCCGTGTCCGCCCGGCAGTTTTAAGGAGGAATGCAATGAAAACAAAACTGCATGAAAACCAATTGAACCTGCTGCGCCATCTGGCGCGGTTTCAGCTGCTGTCCTATGCGGACTGCCTGACAATGCTGGACATGGAGGGAACAGCCAGCCTCAAGGCACTATCCTACGCCTTCCGGCCATTGACAAAGAATCGGTATGTTTCCAAGCAGAGAGATGGCTGTGTGTCCATTTTGGCGAAAGGCCGCGCTCTGTTCCCGGAACTTGTACCGTTGATTTCTACCGGCGGCGGTGCGGCGGAACGCCGCCGAGTCATGGAAGTGTCCCGCATGGCCGCGCTGATGGAGCGAAACGGTGTCCCTGCGGCGGGAGAGCTTCAGGAAACCGCAATGCCGTATTTTATTCCCTCTGCCTGCTGGCGCAGAATTGTACCGGGCATTCTGTCCACCACGCGTTTTACCGGGATACTTATTTGCGGTGAGGAACGGCTGGCAGTCTACGACATTGGGGATGGCCGCATGGAGTGGCAGGGTCGGGCGGAGGGTTCGCTGTTCCATCCACGGTACGGCACTTACGAGGTGGAGGCTACCGGGATGCTTCTGATTTGCCGGGACGGGCTACGAAACAGCATAGCGGAGCAGATCATCCGCTACACCATGTGGCAGAGGCGGCAGCTGCTCCGCGACCGCCATCCTACCCAACGGGAACGGCCGGTACGGTGGTCCCGGGCACCCATCCGTCTGCGGAAACTGTATGGGCGTGTCTACCTGACAACGCCGGCCCAGTTTCGACGGGATTTGAACCGCATTCTTTACCTTCCCCACGAAATTGAGGCACGGCGCGGCGAAGGCGTCCTGCTGCATGATCCGGCCCAAGGGGACTATGAGCGGGACTCCTACCGTGGCTTTGTCTGCTACGCCACAGATCTCTTGAAATATGTCTATTTTTTCTCCGCAGTACGGACGCTGATGCGGATCTTGCACGACCCGAACATTCCCTCGCCTTCTCTGAGATATGAGATCTACATTCAAGAGAGGGATGAGGAAGTTCTTGCGCTATACCCGGACTGCCTCGATTTGGAGGGACTGAACATCTATGTATATCAACCTGAAGAAAACCCTGAGTGACATTGAGCGGCGCCTGCCGGATGGGAGGGAGCCGACACAAAAAGAACTGCGTCAAGCTTACCTTGCGATCCTCCGGCTGCGAAGCCAAGTGTTGGCGGTACTGCGGGATCAGGAGGATTTTGAAAGGGTTGTTGGACAGTGTGATGACACCTTTGCCTCACAAATGAGTAAAGGAGAACTGTGTGGAAAGGCCGTCACGCTTACTATCCAGGAGCCCTTGCCAGCCCAGAAAGAACTGACATCGGCAGTGGAGGAACACTGGGTAGACATGATGCGCACTACCTTTCGGAAGGCGGCAGAGCAGGGGCCGCTCCCTCATTTTCAGAAGGCCATGGTAGAGATCCTCATTGCCACCCCCAGCGGTAGTGACAACACGAAGGTATGGGATACCTCCAACCGGGCCATCCAAGTCATTCTCAACAACTTGAAAGGCGTATTCTTTCCCGACGATGATCTGGAGCACATGGCCTTTTCGGTAACTGGGAGTTGGACGGAGGAGACTGGATATACCACCATCCGGGTTTCCAATTTCAACGAATGGCGGCAGGTTTGACAGGACGGATTGCCGTTCTCCATGAGCATCCGAGATTCTCATGGGGAAGGAGCGCAGAGATTTCATAAACTGCCGCGTTGGATGTGAAAAGTTCGTGAATCGTTCTATTCGTTCTGCAACGAGGTCTATTCCAACGGAGGGGTTCTGTGTGTATGTTCCCAGCCCCCAATATGCTCGTTTGAATAAACGCCCCGGTGGGAATGGCATCCGCCATTCCCACCGGGGCCATCTCTTTCAGTTTACGGTGTTTGCCAAGCAAATTCCCTTGCACTTTGGGCAAACATTTGACAGAATAAGGAGAGACAATTTTGGACAAGAGGGAGATGAGAACCATGCCGGACAAGGGCAATCTCACACCGCACGTTGACCAGTACCCAGAGAACAATACAGTATCTTCCCAGCCGCTCCAAGTTAATGGGCGGGAATTAACAGATGACGAAAAGATTGATGCGGTCGCCGCCCGGATTTTGGAAAGATACAAGGAGGCATTTCTGGAGTTGGCAAAATGAGTAGGTGCCTGTTGACAGATTCTATTCCCCCGAGGGATCTTCCACTTTGTATCCTGCCCTGAATACCGTTTTGATGTAGACCGGATGCTTTGGATCCGGCTCCAACTTCTGCCGCAGCCGGAAGATGGTGTTCTCTACTGTGTTGGAACCATAGGGGTACACCTCATTCTCCCAGGCTGCGGCATAGAGTTGTTCTCTGGTATAGACCCGACCTGGGGCCTTTGCCATGCAGTAGAGCATAGCATACTCACCGTGATTGAGAAGGACTTCTTTGCCAGATAAAAGAACTTGATGGTATGCGGGGCGAATTTCGATATTTCCTATCAGAAGTCCGGAGGGAGCGGGAGAAACAGCATCAATGAGCTCTACATTATTGCTCTGCAAAATATCAACAATGGATTTGAAAATGCTGCCGTCCGGATCTGCGGTTCGGATGATGATGATTTTCTCCGCGCATTCACCTCCTTAAAAGATAGGGAGCCATCAGGCAACTTGGGTGTTCTCATAGCAACCACTCATGGTATGCGCGTGCCAATCGCTATAGCGGCATTTTCTTTTCCTGCTGCCCGACACGATTAGGTTAGGTTATATCGAAAAAGTGCTTTTTAATGTCTTGCCCAAAAGCTCGATCTTCCCAATTTTCTCTAAATCTTTCCGCAACTGCTCATCACCATTATTTTTTCCAGCTACTACTTTAATAATTTTCGTTCCGGGTATAGTAGTTTTGTTCATCGATACCACCTCCTTTCGTTTTCATTATAAAGTTCACAACTATTAGTGCGAAAAAAGTCCGAGTATTCAAACCATTTTCCATGTGTGTGATATAATGACTGCCATAGGATGAGAGGTGGTAATATGCAAACATATGGTGCAACAATCCGTCAGATTAGATTGAGTAAAGGTTTTACACATAAAGAGATTTACACTGGAATCCTGAGCAAATCCTTTGCGATTGATTTTGAAAAAGGGTTGTATGACATCAAGTTTCATCTCATGCTGAAAATTCTTGATAGGCTAATGATTTCCGTGGATGAGCTGCTTCTGATTCATAGTCAGTATAAAATAACACCTTGCCACGAACCTCTGCTGAATGTAAATCTTGAACGCTTGAAAAACGACCCATCTTATTCTTCTGATATAGAAAAACAACTGTTTGAGGAAATGCAAACCGACAAAACTTCGTCCAGCAGATTACAATACGCGGAAATAGTAGTGTTAAGATGTGTATATGGAGATCCTGAGTATCAAAATCTGCCTGAGTATCAGACCGCAAAGAATTACATTCAGAAATACTTATTTGATGTGGAAACTTGGACCTTATCTGAATTCCGTGTTTTCTCAGACATGAGTTTTATTTTTGAAAACGGCGATGTAAAAACATCACTCTTTATTACGGCCTGGGATACATTAGAGAAATATAAAACCCACCCGGATTATCAGATATATCTATCCCATTATTGGTGAATAACCTATATCAACTGATTTGTAGCAAACAATATGCTCTTGCGAAAAAAGCTATTGATAAACTTCAAGAACTGACGGTTGATCCCAATATGCTATCCTGGAAAGTCCCCATGCTCTATTATGAAGGCCTATTCAATTATGTAACTGGAGATCCACAAACCGGGATGACCCAAATCCAAAAGGCAAAGCAAATTTACCGCTTATGCGGCAATGAGTTTATGGTGGAGCAAATGGAAACGGGCTTAAAATTCATACAAGGTATGTAAGATAGAAGCTGGGTTCCATATTCATTCCTTTTCTAATCTTGCAAAAAACCTTGTTGAAGCAAATCCAATGATACATACCAGCAATCCGCTGGGGATCAGCACCCAATAGGGACTATCTGAAAACCAATCAAACAGCGCTCCATAGATGATCTGTCCTGCAGGCTGGGCACACATGGCAAGAGTGAATACATAGGACATGATCTTTCCCATCAAATGTTCGGGAGTTCGAGACTGGATAACAGAGATTGCATAGGTGGAAAACAGACTGCATCCAAATTGCCCAAGGCTGAACATGACAAGGAGAATGATGTAAATACCGAGAGGCCCTACGGGTAAGAGAAAAGCAATTCCCGTTGGAACGAGGCTAAGGCCAAGTCCAATGAAGACAAAGGCCAGCCAGCGCAAACGGAATTTCTGCGCTGTAATTCCCACAAAGAGGCTGCCCAGCACGGCGGCTACACCCATGACACTCTCCGCTGCTCCGTAATACTCTGCCGAGAGCCCAAGAACAGTCCGCACCAAGTAAGGAAAGCCGACCACCACCGTACCGGCTACAAACAAGCTGGCCAGGGCTGCAAGCAGGAGCAATTTGAGGATACCCGGCTGCTCCCGGCGCAGGAAGTGAATGCTGACGGAGAAGTCCTCTCTAATGATCTCCCGGACACTCATAGTGACTTCTGCCTTCTGATAGTCCAGGCGAATGAAGCATTCCAGAATGGCGGTGAGGAAAAAGCAGGCCACCGTTCCCCAGAGGACCGGAGTAAGTCCAAAAGCAGCGTAGACCAGACTGCCCAGAAACGGAGTGATGAGTCCGGCAATGGCCTGTACTTGATTTACCGCCGCATTGCCTTTCATCAAATTGTCTCCAGAGAGCATCTGGGGGATGCAGGCCTGTACCGTGGGAGACTCAAAGGCGGCTAGGACAGACAGGATCACCAACAATGCACCGATGACCCAAATATCATGTCCAAAGGGCAACACCAATCCCGCGACCAGCACAGTGAGTCCGGAGAGGGTGTCCAGCCCTACCATGATGTTACGCCGATTGGCTCGATCCGCCAGAATACCGCCAAAGGGTGACAAGAGGATGGTAGGCAGCATAGCCACGGCCAACAAAGTCGCAAAAATGGACGCCGATCCAGTCTGCTCCAACACATACATGGAAAGGGCAAACTTTAGGGTGTAGTTGCCAATGAGGGAACTGACTTGCCCCAGAATTAGAAAAGTAAAATTGCGGGTAAACAGTTTGTCTTTCATTTTTTCTTCCTCCGAAAACAGATCGCAGTCAACACATCCCCTGCCAAACCGACGGCACTTAATCCTGCACACCACACCGCAGCAGTTCGGTTTCCACGCTCCGCCATACGCCCAGCAAGCAGTAGTAATCCGACTTCAGCAGCCAAGGATGTCCCTCTGGATACGCAGCGAAATAAGCGGCTGCGATTCCACGCACGATTTACGGTTTTGGCCAGATGATCTGCTGCGGTCTCCACCCGTCGTTCAAAGTTTGCGGCTGCCCTTTCAACTTTTTGGTCAAATTCTCGTTCTGTCATGTCTCATACCTCCATGTTATTTACTTGTCTCAGTAGATTTTGGATTGCCAAAATTGCAAAAATGCCTGCCATGCTGAAAACGATTCCCATAATCGGCAAGAATGCCAGTGCTGCGCTGATAACCTGGCACACCAGCGCAGCCAGGATGACCGATGCCACAATAGTCACTGGAACCGATTTCTTACGGAATCCGAACCACAGGGAAACCACACCCAGCAGCCCCGCCAGAATGGAGCAACAGAGCAGGAAACCCAGGGATTGCAGAATCACCTCTATCGTCAGTTGGTCAGAACAGAGCGGAAACAGTGATTCTGTTAAAAAGAACACTGCCTGGATCACCGCTCCGCACAGGAGCATAGTGCCAACGGTATAGGCAAACACCAGCACCAGCTTTGCACACAGCACCTTTTCCCGGCTGATTGGATAACTCAACAGCAGAATTGCCCGTTTCCCACGATATTCCTCCACCACAAAGCGGGAGGCCATGACTGCCGACAGAATCGAAAAAATCGCCATACAGACCAAACAGGTTATCCCCATCAGGAAGGGATACTGGGAGAACAATTCCGCATCCGGCTCGGTGGGGTCCATATAGGGGATGGCAGCCATCAGGTATTGGAGGCCAAGCATCGTCACTCCGCAAATCAGGTCTGCGATATGGTAGGAGCGCAGACGGTTCCGTTTTAATTCCAATGCGATTAGTTTATGCATGGTTAGCACCTCCCTGGATCAGCGAAATAAAATAGTCCTCCATATCGGAAGGATGTTGTTTGCAGATGTCCGTCATTTCCGCTTCTCGCACGATAGTTCCGTCCACAATGACACCCACACGATCCGCGATCTGCTCGATTTCCGACAGAAGGTGACTGGACATCAGAATGGTTATTTCTTCCTCCTGCACCAAGCGGCGAAACAAAATACGCATCTCCTTCATTCCCACAGGGTCCAGACCGTTGACCGGTTCATCCAGGATCAACACTTCGGGCCGATGGATGATGGCCCGCGCAATGGCCAAACGCTGCCGCATACCCAGGGAGAAGGTAGACACCGGCTGATTCCCTGTACCTGGCAGCCCCACACGGCAGAGCGTTGGTTCCACATCGGTATCCTCGATTCCCATGTAAGCCAAATGGAGGCGTAGATTATCCGCAGACGACAGATGCTCATAAAATATTGGCGTTTCAATCAGACTTCCGGTGCGTCGAAGGATCGCCTCGTTATCCCGCACACTGTCCAGTCCCAGCACACTGGCGGTTCCGGCAGATGGTTTTAACAACCCCAGCAACAGTTTGAGCACAGTTGTTTTTCCTGCTCCGTTGCGCCCCAGGAAACCGTAAATGCTGCCCCGCTCCACGGAAAAGGTACAGTTCCAGATTACTTCTTTTCCCAAAAAGGTTTTTGTCAGGTTGCTTGCAGAGATTACAATTTGGTCCATGTCATTCTCCTTTCATACCTTCAAGCGGTATGTATTTTGATAAAAAATTTGCCACAGTAATTGACTGCGGTATTTAAAATATAATACCTTCAGAATGAATGTATGTATCCAAAATAAAATTGCCGTGAGGCAATTTTATTTCAGGTCGGGGATTTGCTCAAAAAACTCGTCTACCAGCCGCTGAATGGTATCGTCAAACAGAGGCACGCCCATCTTCTCCATCATCTCCCCGATAAAGGAGAATTTCCGCCGCATCTCCTCTTTGGTGGCCGGAAACACAGATGGCAGCAGCCACAGGCTGGTGAGCAGCGGCAGCAGCTCAGCAATCTCCTTGGCATACTCTGTGTGGATGGAGCCGTCCCGGTTCCCCTCCTCGATGAGTTCCAGAAAATACGGGGTAAGAATCCGGCGGTTGGCATCGATCATTCCGACCAATACTCTGGGATTGTGATTCATCGGAATGGACTGTGCTGTCATATTGGTACGGGCTGTATCTGCCTGATTCAGCCGGACTACTTCACGCAACTTTTGGAGCCCGTTCAGATCGGTGCGACCTTTCACTGCCTCGAAGGGGTTATTTTCAAAAAACATACGGTCACTCACCGCGTCCATGATTTCCTCTTTGGACTTGAAGTGATGGTACACCGCACCTTTCGTAAGGCCGCCCAGCTCGTTCACGATGTCCTGGATTGTAGTGTTCTCGTAGCCCTTCTCCAAAAAGAGGCGTTGCGCTACATCCAAAATCCGCTCCTCGGTGACTTCTGGGTATTTGTTCCGTGCCATCCGCTGTGCTCCTCCCAAAACATTCTCTAAGTATGTATTTATTATATGGGTAGTGTAGTGCTTTGTCAAGATACATTCTAATAGTATCTAAAATGTCAATAATATTACTTTACTTATTGCTTATTAAGAACCTCGTTTAAACTTTTGTTTATTTGCAATGGTTATGTCTTGCCTCATCACAATTTCTGGATCTTCTATATAGTTCTAACTGCGCATTTGGAAAACCGACTTTTTAATGAATAATTTTATTAAAAATAGTCCCTTTTCAAGATAAGTGTTGCCAAAATTACATCGCCTAAATGTAGGACGTGACTACTGGGTACACCACAATTTGAGCGGTTACTCAATGCAAGACATTAAGGGTGCCACACCATACGGATATAAAGCAACGCTTAACCTAAAGGGGAGTAAAAATATTGTTAAATTTTAGTATCACAATTATTTATATGCTTTGATGTGAACAAAAAATTATATTTGTTTGTTGCATGGATGTATGCAACTGTTGCAATCTATACATTGTATAATGAGGGACAAAGTATTATCTAAAATATGGCACTATATCTTACCTGTAACGATCAATAGAGGATTAATACCCAGAAAACGACATCAGACTTTATGATCTTGTAAGAGTAGTTTGATTTCATATTTAATTTAAAATGTAAAATAAGTAATATCTTTAGACGCGCTGATAAGATATTGACAAAATCTTATCAGCGCGTTAATATGTAGATACACAAAGGGAACGAGGTGAAGAGTCACGAGTTGTTTGAGCGAACCGGATCAGGCCCGAGTGAAAATCTTTTTGGAGCGGGCAAAAGCACTTTTTCCAACAAGTCAATATACTTTCAAACCATCTGATAAGAACCGGGAACTCGATATTGAGTTTAACCTGCGTGACCAGGAAAAGGTTGAAATACTCAAATCATTGACAGTGGAAGATTGTATTGAGATCAGGCAGAACGACAATGTTCGATACCCCGATGCTGATATATTCATTTTTATGAAGCAAGTGAACTTAGAATCATATGGTGAAGAGATAACAGCGACATTATATATCAAGGACTACATCATTACTGTACCGCCAAACATGGAGATGGTAATAGTAATCTCGTTCCACAGGGAAGGAATGCACGATATGTAGGAGGCGCGACGTAACAAGCAAATAGGAGGAAAGGATTATGGAGCGCATTATGAATAAGAGTTTTTGTTTAAGGTGTGGGAGTGAGAGAAGTTACCGAGTACATAGCAGTCGTTCAGAGGCAACTGTGAGGGGGATTTCTTTTAGCTTTGTTGAAAATAGAGCTTATTGCTCTGAATGTGGAGAAGAGGTCTATGTCCCTGCAATCAACGATGCGAATGCGCAGGCTCGTGAGGATGCTTTTCGCAAGGCGTCCGGACTAATTACTATAGATGAAATCCAACGAATTTTGAAAAAATATAATATTGGCGCTGGCCCTTTAGCCAAAGTCCTCGGCTTTGGGGAAATTACCATCAATCGCTATTTAAATGGACATATTCCTTCCAAACAGAATTCTGATATATTGCTAAAGATTTTAAGTTCTCATAAAGAAATGGAAAAATATCTGGAAGCAAACCACGAGTCTGTCGGTACGCTTGCGTACTCAAAATGCAGAGAGCAATTAGATAAATTAAACGAATTGTATGGATCTCGCAAAATTGAAGTTGTAGTCAGATACTTCCTGCGTAAAGTATCTGATATCACACCGCTTGCTCTGCAGAAAATGCTATACTATGCACAGTCTTTTTATTTTGCTCTTTTTGGAACAGAATTATTTAAGGATTCCTGTCAAGCTTGGGTACATGGTCCTGTATATCCTGATGTTTACTATAAATACCGTGAATATGGCTACAACCCTATTGACGCACCGGGGTTAGATTCTGACGAAACAACACAAGAATTAACTACAAGAGAAATTGAATTTCTTGATGCAATAATATCAGCCTTTAGTTGTTACTCTGGTACAATCCTTGAAAAAATGACTCATAGCGAACGTCCTTGGCAAAATGCTCGTGCTGGACTTTTGCCAGAGGATCGCTGTGTAACAGAAATTAATCCTACAGATATACATACTTATTTTCGGCAGATTATTGAAATGTATCAGATTATCAACCCCTGCGATATTAAAAAATATAGTATGGCCATGTATAAAAGTATTTGATTAAAATTAAGACAATAATAAAAGAGATAGAGCCAAGGTCTTACGACCTTGGCTCTATCTCTTCATTTACCGCAAATACATTCTTCACCACAAAAAGGGTTCGTATCTGCGTGTTGTGGTGACCCGTCGGGGATTCGAACCCCGGACCCACTGCTTAAAAGGCAATCAAGAATATTGTAGTAGTAGGTATTTCAACCAATTTACCCCCAGAGTATACCCCCTAAAGCACTCTATTCAGTCATTCGGAGGAGCATTATTCCCTCCCAGTTTATCCCCCGCCTGATCTACTTTGGACTCCAATGCCGCAATCATTTTGGTGAGCCAAGCTGGAATAGGAGCCCCCAGGGCGCCGGCGTTTTCAATGATGCTGCCCGCTTCGGTGAGGATGTACCAGATCACCACCAGAGGGCAGAGCAGCACCGTGTAGGTGAATGGCAGCTCCACTCCGGGCACGTTGCCCAGTAGATGGCCAATAACTGTATCGAGAATGGCCGCCACGATGACGGCTACCACGCTGCCCAGCTTGTGCCAGATGCCGTCCCTAGCCGACTTGCTGGACCACTCCCCCGCCCGCAGGGCGGCAGCGGAGCCGGTGGCGTAGTCGATGAGCATACAGCCCACCCAGGCCACCACTACCCACCCAAACCAGCCCCACAGGGCGGTGAGGGCTGCACAAAGGGCGGCCACCGCCGCTTTGAAGGAATTGATGTGCTCCATGTCAGGCTCCTTTCTCCGGCAGCAGTCCAAGCCGGTCCAGCACCACGGCAGCCTCCTGACGGGTCAGCCCGTCCCGGGGCCGGGTGCCGTCGAAGATCCCGGCGGCCACGGCCTTGCTCCACGCCTCCTTGGCCCAGCCGTCCGGCTCATTGGGCTGCCCGCTCTCCTGGTCCGGCTCCTTGACCTCCAGCCCCAGATAGTCGCAGATCCCGGCGCAGGTGGCCTGGGCCAGCTTGTCCCGGTAGGCGGCGTCCTTCAGCAGGGCCAGGTCCTGAGCGTTGGTGTGGAAGCCGTACTCCAGCAGCACCGCCGGGGCGGTGGTGGAGGCCAGCACCGTGTACAGCTCATGGGCCAGACCGCTGCCCCACAGCACCACGCCGGCGGCGTGGACGCGGTTGATGATGGCGACCGCCAGCTTATTCCGCGCTGCCGTCTCCGGAGGCGCGGAGGTGAAGGCCACAAAGCCGCGGGCGGTACTTCCGGCGGCGTTGGAGTGGAGTGAGACGAACAGGTCGGCCCCCGTCCGGTTGCTTACCGACGCCCGGGCGCTGAGGCCGGGATAGTCGCTCTCCTGTTCCCTGGTCCCCACCACGGTTATGCCCTGGGCCTCCAGCAGAGGCCGCAGGCGGGTGTACATATCCCAGGTAAAGTCACATTCCCTGTAGCTCCCGTCCGGGGCTCCATTGGCACACCCCGGTCCGTGGCCGGGATCCAGGCATACAACAGGCTTGCTCACAGGATTGTCCTCCTTGTCCGGCGGGGTATCCGCCGATTCTTTCTTTACATATACGATGATGTAATTATGGCATTTCCGGCCATCCCCTTTGATGGTCTGGCCGTCAAACCAGCACTGGGCAGACCCGCCGCCGTCCCCCATGACGAAGGATGTGCAGCCGTCGGCAGCCATATCGTCCCGCAGGGCCTCAGGGGTACGAGCATCCGCCGTGCCGTCCTGGGAGGCGTACAGCCGCAGATAGGCGGGCTTTGTGCCAATGCCTGCCCTTCCCCGTTTGCCGCCCTGACCCGCTTTGTCGTAGCTGGGCTTTTCCACAGGGCCGTTGGGACCGATGAGGCAGGTGGTGGACCAGAAGTTGTCCTTGGCGTCTCGGTCCAGGGTCGGCATGATATCGGGGCCATTATCCCAGGCGTAGCCATAGGAACTCCACGGCTTGGGGGAGATCCATATGCCGTCTGCCTTCAGCAGCGGACAGGCGGAGCCGTCCGCGTTCCACATCCCGCCGGTGACAATGTAAATTTTGCAGTCCGGCCGCCTGGCCTGAGCCTGGGCGGCTACCTGCGAGATGGTGTAGCGGAATTTGTTGACGAAGATCTCGATTCCATCGACAGTTGTGATGGGAAGATCAGCAATCAATCTCACTGGCAATCACCTTCATAACTGTCCATGAGGCTCACCATGTCGGTGTAGTCGCCAGCCTGCCACAGCTGGGAGAGGCGAATCTCATTGTCACGCATGGCATCGCGCATGGAATCCCACTCATGGACAAAGGCGTCAGTTCCGACCTTGACCTCATAGGCATGGAAGAAAGCAAAGTCCGGAATGTACTTGGCAGGAACGCCCTCTACGGGGTCTACCGCCCGACCCTGCCGGATGTTATTACGGATCTTAGATGCCGCAACGCCAATGTCAGAGGTTCCGGTCTCTTCGCGGTCCATGTCCGCGCGGGCGTAGATAGCTACTACCAGTTCATTCAGGTTCGTTTTCATAGTCATTCTCCTTTCATTTTACCGCTTGCGTCGGGTCTTTCTGTTGTCCAAAGAAAGTTATGGAACCATCAAAGGCCGTAACGCTGGTAAGCACCACATCCCCTGATTCGCTCTCATAAGTCACGCTGGTACCTGCAACAGCCCAGGTACCGCTTTTCAGTACATCGGAAACCCGCTGTTGCAGGACATAGTGAAAGGCTCCGCTCTTCAGGCCGTGGCTGGAGGCGCCAATCCGAAGTGTCCCTCCGGACCACTGCCCACTGGTGAACGGCACCGTCTTTGCACCACTCCGCAGCACCGTTCCAATAGCCTCATCAATCTGCTGTCCAGTAAAGGCGCCGTTATAGCCATCCATATTCTTCACTCCCTCATACAGAGATAGGCCTCTCCATCCGCAGTCAGGTAGGCATCACTTCCTATCGGAAGATAGAGGTGATTGTCATTCCAGCTGCCATCCTCGCCCTTGGCGTAGAGGGAAATACGGTACTGGCCATCTCCCCGGACCAGGAAGTCATCGTAGACCTCAAAGGTCCTCTGGATGCCGGCCGGGGTGGCCGAGAAGGACGCCACCAGGACGCCCTTCCCTACCCCGTAGTCCTCCCCGGATTTGGTGGCCCGGCACTCAAAAGCCAGACACGTCTGGTCTGCCATAAAGGTCACCGTAATGGCATCAAACCCAGGCTGTGCGGACAGCTTGTCCCGGCTGATGGAAAAGGTCAGCCCCGGCGCACCCATCAGGCAACGCTCCAGGTGCCTGCGGCGTTGCGTACAAAGACCTTGACGATCTTCAGGCCATCGCCGGCAGAGGCAGTCGCCAGGTCGGTACCGGTGATGGTGACCTCAATGGGCGTGGTCTTGGGATAGCTGCCCTCAGCGCCGGAGGTGTTGACAGAGCCGCCGTCGGTGGGGATCTGGGTCCCCGCATCCTGGGTGCTGGAGGTCTGGGGCACCACACACACCTTGTACTCCTCAAAGTCCACATCAACAGTAAAGCTGATCTTGGACTTGTCGAAGCCGCTGATCTTGGAGATCTTGGCCTTGTCGGGTCCGGTAATGGTGACCACAGGCACCGCCGTATTGAGGGTGATGTCGTCGGACACCTCGGCGGACTCGTTGCCCACGTCGTCCCGCACCTTGATATGTACCGTTTTCAGCCCGTCTCCTGCCGTCAGTTCCACAGACTTTTCCGTAGCAAAGGTCTCCCAGCTGGCGGACCCCTCGTCGTCCACGCCGCTGATACCCCAGATTTTCATCTGGTATCCGGAGGTCTGCTCGTCCGATACGCCAATGGTCAGCTTGACCGTGGTTTTGGTGGCGTAAAGCGCCCCATCATTGATGCTGAGAGTCAGGCCGCTGGGCGCCAGGGTGTCCAGCGTTAGGTTGAAGTAGCTTGCCATTCTTCCATCTCCTTTTCATCTTTCAGTTCCAGATAAATGTATCCACCCGGCCTTTCATAGATGGACATTTTCCCAAGACAGGCCGTTTTGATACCCATGTGGCCCACAAAGAGCCCTTCCACTTCCTTTTCACCGATCTTCATTACCTCACCCCATGATCAGATAGAGGGTTTTGGACGATTTGTCCGGGAGGGCGTCATACTCTTCACGGCTCAGGACCCGGATGGTATTGATCTCCTGAGATGATACATTGCCGGCCCCGCCGGAGGGCAGGGGCAGTTCTGACGGGAGATACTGATCCGTCTCCAGATCCCACAGCTGCCAGAAGCCGTCCCCACCCGGAACAGGCGGGTGGGCGTTGAGCTCCCGGATATTTGCCTCCGCCTGTGCAAATTCCGTAGGCAGTTCCGGCCACTTGGCGTTTCCGGACAGGCTCTCCGGCACAAAGACACGGATGATATTGGTGTGCCGCACCTTATCCCCCTGGGTGCCCCGCAGCTGGAGCATATAGAACCCGGACAGGGCCAGCATTTCAGCCGTCAGCGTAACGGACAACACCCTATCCCCCGGTGTCAGGCGGATCACATCCAGCTGCTCCCCAGCCTGCACCAGCAGATCCCAGATCCAGCCCTCCGGAATCAGGCCCTCAACCCGCAGTTCGCGAGTCAGGTTATCGTATTGCCGGGCCAGCACCTGTCCCTCAGCCTGGATGGTCCAGTCCTGAAACAGTATCATCTCACTCCTCCTGACTGTCCACCGGATTCAGAAGGGCCGCGGTCTCCTCCTCCGTCAGCTTGCCGGCGGCCTCCAATGCCTGGATACGCGCCTTGTCCCACAGCCTGGGATAATACAGCTTGGCCAGTTCGTATACGTTCACAGTTCCACCCCCGTCATAATGGCCAAATAGTCCACGTCCGCCCGCAGCTGTTCTTCTGGGGTGGGCATCTGTGGGATCGGCGGCTTCTCGGCCTCTGCGGCCTTCCACGCCTCCCACGCCTCGGTGTCCGGCTCGATGGTCACGGGGTCGGTGCTGGTAATACGGATGAACCCATTGTATTGGAGGTACATGGCTTCCTGTTCAGCGGTCAGCGGCAGGAGGCCGGGTGCTGGGTTAGACTGATTAAAACGAGTTTTAGGGTCGATATACATGACTGGCCTCCATTTTAACCGATTGCAACGTAATAGTAAGAAAATTTATTGTTCATTTGAGTTTCAGCGCTACCAGCAGTCCAGGTAACCCCATTTGATTTAAAGAGTGGTGTAATCTTACCCACATAAAACCATTGTCCGTTTGGACCTGCTGGTTTATAAGAGTATCCGGCATGAGATGTCAAAAAAGCCATTCCGTAATATACCGAATTATTATCACCGCCTGAAAAAATAAGAACAAATTTTGGCTCAAACTCAAACTTTAAAGAATTTGGGTTGCTTTCTCCATAAGTACCAGTACCAACGTAGGAGCCGGTGGCGCTTTTAGGAGCAGTCTGTACATATTTCCCTAAATACGCCAGCACATCATCCACCGTGCTGTCAGCACCAAGGCCGTAAAGTCCAAGTGTAGCGGCGGAGGCTCCATCGTCTTTCCTCATCGGATCACTTCCAGCTGCCGGCTTGGGCAGGCCCGTGATTCTCTGCCCATTCATATTGATGGGGCCGGACATGGTGCCACCCTTCAGCGGCAAAAAACTGTTGGGCAGCTGATCACCGGGGATGTGCCCAGTCTCGTCAAGTGTCGCCACTCCATTTTTCTCCCCAGGTTTTCTGCCGCTGTCCTGCAGTTTTCCGTCCGCAGCCAAGGCCGCCAGATTCCCCGCCGCACTTGGCTTAACCGTATCAGACTTGCCTGCGTTCAGCTTATGAAGTTCTGCATCAATGACATCAGCATTTGCATTCAGGGATCCAATGTCCACATAATCCTCGTAGCCAGGTTTTTTCAGTTTATAATTGGTGGTCTCTGTCATGGTAAGCTGGCCTCCCTCACATCTTGCCAAGTTTTCCTGGACAATTCTCTCCAGGTGTAGGACTTCAGGTCCCTCCACAGCCGGTACAAATACTCAAACATAAAGCTGAGATGTGCCGGCTTGATCTCATTCACAGCAGCTGCCAGATCCTCAATATTGGGCGGGACGCCCATCACAGAGACGAACTTGATCACAAAATAATACTCGTCACTGTGCTCCACCACCTCCACCTGCCCATTTGCGAAGGACGCCGCCACCGCCTGGATCAGTTCCACCGTGGGAGTCCCCTGTCCCCGCAGCTTGGAGATCACCCTGGTACGTCGGAATTCCTCATCCTTGGACAGATCTATCGGGATACCATAGGCCGTTTCCCACAGCTCCAGGCCCCATCCGCTGGCGGTCTGAGGCCACAGCTGTGCAAGGGTGAAGTCCAGATCCTGCCCCGCTCGTCGGCACATCTCACCCAGTACACGCTGGAGTTCCGTAAAAGGAATGCTGCGATACAGGGCCGGCAGCTGGAGCATCAGATCATATCGGTCCATCAGGTGGTCACCTCCAGGCTGCCAATCACCGGTACCTGATCAGGCTGCACTGTGGTATCCGCCGTTCCCCCGTTGACGGTGAGGGAGGTGGCATTGATCACACCGTCAACGGTCAGCAGCAGCGCCAAGATCCGGTTATAGATCACGGTATAGGCCTTGTCGTCCTCCGGCGCATAGTAGATCACGTCGTATTTCTCCCGGATCAGGCCGGCCAGGTACTCCGCCAGCCGCTCCTGAAAGGCTGTTTCTACAGCTTCAGCCGATGTGGCGGAAGATATGATCACTACCGCCGCCACATTCACCTCCAGGGGCGTGGGGGCGCTTACCGCCACTGTGGCGCCCACCGGCCGCTGGCTGTCAATGAGTGTCTGGCACTCCTCCACGATCTCCGGGGAGGCCGGTGCCATTGTACTGTCAACCAGAGTCACACCCACGGTGCCAGCCCCCTCTGCCAGCTCTACCACCTTGGCGTCTCCAACACCCGGTACCGACATGGCCCAGGCCCGGTACTGCCAGCCATTGGTACCGTTAATCGGCTTCTGCCGGCGCTCCTGGATACGCCGGAGCAGAGCGGCGTCGCTTTCGGTGTCAGTGCCGCCGGAAGCCTGCTGATTGGAGAAGGAGGTCAGGCCGGGCAGATTGATAAACATACTGACAATCGCTCCAGGGCCTACATTGTAGTCAGCGCCCTCCTGGGCAGCCTCCAGGACACCGTTGGCCGTTTCGCCCTCCGGGATGGTCACGCTCTCCATCAGGGCAAATTGAAGGCCTGTGGCGGTCAGGAACAGCGTGCCAGCCGGGATCACAGCGCCAGCGCTGCCGGTCAGCGTAATGCCACACCGGGCTTTGGTGCCCGGCCTGCGGGTGATGTTGAAATAGGTCTGCCCTACCAGATCCAAATACCCTCCGCTGGTTTCGTCCACAAAGAGCATGGACACCACAGACGGCAGCGCCTGATAAAATTCGCTGATCTGCCGGGCCGCCGCCCCCACTGTGGCATCGGCATAACTGCCCGCCATGGAGGAGAGGCCAGTCTCCTGGTCGATATCAGCCAGCATCTCAGCCTTGATCTGCTCCTGGGTGCGGTCCTCAAACATAGAAACCCTCCTTCCCGTAGACCGTGGTAAGCTCCACCCTCATATGGAACGTGGAGCCATCAAAGGACGCCTCCGTCACGTCTACAGCGGTAATATAGGGAGATACCAGCAGGGCGTCCTGCAGGTATCGGGTGGCCTCGCTGATTTTGGTATCCGCCTGGTATGGCTGGCCCACCAGGGCCTCCAGCTCGCATCCGTAGGACCAGGAGAAGGCCGCCCATTGATAGCGGGCGGTGGCAACAGCCCGCCAGGCCCAGCTTTTGACCGCCTCCAGGCCGGTGACCACCACCGGCTGGCCGCTCTCCCACCGGGGCGTCCCGGCCTCATAGTCCATGGCCACATCGGTGTAGAGAGGTAGTTCCACATTCTCAGCAACCGGTGTGGAAAACATGGGGAAAAGCGTCATGGCGTCACCACCTTACAGAGGATGTAGTAGGTCTGCCGGTCCAGGGAGAGCACCGCCACACTGTCCCCCGCCTGTAAGGCAGCCGTTTTCCGGGTCAGATCTCCCGGCTCCACCTCCGTGGTCACAGAGCCCATGGAGCCCGTGCCGGTCAGTGTGCCGGACAGGCCGGGGTCATACCCGGCCAGCAGCGCCGCATTGATGCGCAGAGACTCCGCCCCTACGTCCAACCCATCTACCCGGACCTTCAGCGGGGAAACGCTGACCACAGTCCCGATCAAAACCGGGGAGGGGTCGGCCACCTGTCTGGCCGCCGCCCCCATGCTCCGGGCGATCCGCCCGGCGTTTTCTTCAAATGTGTTCATTTGAGCTCACTCCCCGAGATGGTGTCGTCCGCCAGATTGCGGAAATTCAGCTTGACCTTGCAGTAATACTGGCCGTTCTTCCAGGTGTGGGTGTCGCTCTCGATCCAAAACAGGCCGGTCACCCCGCTGCCGGTATCCCGCAGCTTGACGGCATTGCCGGAGATCAGCCGGATATCCCCCAGCGTCTCCACCGTCAGGTTCTGCTGGAGGCCATGGTCCTCCAGCCAGGCCTTGGCCTCCGCCCCGGCGTCCTCCCCAGCCTTTTGGATCAGGACGTGCTCCAACCGGCCGTTCAGGCCGATAGAGTCCTTGTCCTCCACCCGGCGTACCAGGGCGCCGGTATCGGTACGGATGACCACACTGTTCTGCAGATTGGAGATGTCCCAGGTGTTGGTGACCCCCATGGTGCTCTTGATGTCCAGGGTGGCGGCACTGGGCTTCTCCACCACCTCCAGCGCACCTGAGCCTGTAAAGCGGGCCAGGTAGCGCTTCCCGTTTTTCTGGGCAGCCAGGGCATACAGGGACTTGATGATCTTGTCCAGCGCTATGCCAGGGAACTTGCGTGACACGGTCAACCCCGTCTTGGCCAGGCTTGCCACCGGGATGTTGTAGTCCCGACAGATGGCGGCCACGGCGGTCTCGGGCGCTGCGTTTGCAAATTGGTACCAGCCCTCATTTTTTACCAGGTACCGCCCACGATCCAGGGCGGACAGGTCCACCACAGAGGACTGGGAGCTGGTGGTGGCGGAGAGCAGCGGCCCGGCAAAGAGCTGTATCCCCTCCCGCCGGAAGATCAGCTGAGCCCCCTCCACCAGCTCCGGAGGGGGCACGCTGCCGTCTTTGGGCACCGCCAATGAGGCTGACAGTTCCCGGGCGGTCTGGCTGTCCGAGCCGCTCCAGGTAATAGTCTGGACCAGCTGCGTCACGTCTCTGGAGGTCCCGCTGGGGGCTGTCAGGATCAGCTCATAGTCCATACCGTCACCTCATGGCCGCCTGCTCTTTGGCAAGCTGGACCTTCCAGACCTTATCTTCCTTGCTGTAGACCGTCTTTGTGGCCTTGGCGGTCTTGACGCTGGCGCTCACCTTCATGGCTGCCGGCAGCTGGTCCTTGGGCGGGATGGTGAGCACCTGCCCGGGATAGATCAGATTGGGATTCTTGATGATCTTGCTGTTGGCGGCGGCCAGCCGGTAGGCCAGGCTGCCGTCCCCGTAAAATTTACGGCAGATCCCCGAGAGGGTGTCTCCCGCCTGGACGGTGTAGGTCCGGGTGGAGGCCGCGCCTGTACCGGCGTCCCTGGATGTCTGGGCATCGCCGCCGGAGATGGCCAGGACCGGCGTCTCCGGCGCCGTATACTGCCGCAGAGAGATAGAGGCATAGACATCGTTGGTGCCGTCCCGCTCGCCATAGGTCACGCTCTCCAGCAGCACCAGGGCGTTGGTAGGCGTCCCCGACACCATCCAGCGTACCGGCTTGCGGCTGTCGCTCCATCGCTGAAGCTGCTCCAGGTACACATAGGGATTGGCCACGGCTCCGGGGTTGCAGAAGGGATATAGCTTGGCCGGAAACAGCACATCCGACAGGGTGCAGCTGCCCATCAGGCGGCCGCCGGGCAGATTGATCTCCCCCAGCTGATCCAACTGGATGGTCTCCACCCGGCTGCCGTGGGTCCAGTCATAAGAGGGCGGCGTCACCGGCAGGACTAGCTCCTTGCCGGCGGCCGGTTCCAAAAAGGATATGATCCGTCTCATGACAGCACCCCCGCCGCGAACTTCAGCTCGATCTGGTCTGCCAGCCGCTGGGCGACCTCCTCAGCAGATACCCCCGCGCCGAACTGGTTGCCGCTGATGTAGATGGCAATACGGGGTTTTGGCTTGCTGTCAGCCTCCCGGGCCTCCCGGGCGGTGAGGACCCGTTCTCCCTCATGGAGGAGGGCGGGAAAATCATTATAGGGGACACGATTCAGGCCGTAGGCGTTCTTCCTCCACCAGCCCCATGTTCCGCCGGGCAGGGCATCCTGTGTACTGGTCCCCTGTCCCTTGCTGAACTCCTGCTGGGTATCATAA
The DNA here is from genome assembly GCF_037572415.1 of Flavonifractor porci. Lineage (NCBI taxonomy): Bacteria > Bacillati > Bacillota > Clostridia > Eubacteriales > Oscillospiraceae > Flavonifractor > Flavonifractor porci. The sequence goes on from NZ_JBBHLB010000005.1 coordinate 26,997, forward strand.
TTGTTCCGCCATCCATTCAGTGCTGCTGTATTCTCCCGGATCGCACCGATCAGATCCAGTTCACTGTCGTGGACAAGCTGATATGCACTGCTGCTCTCATAGGCTGCAGTAGCCAAAGCTTCCGCCTCCATGCGTAGGTTGTCCATCTTAAGACCTGCCTCCTGGCTTCCATTTTCATAGTCGGCGGATGCCTTGATGAAGTCTCCTCGCATTTCTCTCAGCTCGGCTGCCGTCTTATCATCGAAAAGGCCCGGTGTGGTCTCCTGCCCAAGCAGAACCGCGCTGAGGGCCTCCCTGGTATACTGATCGGACAGATTGTCCAAATAGGCCTGGTTTTGTCCGGCAATGGTGTTGAGGTTAGACACCGCCTCACCCAACAAGCCACCGTAGGCGTCGATCTCCTGCTGGAGACCGCTTGCCCGCGTCTCGTTGTATCCGTTACCCCTGGCTGCGTCAATTTCTGTCATCGCGTCCTCCAGGGTGGATGTAAGCCCGCTAAAGGTTTGCGACATGACCTCCATGGCACCGCCATACATGGACTCCATGCCGGACTGGATAATGTCCACGGCATCCTGCCCCTTGATCTTACCTTTGGAGATCATGTCGTAGATTTCACCCTGGCTCTTGCCGTAGGCCTCTGCCAGCATACCGATGACATTGACACCACGTTCCTGGAGAATATTCAGGTACTCCAGACTGGCCTTGCCGGAACCCTGCATCCGGCTCATGGCCTGGGCCATCATGGTCATATCCTCGGCAGTGACACCAACGGCACTACCGGCGTCGCCGATGGCGGCCATCAAGTCCAGCATCCGCTCCGGGCTATCCCCAAAGCCGGTGGCCAAAGCCCGGCTCATGTTGGTCAGATCGCTGTACTCCATAGGCGTAGCAGCCGCCATGACCCGCAGGTCGGATAAATACTTGCTGCCGGTTCCCTGGCCCAACAGGCGATTAAAGGCGATCTCATCCAGCTCCCGCTGAGATGCAGTGGCAGATCCGCTGGTCAGGCTCTCCTGCTCCTGCTGCTGCCCCTGCTCATAAAGCTGCTGGTAATACTCTTTAAACGCATCGTCCTGCTGCTCATAAATCTGAGCACCTCCGCCGACCAGCCCCACCAGACCGCCCAGAGCAGCACCAATCGCCGTTCCGACGCCAGGTGCTATCATAGATCCAATAGCCGCACCGCTGCCAGCGCCACCCAGGGCACTGGAAAACAGGCTTCCCACATCGCTGCCGAAGGCGGAGCCAACCAGGGTACCGGCCCACTGACTGACTACATCTCCCAACATGGACGAGGCTCCCGCCTGGCCCAGGGCAGACAACACACCTCCTGCACTGCCTGCCCGGTTATCCGCCCGGCTGAGGGCACCGGAGGCATTTTCCATATCACGAGTGGTCTGCCGCACCTGCCGGCTCACCAGATCATATTGCTGGCGAATATTTTCAAGGTTTTCCTCGGCCTTTTTCCAGTCTGCCTCAGCCGCCTGTCGTTCAGCCTCTGTGGCGCTGTCTCCCAGCGCTTCAAAGGCCTGCTGGGCGGCTTGGGCCTCTCGCTTGGCACTGGACAAGTCAACCCGCATATTGACCCTGGTAGCATTCAGCCGGTCCAGTTCGCTCTGGAGGGCGGTGACATCGGAACGGAAGTTGGTCATGGAGTTCTTCATCCCGACGATAGCGGACGAAAGATTGTCCTGCACGCTCATAGCGATGCTGGCGTCAGTTGGCATTACGGTCCCTCCTCCCTCCGCCTCTCATAGTCGATCATCATGGCACAGATCACAGCACGTTCCCCGGGCGGGAGGCGGAAGAACGCTCCGGGGAAGATACCGTGTCGGATCAGCAGCCGCTGAGCCGCTGCCAGCTCTGTGTCATGGGTTAGTTTTTTTCCAGGTCCTCCAGGGCTACGCCCACGGCCACATCCTGCAGCACGTCCGGCTCCTCCTCCAGGGCAATCACAGCGCCTGGGCCATAACCGTTGAGCGTGTCGCACTGGCGCAGAATGGCCCGCACCTCACCGGGTCTCAGCAGCTTTTTCAGTGCGTCCACCGGCGTGGGACATCCCATGTGGTCCTGATACCAGGCCTTGTCCTTAAAATTGGGGCTGACACAGCTGGCCAGCATATAGTGGAGATCCGCGTCCTCCGTGCCCCGCAGGGCAGTCAGCTTGTTGTAGGGGATCTCCTTCAGGGTAATGGACAGGCCCAGGCGGGTCACCTGGACCATAGCCGTCTCAGGCTCCGTCACAGGAATCTCCAGCAGAGACCGGGCGATAGATTTTTCCTTGTTCTCCATAGTTTCCTCCTTACTCCACCGGGATCACGTCCAGCAGCTCAAACCGAGTAAAGGTAAACGGCGCTGTGATCTTACCGGCTGTCGCTGCCTGCCAGTCTGCCAGGGTCAGGTCGGTGAACTGCACACCGTAGTAGGCGATGCGCTCCGCGCCGGCGCTGTCCGGGTCCGCCAGCTTGGAGATGACCGTCATCTCGGGGATCTGGCCGTCCTGGATGGACTGCATCCGGATCAGCATCCCACTGTCCACCTTATAGAGCATCAAGGAGCCTGTACCCTCGCCTCCAGTGGCCTTGGTCTGGGTCATAAACTCGCCGCACAGAGCCAGCTTCTCGCTGTTGATGGCTACCTTACCCTGGCACCCATAGCACTCGGCCAGTCGATCTCCATCCAGCCACACGGTCCCGTATGTACCATTGGGCACCCGCTTGGCCGTCATATTGGATCTTGCCATGATCGTTCCTCCTTACAGGTTATTGAACAGGACCTCGAAGTCCTCCATAGCGTCTACCAGGCGGCCGCCGCACCGGATGAACACCCAGGACCCGGTCTGATACTCCAGGACCTCCTTTCGGGTCATGCCAGAGGTATCCACCCCCTGACTGGTCAGCCACAGCAGCTGCCGCTCATAGTCCACCTCGGCATAGCTCTCCCCAGCAGAGAGGACGCCAGCCCGCTCCAGGTAACGGAAATAGTCCGAAATCGCGGTGACCAGGATCTGCTTGTTATCGTAGGTATTGGGATACCGGCCCAGATACTCATTTTCGATGGTGGTACGCAGGTAGTAGGAAATCAGGTCCATGCCCTCCACAATCTTGATCCGGCTCCAGTCCTGTTTCCCTTCCGGGGGAATGGTAGTAAGAGAATTGACTGCCCGGGCGATCTTGGCCTGGAGCCCGTCGTGGATCAGGATGAGCTTGCCGTTGTTAATAGCCGTCGTCTGCTCCTCCGTGGTCCGGTCCGTAACGGCTGTCAGCTCTGGCAGCGCCGCATAGGTGGCGCTCATACCCATAGGGATACCGGCCAGGATACCGGCCATTCTGGCGCAGTATTCCGCCGCCGTCACCCCACCGGCAGCATCCATCATTCCGGTCTCATCCAGTTCGATAATACCCATATCGTCGCTGCCGGCAGTCTTCCAGGGCTTCACCAGCTTAACAGGACGGTAAATGGCCCGCTGGGCCTTCACCCACTCCACCAGCTTGGTCATCTCGTCGTCCGTTACATCCTTGGGGCCTGCCAGGTAGTCGATGGGGTATTTCTCAATGGCCTTCAGGCCGCCCTCCAGGGCGGTGGTATCGCCGGAATCCGTGTCGATGACCACCAGGGTCACCAGGCTGGGCACGCCCCGGTCACTGCCTTCAAAGGCGGTAAGGATATGCTTCTTGTTATCCTCCCCCAGCCCGGTGGGGATCATGGCCGTGGAGGTCAGCTGATGGACTCCCTGGCTGGCAGCGTCCCGCACAAAAATAGCCACGTTGCCCTTTTTGCTCCGGTTGGCCACCTCTGCCGCCGCCTTTTCAAAGGCGATCTTCAACACGGGCAGGCCGTTTGTAGTTGCCATAATATCTCACCTCGTATATTAGATTGTCCGCTCGTCCGGGGACTGAGCGGAAAAAGTTCTGCTGCACTCGATATGCTCCATCTTTGGCACTGCACTGCTCACAGGATCTGTCATGTCATCCGGATCATGATAGCCCGGCCGCTCATCCATCCAGGCGGCGGAGAACGTAACAAAGGCGCTGCCCATGTCCATGCCGTCCCCGTTTGCCGTCAGTGTGATCCATCGGTCACCCACCTGGATGGAGGGAGACGCAAAGGCCAGCAGCACCGCCTCCTGATCCTTCCGCAGCGCCTCGGTGGAGCTGACGTCATACTCATCTGTGGAGCAGAACAGCTCCAGGCTGGCTTCCATCTCCCATTGGACCATCGAGATGTTGGCCGGCGTCGTCTCGCTGGAGGTAACATACAGATAGCTGCTGGGCCGGTGGTGATCCACAGGGCAAAAATCCCGGTAGATCATCCTGTCCGGCCACAGCTTGGCGATCACATCCGCAATCGCATTGCAAACGTCCATACTGGTTGTCATGTTTTTCCCTCCAATCTGGCCGCCACCTCGGCGGCCAGCGCCTTCAGCTGCTCCGCACCCATGCCGGAGAGCTGGCTGCGGACCGATGCGTAGAAGTGCAGGCCGGGCACCGCCGCGACATTGATCCGAGCCCGGTATTGATAGCCGTCCCGCTTCTGCTGGCTGGGTCTGCGGTGCTTGTGGCCGCCCTCAATGGCGTTGGTCACATAGCCCACGGCGTATTTCTTGCCGCCGGCTGTGGTCTTGTAGGTATCGGCCTTGGGCCGGACCGCCACATAGCCGTTTTTGGAGCCGATATACCGCTCTTGCCACCCCCGGACTGTGCCGGTACCGGGGATCTCCCTCTGGACACTGGACAGCATCTCCTTTCCAATTTCCGCTAACAGTTCCCGCTTCATGTTGGGGAATTCCCGCTGCAAAGCATCCCAGTCGGCTAGGATCTTGTCCAATCCATCCATCTGTACACTAGGCACTTCCAGGCCTCCTCTCACACGTCCCGGCTGAACTCCATCTCATACTCGTTTTTGTAATCGTCCAGCACATGACAGGTCTGGACATGATACACAGCGGCCGCCGGTCCGTCCTGGACCGTCACCAGGTCGCCCTCCCGCAGCTGGATGGGCTTGGAGGTCACCAGCACCAGGCCACGGCGGGCCTTGGCAAAGGTGTCCTCCTTTTCGTATTTCACATATTTTTCTGTAAGCACGCCGGGGAAGGTCACAGGCGGCTTTTCCGTCTTTACAGGCCGGTTCCCGGACCCTACGGTGGTGATGTACCCCTGCCCGATACAGCGCACTACGCTCACCAGAGCCGCCCCCGCATACAGATGATTTCTGTCGCGTTTGGTAATGTCTGCGAGAAACAGGTGCTGCCCCTTCCAGCGCAGGGCGTTGTGAAGGGTGAGGGGCTGGGTGCGCAGCACAATGGCGGCGTCCCTGGCCCCCACGCCGACCTTGGAAAACAGATTGGTCTTGGCGGTCTGCTCCACCTGGCCCCAGGCCCGGCGGACGGTCACCCACTCCCACACCCCGGCAGAGGTCTCCCGCAGCTCCAGCACCTCCAGGTGCTGGTCCAGCTTACCCGCTCCGATGTAGGACATGGATCAGGCCTCCTCTCTCGGCTCGCTCAGCTTGAGCTGGGTAATGAGCCGCCGGAAGGCGGGGTTGTCAGCCACGATAGTACCGGTGATAGTAGCATCCCGCAGGTCGAAGTCCCGCAGCACCATGAAGTTCACCGCCAGGTCGTACTGGGCCCGCCGGGGCGTACCCTCTGTGGGCAGGGAGATCCCCGCCCCCTCCAGGTATGCCACCGCTGCGTTGTACAAGGTCTCCAGGGTGAGCAGTTCCTCCTGGGTAGGCTCCTCTATGCGGCAATAGGCCAGCAGACTGGCCCGCCGCTCATCGGTCAGCACAGTCATTTTGCCACGGTCCAGCCATTGGCGGTGGGCAGGTGCAGGCTGCGTGCTGCTACCGACACACCGCACAGGACGGCGGCGTCACCGTTGTGCTGGAACTTTAGGCCAATGTACCGAGGATTGGTGGGGTCCACCTTGTAGCTCACCACTGCCATCTGAGGCGCAGTACCAACAGCATCGGTCAGCACCACGGCATCACCGATCTCTGTGGGGCTTCCGCCGTTTGCCTGATTGGAGCCCATCAGCGTGACAGTCAAGATCTTACCCTTGCCCAAGGCGGCGGTGGATACCAGGAAAGCGATCTCACCCGCGCCGGAGGCGTCCACAAAGGAGGTGGTCTTGTCGGTGGAGGCGTCCACGGACTGGGGGGCAAAGACGTTGGCGCAGATCAGCTCTTCAAAAATACGCTTCATAGTGGCTCCTCCTCACTTCCGGTCCGCCAGCGCCACAAAGGGGCTGCGGAGCTTGGTGCTGTTCTTGATCTTCAGGGGATTGTTTACCTTGGGGGCGCCGTTACAGCGGTACACCATGCGGAAGCAGTTCTGATCGGTCAGGAACTCCACATGGATGGACCAGTCCTGCTTGGCGGCGCCCTTGGTCAGCAGGATATACTGGAAGGGATCCACCAGCATGATGTCGCCCTTGGTGCCCAGAGCGGAGCAGCTGTCCTCAAACAGGACAGGCTTGTTCAGCACCCGCTGGGTATCAAAGCCGCCCAGGCCGCCCTCGGGGTTCCACAGGAACTTGGACTCGTCGCCGCTCTTGATGGCCAGCAGAGGCAGCTGCTCCTCCACGTCGGGGTGCATCAGCCACACCAGGCGGTTGCGGTTCTTGGGCATGGCGCTGGCCTGCATCTTTACGGCGTTGTTGCCCACAAAGGTGCCGTTGGGCTGAGACTGCTCCTTGGCCACGGTGATGAGGGCCTTGGAGTTGATGATGCCCAGAGGCTTGCCCACGCCGTCGCCGGCAATCACCGCATCGGTCAGCAGCCGGTCAGCCGCCAGGGAGAAGCCGGTAGAGGCAAAGCCGGTCATAAAGGCCGCGTCCTGCAGCATTTCATCGGTGCAGTAGAGGAAGCCCATCATCTTCTCCAGATCCATCTTCATCTCCCGGAACTGAGGCTTGCTGGCGGCCACGGTGGATCCCTCAGTGGCCCAGTACATCTGCACGCCGCCGAACACCGACTTGCTCACGTCGGTCTCATCGGCGCTGATCCACCGCATGGAGTTGGCCGCGCTGGAGCAGGTGTAACGGTCCAGGCGATTGAGCAGGGGGCTCATCTGCACCGCGCTCTCCAGGATCGCGCCGGCAAAATCGGTCTGGATGGCAAAGCCGCCGTCGGCGCCGATGCCCTCATTGGCGCCAAGCACCGCGTTGTTCACCTGATGCAACCGCTTGTCCTCCACGTGGTTCTTCCGGAAATTGTAGATGGCGGCCAGCTGCTCACCGATGGAAGCAAAGGGCTTGTCCTCGCCTCCCTTACCCTCCTTGGGGGCCTTGCCTTTGTCGTGCAGGATACCGTCATAGACGGGATCGGCATTCTCCTGGCTCTGCTTGGCCAGGCTCTCCAGGCTCTTGATCTGGTTGTTGATGCCCTCCATTTGCTCGGTGATCTTGTCCACCTCGTCATAGTTGCCCTCATCAGCGAAGGCCTGGGCCTTGGCCAGTAGCTGGCTCTTCTGGGCCCGCAGGTCAGTGATCTTCTCCATAAAGTCCATAGTCTTGGCTCCTTTCATTTAAAAATTTGCAAGCGCTCTCAGCCTTGCCAGAGCGCGTTTTGCCTTTTCCTTTGCCTCGGTATCACGCCGCACCTCGTCCATGTGGTCCTGATACCGCTGCCTCATGGCGGCCGTCAGCCGGATTCGCCCGCCCACCGCCGCCACGAAGGCCGCCGGGTCCTCCTCCACGCCGGGCAGGCCCACGATCTCATCAATCAGTCCGTAGTCCAGCGCCTGGCTGGGGCTGATCCAGATATTTTTCTCCATCAGCGCGATCAGCTCCTCCCGGCTTTTGGCGCTGCTGTGGGCGGTGTAGACCTCCAGCACACAGTCCCGGGCATTGCGCAGCGCCTCCGCAGACCGGCGCATATCGTGGTAATCACCCTCTGCAACGGCGCTGGGGTTGTGGTAGCAAAGCAGGGCCCCAGGCTCACTCTGGATGACCTGGCACCCGGTAGCCGCCAGGGTGGCTGCGCTGGCCCCATAGCCCTGGAACAGGGCTGTGGTCTTGCCCTGATACCGCCGCAGCATGGAGCGGATCTCAGTGCCCACCGTCATGTCCCCGCCGGGGGAGTTGATGAGCAGGGTCACCTCATCCCCGCCGGCCGCATCCAGGGCAGCCTGGATGTCCATAGGGGCCGTGATATCCCGAAAGCCCCACCAGCGCAGCACGTCGGCGGAATCGTTGTCCCACAGCTCTCCCCTGAGTGCGATGTCAACCATCTGTTACTACCTCTCCTTTCAGCACGGACTCCAAGGAGCCCAGATTTTTTGTCACCAGGAACTGCTGACCCAGACCGCCAGGGATGGGGTTCATCTCCTCCTTGGCCCTGGCCTCGTCCGGGTTCATCATGGAATTCTGGATCATCTCCCGGTAGAAGTTGGATCTGGTGGTTGGGTCCGCCCGCAGCAGCACCTCCACCACGCCGTGGATGTACACGCCCTCCAGCCTCTGAGCCGGGGTAGGCAGCTTCCAGGTATCCTCGTCCTCCCATTGCACCACATAGGGCAGCAGCACGTCCGTCACATAGTTCAGCCGCTGCTGGGAGTTACTGTTATAGCTCTCCTTGCCGGTCTGGAGCATATGCTTTGGAACACCGGTAAACCGGGCCACCTCCTCCACGGCAAACTCCCGACTCTCAATGAACTGGCTGTCCTTCTGGTTGAGACCCATGGGGGTAAACTTCATCCCATGATCCAGCACCGCCACCGCAAAGGCATCGTCTGTGGCATAAGATTTGAACTGATCCTTGACCTTGTTTCTGGTGTCCGGGTTTGCATCCGTATCGACCTCTACGATGCCGCTCAGCCGGGCCCCGTTCTGATAAAACTTTTTGCTGTACCGTTGCGCCATGGCGTCCACCGCGATGGCCTCCCGGGCCAGCTGTAGAAATCCACGACCGTGGATACCGTCGTAGGTCTCAAAGAACAGGAAGGACAGCTCATAGTTGGAGAATCGCTTCACCACGCCGTCCACGTTGTACTCGTACCAATACTGACCGCTGTCCGGGTCCTTGAGAATCGAGCAGCACTCGGTGGGCAGCGGCAGGCGCTGGATCACCCGGCCAGCGCTGTCCCTCCGGTTCCACACTGCGCCGAAGCCGTGCCAGAATGCGTTGGACATGACGACCTTCCGCATCATGAACGGCGACATATGGTCATTGGGCCGGGCCTTGAGCATCCTGCGCAGATATTCATCTTCATACGGGATCCTGGCGTCTCCATCTTTGCGGTACGCCCCGAAGGGAATCAGGCCGAAGGAGTTGGTCAGGATCCGGTGGGCTGCCGCCACCGGGGACAGGCGTTCCGCATTTCCCTGACTCCCCTCCATCAGCTCCCCGCTCAAAAAGATCCGCTTAAACCACGCCTGGACCTCATCCCAGCTGAGGGCCTGTTCCTCCATACCGGCCTTGGTACCCTGCATGGCCTGGCCTAAAATCACGATTTACCGCCTCCTCTCGACCTGGCGATGATAAAGGCATAGGCCGCCAGACATACCCCGGCCGCTGCAAATCCGGCCGGCTTACCATACTGCTCATAGGCCGCCGCCGTCAGGCACACGCCTGCGGCGATCAGAAGCAGGTCGTCCAGATAGAGACCCAGTGCCTTGCCCAGCTGTTTCAGTCGCTTTTTCAAATCTACTCCTCCTGCAAAAAACAAACTTCCGCCGTCCATATCGCAGACGGCGGAAGTTTTCTACGTATCTACTTTGGTTTTTTACCATGTTTTGCGTGAACTGGTTCTGTAAGGGCACGTTCTACGGGCCAGCCATAATTATAGATTCTGCGGCCTATGGTCGCACGGTGGATTCCTGTTATTTCAGCCCATTGTGATAGAGTATGGGCTTCCCCCTTAAACAAGAGCACTGTGTTATTGCGTCTATTATTCTCCTGCACCTTCAATGTGACCCATCGACAATTTTCTGGTGAATACTCTTTTCTATTATCAATTCGGTCTATCGTCAAAAGTTCAGAATAGCCATGTCCATAAGCCCATGCTCGAAACACAGCAAAATCGTGCCATTCCAGACAGACTGCTATCCCGCGTCCTCCATAACGAGAAAAACTTGGATTCTTAGGGTTTTCACACCTTCGGCGCATATCCACCCAAATACTGTATAGCCTTGTATTTTTCCCGCCGTGCCTAGTCGCAGCCTTTATAGCGCGTACTGGCCTTCCACATCCACAGTCCGACTCACCACTTCCTCTTAGGTTATGTCCATGCCTAATTACAATATTTCCACAATCACATCTACACAACCATCTGACATTTCCGTATGGGTCGTTCTCAGCTCTTTCAATTACCGTTAACCGCCCAAACCTCTGCCCGGTCAGGTCAATCAGTTTTCCCATCACATTCACCCCTGGACAGCATATGTACCAGCTCGTCCTGCTCTTTCTCCATGTCACAGATTTCGTGATTGAGCACACCAAGCATCGTCTGGATGTCCAGCGCATACGACTTGATAAATTCATGGTAGGGGCCGAATACGCTTTTCTCCCGGATAAAAAAGGTGACTTTGGTGTCCACAGCATCTACCAGCACGCGCAGGGTGTTGAAGTTGGCCTGCACGTCCTCCGCTTTCCCTTTGGCAGAATTCCTTATCATAAAAACCTCCTGTTGATTTCCCCCGGAGGCTGTGGCATAATAGATTTGCCAAACCTTCGGGTGTGGTGCAATAGGAACAGTCCGATACTTGTCGAGGGTGCCGGGCTGTTTCTATTTTTTTAGTTTTCCGTGCTGTTCTTGGATTCCTTCACGGACTATCTCCGAACGGCTTTTCCCTTTCACTTCGCAGCACTCGTCAAGTTGTGTCAAAGTTTCTTGGTCTAACCGTACACGGAGCATATAGTCTTTTGGATTCTCAGAAGTAGGACGGCCTTTCTTTGCAACCACCTGTTCACCGCCTTTCTTGTTGCTACAATAAACATATATTGTTGCTACAAGAAAATCAAGAGGTTTTGAAAAAATTTCCGTTGTCTGCAATATGAACTTTTCAAGGTGCAATTTTATCCTCACAGAGACCATGAAGGGTCTGAGACGTGTTGGTTGATATCCGGCCCCACCGGCATTCGGATCAATGCCGTGGCCATGGCGATGATCCAGGCCACCGTCATATCAATGCGGTTTGTGCTTCGGTTCTTCAGCGGCCGGATGTTTTCGTTGGCGTCCACGTAGCACCGCACGCCCCCAAAGCAGAACCTGGCGCAGGTATTGTGCTCATGGAGCAGCTCATGGGCACGCATCAGCCGCTCCAGCTCCTTCATGGCCGGGGACAGTTCCTTGATGGTCTGTGGGATCTCCACCACGTTGATGCCCCTGTCCATAAGCCGCTGAGTCAGGGTGCGGCTCAGATAGGGGTCCACCCCCAGCGTGTCCAGGTTGAATGCGCCGGCGCACCAGGCCACCGTCTGCTCAATCATGGAGAAGTCCACCATATCCCCGGGGCACAGGGTGATAAACTCCGCTCTGGCCCAGTCCCGGTAGGGCACATGGTCCCGCTGCTCGGCCTCCAGCACACCCTCCTCCGGCCGCCAAGCCCAGAACAAGGTCACCCAGGTATCCAGCCCCTCCTGGGGCGGGAACAGCAGGGTCAGTGCCGTCAGGTCGGTGGTGGTGGACAGATCCAGCCCGCCGAAGCACTTTTTCCCCATCAGGTAATCCCGAACAGCCTGCCGCCGGTCTGTGACCTTCAGGCTCTGCCACTCCTCCCGGTTCCACTGGGTCTTGTCGTACAGCCCCAGAGGCAGCCAGCCCACCGATTTGGTGGCGATCCACTGGTTGAGCCGCAGCCACCGGAAGAGCCGTTCCGCCGCCTCGCTCTGTTTGGCGGCCCTGGCCTCCCGTCGGAAGTCTCGCAGCTTCAGGTTGTGACCCAGGCCCGGGTTACAGGCATACCACACAGCCTCGTCGTAGATATCCAGCTCCGCTATCCTGTCCGGATCGTCACCGGTGAGGACAGAGACGCCATACATGATGGGGCACCAGGCCGGGTCGTCGGCATCCAGCTCCCGCTCAGGCTCCCCCCGCCGCCAGGCCAGGATGCGCCGGCACTTCTCATGGATCTCCCAGCCGATGCTCTTCCGGTCCGGGTCGTCGCCGGCGGTGGTGAGGACGATGACCGCCTGCTGCCGCCGGGCGGCATCGGAGCCTGCGGTGAGCACGTCCCACAGCCGCCGGTTGGGCTGGGCGTGCAGCTCGTCGAAGATAATGGCGCTGAAGGAGTAGCCGTGCTTGGTCTCGGCGTCGGCGGAGTACACCTTCAGCACGCCGCCGTACCTGGTGTGGATCTCCCCCTTGGAATCCACCGCCCAGGCGATGGGGTCGTGCTCAGGCTGGCCCAGGCAGGTATGCTCCACCATGTATTTGGCAGCCTCGTACACCTGGGCGGCGTTTTCCTTGTCGGAGGAGAAAATGCCAACTTTGGGCCGCTTCTCCCCGTCCCACAGCAGATGGTACATCCCAAGACCGGCGGAAAACTCTGTCTTGCCGTTCTTCTTGGGCAGCTCGTCATAGAGGAAACGCCGGTACCGGCTCCAGCTGCCGTCCTCGTCCTGCTCCTGGACTCCGTAGAAGCTGCGGATGGCGTCCAGCTCCCAGTCCAACAGCTGGAAAGGCTCTCCCGCCCATTCGTTGGAGCCAAAGCACAGCAGGGAGAAGAAGTCCAGCACGTCCTGCACCGCCTGCTCGCTGTACCGCAGCATGGCGCCGTCGTCCGGGGCGCACACCGTCACCGGTCCCAGTTGGAGCAACTCAGGCACGGCGCATCCGCTCCTCCATCATCTGCTCAAAGGGGTTTTTCTCCTTCTTCTTTGCCCCCTCAGGCAGCACCAGACGGCACCGGCTTGTGATGGTCATGCCCATATCGTTGGCGCAGGCCCTGGCCTGCTTGAAGCAGGTGTTCTGGATCTTGGTCCACTTCTCCGCCAGGGCGGAGTTTTTTGCCGCCAGGGCCTCCCCTGCCATCTTGCAGACCTGGGCATACTGGGCCTGGGCCACCACATAGCGCCCCAGGGTATCCCGGTCCAGTTGAGCCGCCCCTATATCGGTAGCCAGCAGCTCTTTGGCCAGGGCCCGGAACTCCTTTCGGTGCTCTTCCGGCAGCCATTTGGGCAAGCGCATGGTTTGGGGCTTGGGCAGGTTCACCTCCTGGGCGGCCCGCTGGGCCTTCTCGCTTTTGCTCAGGTGCTTCCGGCCGTTCCCCTCCAGCACAGCCAGGCGTTGTCTCGGTCCAGGCATACAGTCCCCCCTTTCTTCCATTCATGTGGCGGGGCCAGCCCACTCCGCCACCCGGGTTCTGGCCGTCTCAAAATAACCCCGATCCAGTTCAAAGCCCACAAAGCGCCGGCCGGCATTCAGGCAGGCCATGGCTGTGGAACCACTTCCCATACAGTTGTCCAGCACTAAATCTCCTGGGTCGGTGTAGGTCCGTACCAGATACTCCAGCAACGCGACCGGTTTTTGGGTAGGGTGAAAGCGATGTTCCTTCCGGTTGGGAAAGCGGAGTACAGAGCGCGGATAGTTGGTAAAACGCTGCACACTTTCCTTGCCCATGTGGCGATAGACACCGCCCTTGCGTTCGCCACGCCGCACCACCGGGCGTTCCAACGGGATCAGCCCCTGGGGGTGATATTTGGGCAAACGCTGATAAAAGACCAACATTAACTCGTGGGAGCGCATAGGCATCCGGTTTGCATTTGCATAGCCCACGGGGGAGTTCTTTTCCCATACCAGGTCATACCGGAAGAGCTTCCGGGCGCTGTTGATGAGATCGGTGGCAAAAGGCTGGGCCGCAAAGAGCACCAGCGCCCCCCGTGGTTTCAGCACCCGTCGGTAATGTTCCCATAGGGGCTGAAACGGGATCACTGTATCCCACGCACAGTTGGTGGTACCGTAGGGCAGGTCACACAGGACCAGATCCACACTTCCGGTTTCCACACGGCTCATACCTACCAAGCAGTCACAGTTATGCAGTCGAATCTGACGGTTGCGATTGATGTTACTTCCTCCTCTCCAGACCCAGCTAGGTGGCCCTATTTCTCCGTGGGGAGAAAATCCCACACGAAGGGGGCCGCACGGTCTTACACACTTGGTCCTGAAACTTTTCCAGGCCGGGGGGAGGGGCTGGCAAGCCACAGGCTTGCCGTGGGCGCACAGGCACACAACGCGCCCACACACACGCGCCCAAGCCTTCCTCCGGTATGGTCCTTAACGCCTTGTCTTTTCCCGCCGTTTTTCCGCCTGTTCCAGCGCCGTTTTACGATCATGGCAGCGCTTACACAGGCTCTGGAGATTGGACCTGTCGATGAACCTGGCCCAGTCCCCACAGTGGGGCTCCACATGATCCACCACCGTGGCCCGGGTGCGGATGCCACGCTTGGCACACTCCCGGCACCAGGGCTCGGCCAGGATCTGGGTAGGCCGCAGGTCGTCGGTCCAGACGGGCAGGCTGTACCAGGCGTGCCACTCCGCCGACGCCTTTCTGGCCGCCGACTTGGGTTTATGCCTGTCACAGTACCCCTCCCGGGTGAGGGCGGAGCACCCTGGGTGCCTGCATGGTCGGAGGGGCTTCATGGCCACGGGCTATCACCTCCGGGCAAAACAAAAAGCCAGAGCCCGACCACATCCCACGCTGGGATCATGTCGGGCTCTGGCTTTCAAAGCACTGGCCTCTGTCGATGTCTACCGTCACGGTGCGCTTGCAGTTGCGGCAGTAGACGATTAAGTTTTGCGCTGCCGTGTCCATCTCCACCCGGAGCAGACGCTTGCGGCAGCCAGGACAGATTAGCCATCCATCCTTCACGATTAGTTTACCACATTCACGTTCCACTTTCAACTTTTTCACTCACTTTCTATGGGCTTTTTTACTTGTTACACCTGGTTTCCAGACCGAATAAAGACGCGAGGGCTATCTGGTTGTCGCTTGCGCGGTGGCCTGGTTCCTTTTCTCTCCTTTCTCACTGGCAAATAGTATTTGATATAGGTAAATACCCCGAACTCGTTCTCCACCGGCGGCGGCGAGCTGAGGATGATAGCGCCCGGCGGCGCCGCTACCGTGATGTTATCCTTGACGATTTCACTCTCCACTTTGGGCTTCTTCAGCCCGATGGAGGACGCCCAGGTCCGTGTGCCGCTTTCCGGCTTGCCGCACTCCCGTGGCTCCTTGGTCAGGTACTTGGCCAGGGCCTCGTAGCCCTCCCACAGATCCAACGTCTCCAGCTCCACCTCTCCGTAAGGCCACAGGGAGCGAAGCACCTCCAGGTCCGCCCCGGTGCCATTGAGGATCATGTGGTGGTGGAGCCGCCCACCTTCTGCGCTGAGTTGCTCGGTCACATAGATGTACTTGGTCTCCTGTTCCCTGGCTTTCCGGTGGGCCCGCAGCAGGCGGATCATCTTCTTGAGACGTTTCACTGCCTCCGGTCTGGACACCGGCAGGTGGTCGTCGTCGTAGGTAAAGACCAGATGGAGATCCCGGCGGGTAAAGTTGGCGGCCAGCTCCACCTCCAGCTTCTGCCACGATCGCTTCAGGTTCATCCGTTCCTGGGCGGCGGAGGAGATCTCCCGCAGGGCCTGCCGCTCTCGGTCAGAGCTGCGGGGCGTCGGGATAGTGTAGCAGCCCACGATCACCAGCCGCCCGGCGGTGATGGTCTTAATCCGTTTGGCCATCACCGCACCTCTTTAAAGCGGTTAATGTAGTGAGTCATCCAGACTTCCTTCGGCTGGCGCAGGGAGAGCATTCGATCCCGCACCAGCTTGTCCATCACCCGCCCGATGCTGGGCTGCCCGTCCATCTGGGCCAGCTTCTCCAAGTTGGCGGCTGTTTGGGCCGTGACCACCGCAGAGATTCGTCGCAAATTTTTTCGATTCATACTAATCCTTCTTTCCTGTTTTTCTATTTTCCCTCTTGACAAATGCGCATTAAATGCGTATAATATACTTGTAAGGAGGAGATACAATGAAGCGCAGGGACTTAATAAAGCGCCTAAAAGCAAATGGATGGTGGCTCCTCCGCTCAGGCAATAACCACGACATCTACACCAACGGCAAAGCGTCTGAACCTATCCCCCGGCACAACGAAGTCAAAGAACAGTTAGCAGCAGCCATCATCCGGCGGCAGGGGCTGAAATAAGCCCCTCGCCGCCACCAAAAAGGAGGTTTATATAGATGAAGCAAGTTTATCCCGTGATCCTTCATCCGGAGGCAGAGGGTGGATTTTCTGTGTCCGTACCAGACCTGAACATCGGCACTCAGGGAGAAACCGTAGCAGAATGTATTGACATGGCCCGGGACGCTATTGGATTGTGGGGCATCTGTGAGCAGGATGCAGGACGGGCTATCCCTGAGCCGTCCGGGCTGTCCCCTGCCCATGCGGAGGGTGAACTGGTCACCCTGGTAGACATTGATTTTGACGCATACCGTCGGGCTCACGATATGCGAACGATCCGAAAAAACGTTACCATTCCCAGCTATCTGAACGATCTGGCCGAACGCGCCGGTGTCAACTTCTCCCAAGTCCTCCAGGATGGGCTGAAGCAGCGCCTTGGCGTACAGTAACCAAAGATTAGGCCCAGGCCGCCCTTATACAGGGCGGCCTTATTTTTTGATATTTCCCAATAGCTTCGGCTCTCTGCCGGACGCCCCACTTCTCCTACCACTACCCCGCGTAGGAACGCAGACCTTCGGATCAGCAGGGCCCCCGGCCAAAAAGAAAGAGCGAGGTCCGGGTGAGTGAGCGCTCTCACCCGGCAGAGAGCCGGAACACCGTCACCGCCTGGAGAGCGCCAAAAAATAGGACCACTTTCTGTCCTTGAGTGTCTTGCACCGGCGGTTGCCACAGTTATACAAAACGCCCACCCTTCCAGGCCCCTCCACGTCAAAACTCTTCCCTACGCATCTTTTAGTCGGCTCCCGGCATGTATGGCAGTCCGGAGACATCAGGAAGTCTTCCTCTGTCAAATCCACGATGTTTTTCTCATCCATCCGCTTCATCACAGATACTGTCCAACAGTTTCAGAGCTTCCTGTAATCCACACAAGAACTGAAACAAATCCCGGGCATCATCATTGGAAAAGTCATCGTCCTGGGCTGCTTCCGCATCCTGATATTCGTCAGCCGCCTCATCGATGCGCTCTTGCAGCTTCACCCGATAGTCACTTAATCTGTCCAAGCGTAGCCCCCGCTTCCCGTTTCATTTCTGCCAACATGGCCAACTGGTCCTCCAAATAGTGGACCTCCATTCCGGTGACCTTGGACGCCTTCTGACGGAGTTTCTCAAAAGCATACTCCTCATCCACCTCGGTCCGCATTCGCTCCAGCTCATCGGTGTTCTCCTGGAGGGCTGCAAAAAACTTCTGCATTCCCTTCGGTCCATATCCGTAAGCGTCCGAGATGGAGCACACCATCAGCCACATGGCCCGCTGGGTGTGGGCATCGGCCTCTGCCTGCACGGTGGCATCCCTGGCGGCCTTTTCAAGCCCAGCCCGGATGGCCGCCTGCCGGGTCAGCACCTGAGCGTAGTTCACGCCATGGGGCTTGCCTCCCCTGCCCAGTTTTCTGTTTTTACCCATGGGTAGTTTCCTCCATCATTTGATCATATTTGCCAAGGCACTTATCGGCAGCCTTCCAATACCGCCTTTGCTCCTTTGACGCCTGTAGCATGATACTCTCCAGATTTGCCCCCTTTTTGCAAACCTCTCTCGGGATCGAGGAGATAGGAAGTCCCTTATATGGAGACAAAATCGAAGAATACTCCGCCAATGCCTTGGAATATCGCTCCCCTGCTGAATGTGCCTTGTCATTAAATTGCTGATAGCGGCGGAACATAACATCAGGTCCAAAGTGCCTTAGTTCATATTTCAGCTCAAAGGCGTGCTTTTTGATCCACCAGATAAGCTCCTCCTTGGTGGCATCTTCCAATTTCATGCGGCTCCAACCCCCTGCTTTTTTCTCACCGCCCTCTGGGGCAGCTTTGGCGTGCCGTCCTCGTTCCGTTTGCTCCCCGCCCGCAGCCACCGCAGCCAGGTGTCCAGGAACTCCTTGTGGACCTCCCGGGGCTTGGGGCTCCCAGGCAGGGTGTCATTGTGGTAGCCGTGAATCTGCTGGATCTGATTCCCGTTCATCTCAATGGTAACGTAGGGAACCCCAGCTGCTTCGGAGCGCCGCAGGAACAGAATGGTGAGCACCCCTCTGATATGCCGCTCGGCATATCCGCCCACGCAGTGATCCAGCGCCTTACCCTCCCGCTTGATGGCCTGGGCCGTCAACGGGAAGATAATCCGCAGGCCGTCCAGTTCGAACTCATACTTCTCTTTCCGGCTCTTTCCGTCTGCTGCCACCCTCTTACCTTGTGGCTCCGTGTATCGGGCCGCCAGCTCCGCAGTAAGTTTATCGTGAGCAGTGTACAATTGCTCTGGCCACAGCACCTTGCTGTGCTCCATGCAGTAGCCCAACTGATAGGCCGCGTCGATATAGTCCCGGTACACCTCAAATAGGGTGGCATAATATTCCTCCAGGTCAGCCACACCTGTGGAGGAACAGGCATCGGACAGCACCGGGATGATGACGGCGTCGCTGGCCAGGATGGCTGACACGCAGGCAGCCGACAGGTTGGGCGGGCAGTCAATGACCATCACGTCATAGGCCCCATCCTCCTCCAAGGCATCCCGCATATTCATCACCGCGCTGTATGTGTGTGCCCCCTTATCCGCTTCCAGGTCCAACGCCCACAGGTCAGCCGATGCCGGCAGCACATCCAGGCCGGGCACATCGGTCTGCTCCACCAGTTCGTCATAGCAGATACTCAGCCCCCGCAGCAGGGCGCCCAAGCCAGCATACTCACCGGGGGGCAGCAGGATCTGAGTGGCGTTTGCCTGCCCATCGGCATCCACCAACAGCACCCGCAGCCGGCAGCTGGTGGCTAGCACATAAGCCAGATTGACGGCGGTGGTGGTCTTGCCCACCCCGCCCTTTCGATTGACAATGGCGAAGGTTTTCATGCACGAAACACTCCTATCTTTCGTTGATCGGGAAACACTCCCGGATAATTTCACTTCCTACGGAAGCCTCGGCCATATAGGACCGCCGGGCCGGATGGATATAGACAATCCGGCCGGTTACCGAGCGCAGCTTGCGCATTTTGTTGGCCCGCTCGCCGCTGAGTTCATGCTCAAAGGCCGACGGGGTCCAGGTGATCTTCTCGCCTATCCTCATGCGTTTCTTCCTCCAGAGCCTGGACCGCCAGAGTCAGCGCCTGGGCCACCTGCAGGTGATCCGCCGGGAAGCTGCTGGCCCGTGCCAGGGCCTCCCGGCGCAGGATCTCCAGCCGCAGCAGCTGGGCCGCTCTGGCGTTGTCCATGCTGGTCTCCTTTCTCACGGAACGGATCCTCCTCTGTCTCCGGCAGTTCCAGGAACTGCTGGGGCATACTCAAAGCCCACCCATACGCCTTGTTTGGGTTTCCCGTTCCAGACTTATAGAAGCGCTTACTGCTAGCCTCAAAATTCAATCCGATGCTGCGGCCCCGCTCCCCAAAAAATCGATTCTTCAGGATGGTCAGCACACAATCCTGCTGCCGGTCCGGCCTGGATTCCTTCTCCAGCGCATACACGTTGTCGGCCAGGTTGGTCACATCTCCGATGCCGGACACATCGTCCGAGTCGTCGATCCTGTCAGTCTTGCGGGGATGCGCCACCAGATGGACGTGGACTCCGTTGTCATGGGCAAAGGCGGCCAGCTCCGCCACAAACTCCGACTGCGCCCGGTAGAAGTCCCGGTCATTGCCCCGGAACCGTGCGGTCATCAGGTTGTCCACCAGATAGACTTTGGCGCCGTAGCGCCGGTGGGCGTACCGGAACACCCGCAGAATATTGGCTGCATCATGGTAGGTGCTAGTTCCGATATCGTACAGAAGGAAGCGCCCCCTCCACCAGTCGTCGATCAGCCCCTGGACGAAGGGCGTTGGGGATGCGATTTCCCGCCCGCTCATCCGGTCCGTGGTCTTGGATATGTACTGGGGCCCCGCCGCCTGGAGGGAGGCCCAATACTTGAACTTCCAGGCCGGCAACTCTCCAGAGTAGGCGCATACCGGCTGACCCTGGTCGATGGCCTCCAGTAGAAATTGGTCCAGCAGCGTGCTCTTTCCCTCGCCGCGCTTGCCGGTCCACACGGACAGCTCGCCCATGATGGCCCCGCCGGTTGCCCTGTCCAGGTTTGGGATGCCGTAGAGCACCTTGTCCAGCCGTGTCACGTCCGGCTGCCTGACGTCGGCCAGGTCCAGAAGACCGTAGGCTGGGACCTCCACCGTGTCCAGCAGCATCTGGTCCACGGCCTTCAGACCGTAGGTGTCCCGCAGCGCCCGCACCGACGAACACCGCCGAAAGCCCTTGTCCTCCACTGCCAGCAGGATCACGTTGGGCAGTCGGTGGCGCAGTTCCCGCACCATGTTCTCCCGCTTCTGGGGGTCGGCACACACCACCAGCACGTAGCAGAACTTCAGGAAGAATCCCTCGTACCGGCCGATCTGTTCCCAGCCGCCCAGGGTGCGCAGGCACCCGGCGTTGATCTGGACGGCCAGCACGTCCTCGGCGTCGGCGCAGAACCAGAACCCGGTGGGAAGGCTGGGGTCGAGAAAGGCGGGATCGTAAAGCAGCACCTCCCCGATACCGCTCTCCTCACTCCACATGGCGTTCCACCTCCCTCCTGGCCGCTGGGGCTTGTCCTCCCCGCAAGGGGAACACACCCTTCCAGCTGTTGGTCACGGACTCCCGGACGATCTGGAGCTTCAGCTCCCGGGAGCCGTCCGCCAGCTTGTCCAGTTTGTTGAGCAGGGTGGAGATAGCTCTGGGGGAGTCCACCGCCTTCTTGGCGGAGCGCACCTCCATCAGGTCATCCAGGGCCTGGGCCAGTTCCTGATCCTCTCCGGTATATGCGTGGAGCATGGCCTGGACCGTCTGCTTGTCGCCTTTCAGGGGCCTCCGCTCCCCCTTGGGGGGTAAGGGGGGATAATATAACTGGTCAGTAACTGTTTCCTTATTACATTTCCCCGTTTGGTGAAATGGCTGTCCTGGTTTGGTGAAATCCATTTCACCATCAGGTGAAATGGGAAGCGGGGGCCCCTTATCGTCAGAATCGCCCATATCACCATCCGGTGAAGTGGGACAAACAAGGAGCCCATAGGCCTCCAGCACCGGGTCTGTCAGGGCGTACCACACAGTCCGGTCCGTCTTGTCTTGGCTGAAATTCCCGGTGAGCAGCGCCCCGTCCTCCTTCAGCTTGGCCACGATCCGCTCCACCTGCCGCCGGGTCCAGAAGGGGAACAGCTTGGTCAGGGCGTCCAGGGTGTTGTAGGTCCAGGTACGGCCCTCATGGAAGTGCCGCCCATTGGCCTGATTCTTGGCCACCCAGAAGGCCATGGCATGGAGGAAGATTGCCCCGTTGACACCGTGGCGCTGGGCCAGTTCGGCATTGAAATGGTACTCAGTCAAACTTCCCCACCCCCTTGTAAAATCCGGCCATTTGTGGTATTATAATAGTGGTTTTCATGCACGAAACCATTGTTTGGCCTCTCTGTCTGCGCCCACAGACAGGGGGGCCTCTCTTTTTGCCTGTTCTGCATCTCAAACCACCTTCTGCCCTGGCACATAGGTAAAACGGCGGTATGTAGGCTCGGCCTTCGGCTGCACATGGACCCGACATTTCGCCAGATGAGCCTCAACATCCCGCTCATCAAACCGGACAATATGGGGACTGGGCCGGAAATAGGGCAGGTCTCCCGTCTGCATCAGCCGGTCCACCGTGCGGATGCTGCACCCCAGGCGCTGGGCCACCTCCTGCTTGGTCAGTAACGTCATGTCAATCACTCCTTTTGTCAGTCCATTCTGGCGCACCGCAGCTCCAGCGCGGCCTCCACGATCTCCTGTAGATCCTCCATGATGGAGTCAAACTCGGCCCGCTCGCCGGTGTCGATAACATTGTCCTCGGTGATCCTCAGCAGCCGTCGGTCTGCATGAGACTCTGCAAAGGCGAAGATGCGGTTGGTCAACTTGGCGCTGGCCTCCAGCACGGACCTTGGCCGTATCTCCGGCACCACGCTGCTGTACAGGCCATTCGTTTCCCGCAGGTGCTGGAAAGCCAGGTGCTGGGCGTTGTACAGGATCACCATCAGCTCCACTACCTCATTGGGAGGTACCCTCTGGCCGGTTTCATAAGCACGTACACTTTCCACAGATATTCCCAGCCGTTCTGCTGCCGCTTCCTGCGTCAGTCCGGCTGCCTTGCGGCAGGTCTTATAGATGTTCCGGTATTCCTCCGGCATGGTTATCTCCTCCTCTTTAGGGTAAAATGGTTATAAGATCAGCTGGCCTCCCGCTCTTCCGGCCTGGCCCGGCCATAGAGGGCGTCAAATGGCGATATCTTGCTCCCCACCACTGTCCGTGGTAAAATGTGGGCGGTAGAAGGGAGGTGAAACCATGAACATAACAGATGTCAAAGAAGTTGATACCCTAAGGGACCATAAAACAGTAAACGAGCTTCTTCATTCTGGGAAATGGATTCTTCTCAACGTTGCTAATGGGACATACCCCGAAGACGGAATGGCTTATATCCTGTTCACTGTTGGGCGAGTACTTGAGTGACTGCCACCATAGCATTCGTTAAGGCAATTAGCTCTCTGTTATCCTCTGTTTCCGTAGAACGCTCGGAAAGTAGCTGCAACTGCTTTTCGAGCGTTTCTTTTATCTTGTTATCATCCACCCCGCTCACCTCCTTTCTCAACTTGCGGCATCATTTCCACACTCGGACATCTCCCGGCATGGTTATCTCCTCCTCTTCGGGGTAAAATGGATTTGGGGATCAGCTGGCGTCCCGTACTGTCTGGCTGGGGAGCTTACGCCCCACAAGGGTATCCAGCGAAACCCTGAAAAAGTCTGCCAGAATCAGCGCCGTTGACAGAGACGGTGTCCGCTTTCCCTTCTCCAACTGACATACCAGAGCGGGAGAGAGCCGTGTTGCCCTGGCCAGCTCCAGCTGGGACAAGCCCATTTGCTCCCGCAACTCTCTGATCTTCACGTTTTCCCTCCCCTCCTGTTGTTCTTTAACCGCTTATGTGGTATGATTTACAAATAGCAAATCACCATATCTGCAAAGGATGGATTGCAATGCGACTAAACCCTGACTGTGTCCGTGAAGTACTTCTCGCAATAGAAGACGCTGCACTTGGTGATCATATTTCTCCTGCGACGCTTCATCGTTCCTTGTCCCAATATACGGAAGAAGAAATCGAATACACCTGCCTTATCCTGAGTGACGGCAACTTTTTGCAAGTTATGACCATTCAACTGCCGGGACAGGAAATGCCAGGCGTTAAGTCAATCATTCGATTGACGTTCCAGGGCCATGAATTTATTGCAAAAATCCGTGACCCAGAACGCTGGCCAAAACTTAAAAAAGCTGTTTCCACAGTGCGGGATTACTCCCTGTCTGCCCTGAATGCCATCGCTGACGGTGCATCTGCTGCCGCCATCAGTACTTTGGTTTTCGGCCAGGCCTAAAAATCTCATCAATCACTTTTCGGGTATTCGCATGAATCTCTTTGTCTGTTGGAAGAGGATATCCTCGATCTCTCCAACAGTACAGGATCGTTTTGATTGTCACCCTGGAAAAGAACAAACAAACAGCGCAGACAACCGTGGTAATGCCCAAAATCGCAGTCAGCATCGCATCTCCCCCCTTCCTGCTTGCCGGTAAACCTGTGGTTTGCTATGGGTTAATGGTGATTCTTTAAATTCCTCCCAACGAAAGGAGGTGAGGAAAATGTTTTGCCCGTTTATCAACGGCGAGTGCCGTGAAGATTGTACCTTCCGGCACCTTGCAAGAGCCAGTACAGGAGGCATGATAAGCAATACCTCTCTGTGTGCCTTGGCTATTGCAGCAGATCAGCTGGATCAGTACATCCTGATGCGGATTATGGAAGCCGAGGATCAGAACTCGTAATCCAGGCCGGGGACAAACTGCACTGCTGCGGTCCCTTCAATGGTCCTTCCACATCGGAGCAAAATGGCCTTGGCCTGCCGCACAGTGCAGTTTTCCTGCTCCAGCAGGTGGATGATCTTATCATGAATCTCCGTCTGCTTTTCAAAAGTCAGTTCTTCCACCGCCGCTCACCCCCTTCCTGCTTTCTAGTAAACCTGTGGTTTGCTACGGGTTAATCATAATTCTTCAATTTCAGATTGTCAATAAATTATCGTCATTTTCAGACTATTTGTCTGATATTACAGATTCTTTTTATAAAGGAGCAATGCCCCTTGGATGTCAAAGGATTTGTGCAAAACATCAAACTCTATTGTGACAAAAAAGGTATCAAGCCTACTGTAGCCTGCAAAGAGAGCGGAGCCGGAAAAGATCTGATAAATCAGATTGAGCGACGTGGCAGTATGCCATCAATCGAGAAAGTACAGATGTTGGCTGACTACCTGGGGGTGACAACCAGCGAATTGCTGGGTGAGGCACTTGGCAGTTCACCCTCCGGCGTCCGCATCCCCGTCCTCGGCACCATTCCCGCCGGCATCCCCCTGGACGCCATAGAGGATATCCTGGACTGGGAGGAGATCCCGGCAGCCTGGGCCACCGGCGACCGCCAGTATTTTGGCCTGCGTGTCAGGGGAGACAGTATGTACCCCCGCTATCTGGACGGGGATACCGTGATCCTGCAAAAAGAAACGACCTGCGAGAGCGGTGATGACTGCGCCGTTTTGGTCAACGGCTCAGAAGCCACTCTTAAGCAGGTCATGATCAAAGGGGACGGCAGCCTGGAGCTGCGCCCCACCAATCCAGCTTATCCTCCGCGCACCTACTCCCCCGCTGAGATCGAGTCCATCCCGGTCCAGATCATCGGCGTGGTGGTAGAACTCCGGCGAAAGATAAAATAAAGGTGTCCAAGTTGGACACTTTTGGGAGCGTGAATTTAATGGGTTTTTTCTCATTTATCTTCGGTGGCGGTTCATCTAGCTCTGGAATGGAATATGTTAATAAGTACCGCCCATTGATGCTCAACATTGTTGCTGGCGATATGCCGAAAACAGATACAAAAGGAAATAAAATCTCAAATATAACCAGAATTAACATATCTGGTACAACCCATCAGCACTTGAACTCAAACCCAAGAAAGGAAATCAAGCGATTAAAGGCCGGACAGCTCCTTGTACTTGTACCTGATCCAGATAATGAACACGACCATGAAGCCGTTCGGGTAATGACAACCTACGGCAAGCAAATTGGCTGGATTCCAAAAAACTATCCAGACAAAGCGCTCATTTTTAAAAGGCTTATGGAGCAGTATGAGCTTTTTTGCTGTATCTATGATTGTGGCATTTCAAAGTCTGATATACCTTGGTGCGAAATTACGATTGTTACATATGGCACCCCATTTGATCCAAGTCTGGAAGAAAAAAGCCCAAATTCTTACTCAACATTTATGCTCAAAATGAAAGGCCGCATTTAAGTTAAAAAGCCGGGGCTCACGCCCCGGCCTCTTAAAACGCCAAAAATTGAACATCCGTATTACAATAATATTACGAAAGGAGGAAGTCATGCCAAAACGCAACCTTCCCGAATTTTATTATGACGAAAAGCGGCAGCAATATCGCAAGCGGATCACGCTCCCCGACGGGCGCAAAAAGGACCTCTATGCCAAGGACAAAGCCACGCTCCGCAGGAAGGTAGCAGAGCTGCGCCGCGACATTGAGGAGTACGGCTATGACGCCGAAAACCCCACCCTGGCCGAGTACGCCATCCAGTGGTGCGCCAGGCGGCTTCCCGGCCTGTCTGAGGCCAGGAAAAGTGACTACAGAAATGCCATCAATAATCATATACTCCCCGGCCTGGATGGCAACAAGCGGCTGCGGGAGATCTCCACAGCGGACATAGATCTCTTTATGGCCAGCAAAGCAGATATCAGCAGCTCCCTGCACGGTAAGATCACCAGCACCCTTAAGCAGTTGTTTGCCGCTGCCGTCCGGGAGGGAAAGCTGCGCACCTCTCCCGCCGAGCACGTTCGCGCCGGAGGGAAAAAAGCCGCAGAAAAGACTCCCCTTTCCGAAGGACAGCAAGCCGCCCTCATCAAAGCTGTGGAAGGCACAGCAGCCTTTCCATTTGTCATGCTTGGATTGTATGCCGGTCTGCGGAAAGAGGAGATCCTGGGCCTTCAATGGGACTGTGTGGCCCTTTCAGGCCCGGCGCCTCATCTCTCCGTGGAGCGCACCTGTACCCACGCTTCAAACAGCGCCATCGTCACCTCCACGCTCAAGACCAAGGCAGCAAAGCGGAAAATCCCGTTGCCGCCTCCCCTACTCCACTGCCTCCAGTCGTGGCGCATTCAAAACCCCTATGATTATGTGGTGCCCAACTCGGAGGGCGGCCCCCGCAGCCGCCAGTCCTTCCGCCGCCTGTGGGAGATTGTGGAGAACCGCACCGCCGGTACCAGCTACCGCTGGGACCGGGAGAAAGGCCACAATATGCCGGTACAGCGGACCCTGGGGGAAAAGATCACCAACCATGCTATAGTCTGCTCCCTCGACTTCCACTGTACCCCGCACCAGCTCCGCCACACCTATATCACCAACCTGTGCGCTTCAGGTCTGGATATCAAAAAGATTCAGTACCTGGCCGGTCATGCCAATGTACAGATGACCCTCAACATTTATGCCCATGTTGTGGATAATCGTCCGGAAGATCTCTTTGACGATGTCTGTACGGCGTTCCACTCCACCCAAAGTGTCCCCCCTGCCAGTACCCCCTAAAGCAAGAATACCCCCTTATTTTACCCCCAAACATCTGGCGGCCTGTGCGTATTCTGACATAGTATGTGCAAATACAAAAAAGCCTTGAACCATTGCGGCTCAAGGCTTTTTTGCTTGTTTACTTGGTGACCCGTCGGGGATTCGAACCCCGGACCCACTGCTTAAAAGGCAGTTGCTCTGCCGACTGAGCTAACGAGTCATATGGCTGGGATGGCTGGGCTCGAACCAGCGAATGCGGGAGTCAAAGTCCCGTGCCTTACCACTTGGCTACACCCCAACATGGCTGGTCAATAGCAAAGGGGCCGGAGCGGACGCTCCGGCCCTTCCGCCATGAGTTATGGGGTGGATGACGGGACTCGAACCCGCGACACTCGGAACCACAATCCGATGCTCTACCAACTGAACTACATCCACCATAGGAGAACCAAACAGGAAAATGGCACGCCTGAAGGGACTCGAACCCCTGACCCACTGCTTAGAAGGCAGTTGCTCTATCCACCTGAGCTACAGGCGCGTATGGAGCGGGTGATGGGAATCGAACCCACGCGACCAGCTTGGAAGGCTGGGATTCTACCATTGAACTACACCCGCATGGGCGCTGACTGTTGTTAAGTACGTCAGCCAGAATATAATATCATGCCCTTCCCTATTTGTCAACGCTTTTTTACATAGTGCAGAAAAATTTTTCTTGACGTTGCAAAAGAGTCCTTCTCTGGTTATGATGAAAGCACAGGTTATCCTGCAGAGGAGGAACATCCCGATATGAAAATCAGTTATCAGATGGTACGCCAATCAGAGGAGGTCCGCATCTATATCACACAGGCCGACCATTCTCTGTCGGCATTGGGTTTTACCGAGCATAGCTTTGCCCATGTGACCCGCTGCGCTGAGGTAGCTGCTGATATCCTGGTACAGCTTGGTTATGATGCCCACCAGCAGGAACTGGCCCGCATTGCCGGTTTTATGCACGATATCGGCAACGTTGTCAATCGTCATGATCATGCTCAAACCGGTGCGGTAATGGCTTTTCGCATTTTGGATAACATGGGAATGGAACCTGCGGATATAGCTGCCGTGATTACCGCCATTGGCCATCATGACGACTCTACCGCCTTTCCGGTTAACCCCGTGGCTGCCGCTTTGATCCTGGCCGACAAGACCGACGTGCGCCGCAGCCGTGTCCGCAACAAGGAGCACCAGAGCTTTGACATCCACGATCGGGTCAACTATGCCGCCGAACGCTCTGATCTTTCGTTGGACAAGGATGCCGGTACCATCACCTTGACCCTGACCATCAATACGGCATTCTGCGCCGTTATGGACTATTTTGAAATCTTCCTGGAGCGGATGCTCCTGTGCCGCCGGGCAGCGGAACGCCTGGGACTTCAGTTTAAGCTGGTGATCAACGGTCTGGCTCTTCTGTAAAAGAAAACCCGGTTCGGCAAAAGCCGAACCGGGTTTTTGGATGTATTCACATAAGGCGCACGGTGTAGTAAACCGCCAGGATCAGCATCCAAGCCACTAACACACCATACAGCAGGGCCAGCGCTCCCAAGACCAGCGCCGCGATTACCACAACGGCCACCAGAGCGCAAGTCACATAAAGCATGGCATAGTTGGTGGTTTTGGGTAGAATCTCCTGAACTGTACCCTTGAAGTTCCACTGGCCCTTATGGGACTGAAGCAGCCGGAAGCACACGGCGGCAACAACGACGATCACTGCCAGCACCGTCAGATAGCCATACCCGACCAGAGGATTACCGCTGGTCTGAGAGGCAACCTTAACGCCCAGCAGGCCCAAAGCACCGAGTACCGCAGCAAAGAAAAACTCCCGCTGATAGAGATAGTAGATCAGCGCCAGCACGGCTACCGCGGGCACCGCGATGTACAGGAAATTGATGCCCTTATCATAGAAGTAATGGATGACCACCGCACATACGGCCAACACCAGAGAAATTCCGGTCAGAACCCCAGGCAAACAAAGAGAGCGACCCGCACGCCAGAACACCAGAGTCCAAATCAACAAAACCACAAAGCAGATCGGCAGCACAATCGCCAGTACATTAAACATACCCTGAAGGGCTACTGCAATGTAGACCTGTTCAGAGGGAAAGTTTACATACACCTTGTTCAGCAGAAGAAGCAGAGCCTCCAGCACCACAGCGCCCAGAATCCACCAGAGGACCTTGGTCAGGATAATGTCTTCTTCCCGTGCGCGCTGGGCTTTCTGTTGTTCTTTCTTATTCATGTATCCATCTCCTGTGGTAAAGTGTTCGGCGGACGACTCGAACAACCCGGAATTATCAATCCCATATAGTTTATCAGAATCTGCCGCACATTGCAAGTCAAGAATCCCTTTTCTCTTTTCAATCGTTAAAAACTATGTTAAAATAGTATCTGCAAAATTCCGAATCCGCGGCGCCATCGGTCTCTTGCAGGGCCGCACCATACAGAATGGAGTTCATCATGAAGCGTTTCCTTCCTTTCCTTTGCTGTCTGCTTTTCCTGGCTGGCTGTACCGCCCCCTCTGCCACTACGGACCCCGCTCAGGTCCAGTTCTTTTCCATGGATACCGTCATGTCCATCCGCGTATATAACGACAATGGCGAGGATGCCATCCAGGCTGCCCGGCAGGAGATCGAACGTCTGGACAAGCTGCTCTCCCGTACCGATCCAAACAGCCAGATCTCCCTTTTGAACAGCCATGCGGGCGACGGGACCCTGCTCCCTCTGGACCTTGAGGTAGCGGATCTGCTGTTCTTTTCCAAGTCAGTCTCCCATCTGCTGCCCGGCTGTTTTGACATCACCATTGCTCCTGTGATGGACGCCTGGGGCTTTACCAAGGAGGAGCAGCACGTCCCTTCGGCTGATACCCTGGCCGCCGCCATGGCTCTGGTGAACAGTGATGGACTGATCATTGAGAACGCCTCCTCGGCCCGGCTGGGGCAGGCCGGTATGGAAGTAGATCTGGGTGCGGTAGCCAAGGGCTTTGCTGCGGGCCAGGCGGACGCCGTACTGCGAGAGCATGGCGTCACCTCCGCTCTGCTGGATCTGGGCGGAAATGTCACCGCCATCGGCAGCAAGCTGGATGGCTCAGCCTGGCAAGTGGCGGTCAAAGACCCCAAGAGCACCGCGGAAGCCCTATGCGTTCTCTCTCTCGCAGACCAGACTGCCTCCACCTCCGGCGGATATGAGCGCTATTTTGAGGAAAACGGCCAGATCTATCACCATATCATTGATCCCAAAAACGGCTATCCCGCTGACAGCGGCCTCTTATCTGTGACAGTGGTCTCTCCTGATCATATGCTGGCCGATGCCCTCTCCACCACCCTCTTTGTGGCTGGGCCGGAACAGGCATTGGACTTTTGGCGAAGCCGGGATGATTTTGAACTTGTTCTCTGTACCCAGGACAACAGAGTGATCGTCACCGAAGGGTTGGAGGAGGGCTACCGCCCTGCCGGCGAGGATCGGGGGTATACCTATGAGATCGCCCGCCGCTGATCGCCGCCGTCCCACCCTGTGGGACGGTTTGGTGGCGCTGATCACAGTCGCTTTTGCGGTATTTCTGGTCTTTTTTCTGCGCCCCACAGAGGGCAGCGCCATCATCGCTGTTGTCACTTTGGATGGAGAGACGGTGGTCCAATATCGCCTGGACCAGCTTTCCCAGCCTGTTACACTGGATGTGGAGGATGGCGCTTATCCCCTGACCATCCGGGCAGAGCAGGGCCGCATCTGTATCGAGCACAGCGACTGTCCCAGTCAGGACTGTGTCCGCACCGGCTGGATCAGCCGTCCTGGACAGCAGATCATCTGCCTGCCCGACCGTCTGATCATCTCCCTGTCCGGTACAGAGCCTGAACCTTTCGACGCGGTAACAGGCTGAAAAGTTCCCCACTTGTGTTTATTTTTTCCTGGAAGGAGTCCTGCCTGTGTCCGTTTCCCTCCGGCGGCTCACCCGCTCGGCAGTGCTTACCGCACTGGCGCTGGCGCTCTCTGTAGCTGAGGGTTTAGTACCGCTGACTATCCTGTTTCCCCTCCCCGGCCTGCGTCTGGGTTTGGCAAATCTGGTCACCGTATACGCTTTGTGTTGCCTGTCCGGCCGGGAATCCCTGCTGATCCTCGTTGCCCGCTGCCTGCTGGGTTCCCTGCTGGGAGGCAACCTGATGGCACTGGCCTTCTCTCTCACCGGCGGCCTGCTGGCCCTTGGTATCATGGCCCTGCTGCTGCGCCTGCCCGGCCTGTCCCTGTTCGGCGTGTCCATCGCCGGCGCCGCCGCCCACAACACCGGACAGATCCTGGCCGCTATGGCAGTGCTGGGCACTTCCGCTCCTATGGTTTATCTGCCCCCCCTGCTGCTGTGCTCCCTGGTCACTGGAGCGGTCACCGGCGGAGTCTCCATTCTGCTGGTCCACCGGGTCCCCTTTCACGGAAAGGATTGAATGGGAGTTGTCACGCCTGAAAAAAGGTGGTAAAATGAGAGCCCAATCTCATTTTACCACCTTTTTATTTGTCAGGAGGGATTGCTATGACCGATCGGGAACTGGTGGATCTGGCTTTTACCATGCTGGAACGCTCCTATGTCCCCTACTCCCATTTCCCTGTGGGCGCTGCCCTGCTGTGCGCCGACGGAACGGTATTCACAGGCTGTAATGTGGAAAACGCCGCCTACGGCTCCACGATCTGTGCCGAGCGCACCGCTCTGGTTAAGGCCGTGAGCGAAGGCCACCGGGATGATTTCGTCCGGCTGGCTGTAGTGGGCAACTCCGCCGACTATTGCTGGCCCTGCGGCGCCTGCCGTCAGATGCTCTACGAATTTGCTCCCAATCTAACGGTGCTGGTGGGCCGCTCCGACCGAGACTTCGTCCGCCTCTCCCTCCATGAGCTGTTGCCCCACGGCTTCGGCCCCAAGTCTCTGGCGTGATGGGAAACCAGGTTTACGTCGTCTCCTGCACCGATTACGCCAAAGCGGAGACTTTCCTTCGGAAGACGGTGGATCGAATGGGCGGAATGTCCCGGTTTGTCCAGCCGGGGGAGCGCATCCTGCTAAAGGCCAATCTGCTCCGTCCCGCCCCGCCGGAGGCGGCGGTGTGTACTCATCCGGCGGTGATTGGCGCCATTGCCAAGCTGGTCCAGGAGGCGGGGGGCACTGCCGTCATCGCCGACAGTCCCGGCGGCGCGCTTCAAAAGGAATCGGTACTCCGCAATCTGTATGAAAAGACCGGCGCGGCCCAGGCCGCTCAGGAGTCTGGTGGGGAGGTCTGCATGGACCCCTCCGCCCGTTTGGTGGAGCTGCCGGAGGGAAAGGTACTTCGACAGGCCGAAATCATCTCCCCCGCCCTGGACTGCGACGGCATCTTCGATTTGTGCAAGATGAAAACCCATGTCTTTATGGGTATGACTGGCGCAGTAAAAAATAGCTTTGGCCTCATTCCCGGCCTGACCAAGGTGGGCTTTCACGGCTCCCACCCGGATCAGGCCCAGTTTGCCCAGGTACTGCTGGATCTCATTGGCTTTATGAAGCCTCGCCTCAGCGTTATGGACGCCGTCCTGGCCATGGAGGGGGAGGGTCCTGGTGCGTCCGGCACTCCAAGACAAGTCGGATTGCTGCTGCTCTCTGACAATCCGCTGGCCCTGGATGTGATCGCCGGAGAGATCATGGGTCTGCCCCGAAACAGCAACCCGGTTTTGCTGGCAGCGGAGGCCCGGGGGCTGTCTCCCACCCGTTGGGAGGACGTGGAGCTGATCGGCGCCCGTCTGGATGATCTGCGCATCCCGGACTATAAATTTCCCGCCAACGTACGAAGCAACCTGATGGAGTTCCTGGGTCCCCTCACCGGCGCCGCAGGGCGGCTGTGCAAAAGTCTGCTCTCCCAGGCCCCCAAAGTCCGCACCCAGATATGTGTGGGATGCGCCATCTGCAAAAATGCCTGCCCTGGCAAGGCCATCACCATGACCGCTCCCAACGGCACTGCCAAGATCCACCCTCGCGCCTGTATCCGCTGCTACTGCTGTCATGAGCTGTGCCCCCACAAGGCGGTGGAACTGAAGCGCAGCTGGTTGGGCAAGCTCTTGGGCAGTTAAAAGACGGCGTTGAAATTTTTTGAATATTGCACACAAAACAGGATATGCTAACAGCGGTATCTCAATTTGGAGGAGGCAGCATATCCTATGTTCCTGGACAAGATCGCCCTGGTCCTTGCCATCATCGGCGGACTCAACTGGGGCAGCATCGGCATTTTTCAGTTTGACCTGGTAGGTTTTCTCTTTGGAGGACAGTCCAGCACCTTCAGCCGCGTGATCTTTACCCTGGTTGGTCTGGCGGCTATCTGGTGTATCTCTCTGCTCTTCCGGGACCTGCGGGACAAAGATCACACTTAAGCGCAATTTTAAAACGGGCCTGCCGCAACACGACGTTGCGGCAGGCCCGTTTCCTGTTATGGTTGTTCCAGCAGGTCAAGCGCCGCCTCCAGCTGGGCATCTCCCTCATCGGTGAGATAGACTTCCCGATCCAGCGTCAAACCCGTCCCGATCAGCGACGTACCATTACCGGTAAAATAGGCCCCCGTGGAGATGGCCACAGCGCCGCCGTGAGGCAGGGCAAAGGTCTGCTGGGAATAGCCCTTGCCGCTGGTAGGCTCGCCCACAATGACAGCCACCCCCTGCTCCTGCAGTTCAGCGGCAAAGAACTCAGCGGCAGAATAGGTATTGGCATTGACCAGCACGGCCATGGGCAGATCCACGCAGGCGGCGTCCGACTGGGTGACCTCCTCGTTGCCCGCCCGGTCCCTGCTGATGAAGATGGGCCCCTCAGGCAGCAGGAAGTCCAGCATTTCGGTCAGCTCGCTGAGGTAACCGCCGCCGTTGTTGCGCATATCAAACACCAGCGCCTGGGCGCCCTCTTCCTGGAGCCGGGTGACTTCTTCTGACAGCCGGTCGGCGCTGTGGTCGTAGAAATTGGCCAGGGCCACATAGCCCACATTGCCCTCCAGCATCTGAGCCCGTACCGGATCGCTGTCCAGGCTGGCCCGGGTCACCTCCACCGTGCGGCTCTCTCCGTCGGTTCCACGGATCTCCAGGGTAACGGTGGTCCCTTCCTCGCCCTGGATGCGCTCAGCACCTTCATAGCGGGCCTCTCCGGTCAGCGAGAAGCCATCCACCGCGGTAATCACTTCGCCGCTCTGGAGGCCGGCAGCCTCGGCGGGCCCTCCGGCAGTCGCCTCTACAATGGTCAAACCGTCTTCCGACTCATAATTCACCGTAACGCCGATACCCACATACCGATTGGTACGGCGCTGGTTTTGAGCGGCATACTCCTCCTCTGTAAGGTAGTAGCTCCACCGGTCCCCCAGGCCGTCCACCATACCGCTCAGGGCGGAGTCCACCACCTGAGTCTCATCGTACTCCCCCACAAATCGGTTGTTCACCAGATAGAGGCCTTCCAACAGAGACAAGCCCCCCCTGCCGACCAATCCATAGAGAACAGCCAGCAGAATGCATGCTGTTACTGCCATAGCGACTGGCAGCAGTATGACAAGATGGAGGATGGAAAAGCGTTTTTTACGCACGTGAGATCAATTCCTTTCCAGCGAAATGAAACGGCAAGGGCAGAGGGATGCTCCCTCCGCCCTTGTCATTGGTTATATGTACTTCTCTCACCAGGGATGGGTAAGGCTCAGATTGGGATACTTATTCTCCGGGTCCACACGGGTATAGTTGTCCCGCACCTCAAAGTGGAGGTGGTTTCCGGTGGAACTGCCGGTGGTTCCCACATAACCGATGACCTGTCCCTGGGACACCATCTGTCCTTCGCTGACGGCACGGGAACTCATATGG
The DNA here is from genome assembly GCF_037572415.1 of Flavonifractor porci. Lineage (NCBI taxonomy): Bacteria > Bacillati > Bacillota > Clostridia > Eubacteriales > Oscillospiraceae > Flavonifractor > Flavonifractor porci. The sequence continues at coordinate 61,630 of NZ_JBBHLB010000005.1, forward strand.
GCGTACAGGGTGGAGTTTCCGTTTCCGTGGTCAATCACCACATAGTTGCCGTAGGAATAGTGGTATGCGGAGGTGACAACCTGGCCGCTTTTGGCCGCCAGAATGGAGGTACCGCCCGCCGCCGGGATATCAATGCCGGTATGGCTGTGGGCCTTACCGGTAATCGGATGAATACGGTAGCCAAACAGAGAGCTGAGGCGATAATATCCAGGCAAAGGCCACAGATAACCCGACTCTGAGGAAATCACAATATTGTTCTGCTTGCGCTCCTCCTCCAGCTGCTTCTGTTTCCGGGCAATTTCAGCCTGAATCTCAGAAGCCGCCGCGCTCTCCTCATCCAGCTGACGGTTGACCTCCGCCACGTCGGCGTTGATCTGATCCAGCAGCTTCTGGGCCTCAGCTATCTTGGCCTGCTGCTCGGACTTCTTTGCCTCCTGCTGCTCCTTGGCAGCCTGTTCTTCCGCCCGGGCGCTTTCCAGTTCGCCCTGGACCCGCTCCAGTTCCTCTCGGGTCGCAATCAACTGGTCCATGACCTCATTGTCGTACGCCATGACGGCGTCCACATCAGCGATCCGATCCAGCAAGTCGGAGAAACTCTCTGCGTTGAAGAGGATGGACCAGTAGGACACGGTCCCCTGCTCCTCCATCATTCGTACCCGCTGACAAAACAGGTCATACTGTTCCGCCTCCCGTGCCTCCGCTTCTTTCCGCTCCGCTTCCTTCTGGGCGATCTCTCCATCATAATAAGAGATCTGAGCGTCGATGTTGGCAATTTCGGCGTTGATGGCGTTAAGCTGCTGGGTCAAGAGCTGGCGCTTCTGCTGCGCAGCAGCCTGATCTGCCTCAGCCTCGGCCAGCTGATCTTTCAGTGCCTCCTGCTTGGCCTGGCTCTCCTGCTGCTCCTTTTTCAGGGCGTCAATCTCGCTCTGGGTCACAGCACCTGCGCTGCTGATGATCATGCTGATCATGGGCAGCAGCATCAGCAGTGCCATGACCGCGGCCAAAGCGCCTACGACCACGCGCCGGGGCTCTATCTTTTTGCCGCCGCTTTTCTGATTGGTTTTCTTACCGCTTTTTGCCACGATTCTTCTCCTTATCTGTCTGTACCATAAACCTGTGCTTTACCAATTATAGGCCCGAATAAAGGAATTGGACAGACCGGGGAAACACCCCTCCGGGTCCACCCGCCGGCCCCCTACCCGCACTTCCAGGTGCAGGTGGTTGCCCTTGGAATTTCCTGTATTCCCCACATAGCCGATGGTCTGGCCCTGGTTTACCAGCTGGCCCTCGCTCACTGCCCGGGAGCTCATATGGGCATACAGGCTGGTGGTGCCATCTCCGTGGTCAATGACCACAAAGTTGCCGTAGGACCAGTTGGCGCCGGAGCCGTACTCCGACAAGATGACCTGACCGCCCTTGGTAGCGTAAATTGGAGTGCCGCCTGCCGCCGACACATCAATGCCGGTGTGGCTATGGGCCTGGCCGCTGATGGGATGGATGCGGTAACCGAAGGCAGAGGTAATCGTCAGGCAGCGGCTCGGCAGGGGCCACTGATATCCCGAGCCAGTGGGAGGCAACGTCACGTTCTGCTGCTTACGCTCCTCTTCCAGCTGCTTCTGCTTCCGGGTGATCTCAGCCTGAATGCTGGCGGCGGCGGCATCCTCCGCCTCCAGCTGCCGGTTGACCTCCGCTGCATCCGCGTTGATCTGATCCAGCAGCTTCTGGGCCTCCGCCACCTTGGCCTGCTGCTCCGCCTTTTTGGCCTCCTGCTGTTCTTTGGCTGCCTGCTCCTCCGCCCGGGCACTTTCCAGTTCGCCCTGGACCCGCTCCAGCTCCTGACGGGTGGCAATGAGCTGATCCATGACCTGGTTGTCATAGGCCATCACCGAGTACACGTCAGCGATGCGGTCCAGCAGATCGGAAAAGCTGTCAGCGTTAAAGAGGATGGACCAGTAGGACACGGTCCCCTGCTCCTCCATCATTCGTACCCGCCGGCAAAACAAGTCATACTGCTCCGCCTCCCGGGCCTCCGCCTCTTCCCGCTCCGCTTCCTTCTGAGCGATCTCTTCGTCGTAGTAGGAGATCTGAGCATTAATGCTGGCAATCTCAGCATTGATGGCGTCCAACTGCTGGGTCAGGATCTTTCTCTTCTGCTGAGCGGCGGCCTGGTCCTCTCTGATATCGGACAGCTGGTCTTTCAGCGCCTCCTGCTTGGCCTGACTCTCCTGCTGCTCTTTTTTCAGGGCGTCGATCTCGCTCTGGGTCACAGCTCCCGCCTGGGTGGCCGCCGATGTACATAACGCCAGGGCCAGCACTCCGCATAAAAGCTGAAGTCTGGGATGTTTCCGTCTCATAGGGTCTCCTTATTCCGGATGACGCAGGCCGATCACACCTGCAGGAACTTGCGGATGGCCAGTATGGAACCCACCACGCCAATGAGCAGGCCGGTGACCAGGAACGCTCCCAGCACCCACAGAGCCATGGGCTGGAACGACAACACCTTCACCAGGTCAATGGTATCCGTACCGCCGACGGCACGGCTGACCAGGGTATATACGCCCCACTGGAGGAAGAATCCCACCACCGCGCCGGTAACGCCCAGGATCATACCCTCAAAGACAAAGGGCCAGCGCACAAAGGCATTGGTAGCGCCGCACATCTTCATGATTGCGATCTCCTCCCGCCGGTTGAAGGTGGCCAGCTTAATGGTGTTGGAGATGATGAACAGACTCACCAGCAGCAGGATGGCCACCAGAATCAGGGCCACACCACCTGCAATATTGCGGATCACGGTAAAGCCCTCGGCGATCTCAGGGGCAGACTTGGTGGAAGCCACACCCGCCACCTGCTTTACCGCCGTCTCGGTCTCGGCCAGCTTGCTGATATCCTCCAGATAGATGTGGAACCGGTCCCGGTACACGCTGGAGGGCAGACCCTCAAAGAGGGGGTTCCCCTCATAATCTGCCTCAAAATCAGTTTGGGCTTGCTCCTTGGTGACAAACTCGGCCCGCGCCACATTGGGCACTGCCTCAATGTCATCCTGGAGGGCCCGGGCATCCTCCTGGGAAAGGGTCTCGTCGATATATGCGGTAAACTGGTTCTCCTGCTCCAGGTCGGAGAAATTGTGCTGGGCGTTCACCGCTACCAGAGAAAAAGAGCCCATGATGAGCAGACAGCATACGATCATGCACACTGCTGCAAAGGACATGAATCCGTGGGTGAAAATGCTGTGGAACCCCTCGGAAAACAGATAGCCAAAGTTATATCGTTGTCTCATTGTTGTAATACCCGCCTGTCTCGTCGCTGATGATCCTGCCGTTCTCAATGGCCACCACCCGCTTGGAGAAGCGGTTGACCAGTTCTCGCTCGTGGGTGACCACCAGTACCGTAGTGCCCAATTCGTTGATACGCTCCAACAGCATCATGATCTCTAGAGAGCGCATGGGGTCCAGATTGCCGGTTGGCTCATCGGCAATGATCATCTGGGGATTGTTCACCAGTGCTCGTGCGATGGCCACACGCTGCTGCTCACCGCCGGAGAGCTGATCGGGGCGCTGATCTCCCTTCTCCAGCAGTCCCACCAGATCCAGCACATAGGCCACCCGCTTGCGGATCTCCCGGGAAGAGGCTCCCACCGCCTGCATGGCAAAAACCAGGTTCTCCTTTACGGTTTTCTTATCGATCAGGCGGAAATCCTGGAAAATAACGCCCAGCGTGCGTCGCATATAAGGCACCTGCCGGGGGGTAATGTTGTTCAGATTGTAGCCGTTGACCATGAGACGCCCGCCGGTGGGGGCGATCTCAGCGGTGATCAGCTTCAGAATGGTGGATTTGCCCGAACCGGAGGGCCCCACCAGAAAGACGAATTCTCCGTCATCAATGCGCAAATTGACCCCTTTCAGGGCCTTGGTCCCATTATCATAGGACTTTTGAATATCGATCAGACGTATCACGCTGTGTACCTCGTTTACAGGATTGGGGACAAACTCACGTGCCGCAGAAGACACCGGCCCCGGCGTCCTCTGCGGCTGATATCACTTGTTTAGTTGTCGATACCGCGGGAGATGAGATATTTCTTAACCATCAGGGCCACCTTGAAGGTAATGGCGTCGTCAAACTCCCGCAGGTCCAGACCGGTAAGCTTCTTGATCTTCTCCAACCGGTACACCAGCGTGTTCCGGTGGACAAAGAGCTTCCGGGCAGTCTCAGACACATTCAGATTATTTTCGAAGAACTTATTGATGGTGAACAGGGTTTCCTGATCCAGGGCATCAATGGGATTTTTCTTAAAGACCTCCTGGAGGAACATCTCACACAAGGTGGTAGGCAGCTGATAGATCAGCCGGCCGATACCCAAATTCTCATAGTTGATGATGCTCTTCTCGGTATCGAACACCCGGCCCACGTCGATGGCAATGCCGGCCTCCTTGTAGGCACGGGCCAGTTCCCGGATATGGCCCACGATAGTGCCAATGCCAATGACTACCCGAATATGGAGTTCCTCGTTGATCTTATCCTCGATCTGCTTGGCGATCTTGTACAAGTCCCGAGTCTCAGCTCCCTCGTTGAGCTGCTTGATGAGTGCCACATCGGTCTCGCTGATGGAGAGTACAAAGTCCACCTGCTTATCAGGGAACATGGCATGGACCACATCGATCAGGGCCGGATCGGTGGTTTCCACCTGACGAATCAGGAAGACCGCCCGGGGCGCTTCGGAGACAAAGTGCAGTTCCTTGGCTCTGACATAGATATCGCCCAAAAGAATATTGTCAGAAATAATATTCTTCACAAAGGTGGCCTTGTCGTGCTTTTCCTCATAATAGGTTTTGGCGCCGTTGAGGGCCACCGCAGCCATCGAGCAGACCATATTGGCCTCAGTATCCTCGCCCTTGGCAAAAACCGCATAGTCAAACTGGGAGCCCCAGCCGGCCAGCGCCTTGAAGGTGCGCCCTTCAAAGCGAACGGTATCGCCCTCGCCCCGGTTCACCGCCTCAACCGCACCGGGCCAGTGTTCTCCAATGCAGCTGAGTTCATTGCAGGCCACAACCGTTCCCTCAGAATCGATCACGCCAATGGCCCGTTCGGTGCTGTCTTTCATCTGTAAGACAACGCTTTGGAAAATTCTGCTGGACATGGTTGTATGCCTCCTTATTTTAGTCCCCGCTTCGGGATACTCCATCTATTACACGCAACACACATAGGCTGATGGCCCAGTTTCCTGCTTCAGCCAGTTCTTACACCACTGTTCATTCAACAGTCACTATTATACCGGTTCTTTTTGCTCTTTTCAATAGCTTTTTCAAAGTTTTTTGGTGATATTGACTAAAAGATGTAAAAAAGTGTAAATCCAGCTATCTTAATTGCTTATCACCACCTGCTGAGCGCAGTGCCGCCACTTCCGCCTGAGTCAACGGCCGCCATTCTCCCCGCTGCAACCCGGGATCCAGTTCCAGTGGACCCATGGTAAGCCGTTTGAGGTAGCGCACTGGCTTTCCCCGGCTGGCCAGCATTCTCTTGATCTGGTGATATTTCCCCTCTCGCAGGGTAACGATGGCGGTATCACGCTGATCCAGCAATGCCAGACCAGCCGGCATACACACCAGACCGTCCCCAAGCGTCATCCCGCTGGAAAAGACCTCTACATCCGTCTCATCCAACCGGCCCTCCACCCGGACAAAATAGGTCTTATCCACATGACGGCGGGGCGCCAGCAGCCGGTGGGCCAGCACACCATCGTTGGTAAGCAGCAACAGGCCCTCTGTATCCTTGTCCAACCTCCCCGCTGGAAACAACCCCACCCGTTTCAGGTGGTCGGGCAGCAATTCCAGCACCGTAGGCTGCCGAGGGTCCTCGGTAGCCGATACCAGACCGGACGGCTTGTGAAGCATGAGATAGACCATCGGCTCCCCGGAAATGGATGAACCATCTACTGTGAATTGGGCTGCCGGGTCATACTTCTCCTCCGGCGAACGGGCCATAATCCCATTCACCGCCACCCGTCCTGCCCGCACCAGTTCCCGGACCTCTTTTCGGGACCATCGGCCGGTATTAGCCAAAATTTTATCCAGACGTTCCAATGACGTACCTCCTTATCTGCTCTCCCCAGTTCCCCGCATAACCTGGGCTCTGGACACATACTCTTTGGATATCAGCACTTTGGGAAAGGGGCGTTGCGCTGTGTTTATCATTACCGCCAGGGTCCGCAAAGGACCTATACTGGCTGTGGCCGCCGCTGCCGCGGTGGTCTGCGGGGTCCTGCTTACCGCAGCAGGGTTGGGTGGCCGGGATGCGGCGGTCTCCGGCGTGGTCAGTCCCACCGGCGTAAAATCCAACGAGGACCGGATCGCATACCTGGAAAGCTATGGGTGGCAGGTCTCTCAGGAACCCTCTGCCGTGGAGGAACTGCTCATTCCGGAGTCCTTCGATGACAGCTACACCCAATACCTGGAGCTCCAATCCTCCCAGGGCTTCGATCTGACGGAATATTGCGGCAAGCGGGTCAAGCGGTACACCTATGAGATCAGCAACTACCCTACGGGGGAGACTGGTATCCAAGCGGGTCTGCTGATCTATAAGAATACCGTTATCGGAGGAGATGTGCTCTCTCCTCAGCTGGGCGGATTCATACATGGGCTGGAAATGCCCGCATAGGTTTGAAAACGGCGGCGCTTAAGAAGCGCCGCCGTTGGACCTTTCCTGTTCTTCAAAGGTACTGTAAACATGATATAGGTGCAGCAGCAAAATCATACCGATCACAAAGCGAATCCCCAGGTTGATGGCCACTATCAGCTCCATCATGCTCCAAAAGACAACTCTGCTGGTAACCACAGCCAGAGATATCATGTTCATTGCCACAATACCAAGCAGATAAATCTTCCATACCACTCTGCCCCATTTTGCCATATCCCTCTTCCCCAAGGCATCCAGCAGATCCGAGGTTACGGAGCAGATATAGTATACGATCAGGACATCCAGCACGGTCACGGCCACAGTAAGGATCAGCGAAGGGGTCCAGGCACTCAAAACTGCCACCAACAGTTCAGCTATCCCGCACACAAAGGCAGGCCGGAGCCGCACCTCTCCCTTGCCGGCAATATAAAGCCCCACCAGAAGTAAAACGGCGCTGATCAGGACCATCACAGGGAAAATTGAGAGTATGCCCAGAATCTGTCCAATAAAAATCAGCCACAGGCCTTTTCCTACCGTACCATAGCTTGTCATAGCCACCGCTCCCCTCATTTTATCAGATGCACATTCAAATGATTGTAGGTCATCTCAATCCCCTGCTGGTCAAAGGCAGCTTTCACTTGCTCAAGCAGATCATAATAGAGGTCCCAGTAATCGGCGGTAGCACACCATACCCGGAGGCTGTACTCAATGCTGCTGTCCTGATAGGCAGATACGCGAACAAAGGGTTCGGGTGTAAAAAAAGCTTTGGGATGAGCACCAATCACCTCCCTGATGGCGGCGATTACCCGTTCCGGAGCATCATCATAAGAGGCATTAAACTTCAGATCCACCCGCCGCTGCTCCGCGGTGGTATAGTTGATGATCTTTTCCGAAGAGATCTGGCCATTGGGCACCGAGATCACCTTGTTGTCAATGGTGCTCAGCTTGGTATAAGCCAGGCCCACCTCTTTCACCGTACCGCTGACTCCACCGGCCTCCACAAAATCCCCTGCTTTGAACGGCTTGGACACCAGCACCTGGATACCTCCCGCCAGATTGGACAAGGTTCCCTGAATGGCCAGGGATACGGCCAAACCGATCACGCCCAGCACAGCTACCAGACTGGTCATCGGCACGCCGATATAGTCCAGCACAATGCAGAGCGTGATGAGCCACAGAATGACCCGCAGCGCGGCATGAATAAAGGTATGGAGACTCTTCTCCATTTCCAGACGCACGAATGCCCGATCTGTCAGCCTGAGGATCACCTTCATTACTACCATACAGCCCACAAAAAGCAAAATTATGGTAATAATTTTTTCCAAATTCAGGTCATTAAAAAAGCCGGTCACTGTCTGGATCGTTTCCTCGGCATCCTCCGGCGTGATATTTGTAATGTTTGTAAGCATGACTTCCTTCCTTTCTGCGGCTATTCTATCATAGCTTTTCTATGCAGACAAGCCCTACAAGCTGCAGCTATAAGAAAAGCACCTACATCATGGCAGGCGCTTTGCGAACAACAACGCTTTTCCTTCGGGCGGACAACCTCCTGCTAAAAAAGGAAAAGAGCCAGCTTTTCAGCTGGCTCTTTTCTCAAAGGAGTAGATTACTCCTCGATGTCGATAACGACGCTTTTCCTTCGGACGGACTTTCTCCCATAGCAAAGAGGACCTGCCTTTCGGCAGGTCCTCTTTTAGGGAGTATTAATTACTCCTCGATGTCGATAACAACGCCGGAACCCACGGTACGGCCACCCTCACGGATAGCGAAACGCAGGCCCTTCTCGATGGCGATGGGGGTGATCAGCTCAACCTTCATGTCGACGTTATCGCCAGGCATGCACATCTCGGTGCCCTCGGGCAGAGTGATGACGCCGGTCACGTCGGTGGTACGGAAGTAGAACTGAGGACGATAGTTGTTGAAGAAGGGGGTGTGACGGCCGCCCTCGTCCTTGCTCAGGACGTACACCTGGCCCACGAACTTGGTGTGGGGGTGAATGGAACCGGGCTTACACAGAACCTGGCCACGCTCGATGTCGGTCTTGGCAACGCCGCGCAGCAGGGTGCCGATGTTGTCGCCGGCCTCAGCGTAGTCCAGCAGCTTGCGGAACATCTCGATGCCGGTAACGACGGTCTTCTTCTTCTCGTCGGTCAGGCCAACAATCTCAACTTCCTCGTTCATCTTGATCTGGCCACGCTCCACACGACCGGTAGCAACAGTACCACGGCCGGTGATGGTGAAGACGTCCTCAACGGGCATCAGGAAGGGCATATCAGCCTTACGGTCGGGAGTGGGGATATAGCTGTCAACAGCGTCCATCAGCTCCTTGATGCAGGCAAAGTCGGGATCGTCGGGGTTGCCGGACTCGCAGGTCAGAGCGTTCAGAGCGGAACCCTTGATGATGGGCAGATCGTCGCCGGGGAAGTCGTAGTTGGACAGGGTCTCACGGACCTCCATCTCCACCAGCTCCAGCAGCTCCTCGTCGTCGACCTGATCGCACTTGTTCAGGAAGACCACGATGGCGGGCACGCCCACCTGACGGGCCAGCAGGATGTGCTCCTTGGTCTGAGCCATGGGGCCGTCGGTGGCGGCAATAACCAGGATAGCACCGTCCATCTGAGCAGCGCCGGTGATCATGTTCTTGATATAGTCGGCGTGGCCCGGGCAGTCAACGTGGGCATAGTGACGAGCGTCGGTCTCGTACTCCACGTGAGCGGTGTTGATGGTGATACCACGCTCGCGCTCCTCGGGAGCCTTATCGATGCTGGAGTAGTCCTCGTACTGGGCCTGACCCTTCAGAGCCAGATACTTGGTGATAGCAGCGGTCAGAGTGGTCTTGCCGTGGTCAACGTGGCCGATGGTGCCGATGTTGACATGGGGCTTGGTGCGCTCAAATTTAGCCTTAGCCATTTTGGTTGTTCCTCCTTAATTACTCGTGTTGAGGTGGGGCTTATTTCCACAATAAATGCGAAAATATTGTATAGCATTGCAGAGTAAAATGCAATACTTTTTTCATTTGCTTTCCAATGGAAAACAATCAGGCAGCAAGTAAAGGCAGATTAGTCTTCCTTGCGGCCGCGCTCGGCGATGATCTTCTCGGCAATGCTCTTGGGGATCTCCACATAGCTGTGGGGCTCCATGGAGTACTGGCCGCGGCCCTGAGTGGAGGAACGCAGGTCAGTAGCATAACCGAACATACTGGCCAGAGGCACCAGGGCATCCACCTGGGTGGCGCCGGGACGGCTCTCCTGGCCCTGGATCATACCGCGGCGGCTGGTCAGATCGCCGATGACGTTGCCCAGATACTCGTCGGGCACGATAACGGAAACCTTCATCACAGGCTCCAGCAACACGGCGTCAGCCTTGCGGCAGGCCTCCTTGAAGGCCATGGAACCAGCGATCTTAAAGGCCATCTCAGAGGAGTCGACCTCGTGGTAAGAACCGAAGGTCAGGTGGACCTTCACGTCCACAACAGGATAACCGGCCAGGATACCCGCCTGCATGGCGCCCTGGATACCGGCGTCAACAGCGGGGATATACTCCTTGGGAATGACGCCGCCGGTGATCTCATTGAGGAACTCGTAGCCCTTACCGGGCTCGTTGGGCTCCACAGTGATGCGGACGTGGCCGTACTGGCCCTTACCGCCGGACTGACGGGCATACTTGGTATCCTGCTCAACGCTCTTCTTAATGGTCTCCTTGTAGGCGACCTGGGGAGCGCCCACGTTGGCCTCCACCTTGAACTCGCGGAGCAGACGGTCCACGATGATCTCCAGGTGGAGCTCGCCCATGCCGGCGATGATGGTCTGACCAGTCTCCTCGTCAGTCCAGGTGCGGAAGGTGGGGTCCTCTTCAGCCAGCTTCACCAGCGCCAGGCCCATCTTCTCCTGACCAGCCTTGGTCTTGGGCTCGATGGCCACGCGGATCACGGGGTCGGGGAACTCCATGGACTCCAGAATGATGGGAGCCTTCTCATCGCACAGGGTGTCGCCGGTGGTGGTGTTCTTCAGACCCACGGCAGCGGCGATATCACCGGCGTAGACTTCCTCGATGTCCTCACGGTGGTTGGCGTGCATCTGCAGGATGCGGCCCAGACGCTCCTTCTGGTTCTTGGTGCTGTTGAGCACGGAAGAGCCGGTGGTGAGCTTGCCGGAGTACACACGGAAGAAGGACAGACGGCCCACATAGGGGTCGGTCATGATCTTAAAGGCCAGAGCGGAGAAGGGGGCATTGTCGTCAGCGGGACGCTCGTCCTCTTCCTCGGTCTCGGGGTTGACACCCTTAATGGCGGGAATATCCAGAGGAGAGGGCATGAAGTCCACGATGGCGTCCAGCAGCTTCTGCACGCCCTTGTTGCGGTAAGAGGTACCGCAGGTCACGGGAACCAGCAGGTTCTCAATGGTGCCACGGCGCAGAGCGGCGCGGATCTTATCCTCGGGGATGGGCTGCTCCTCCAGAGCCAGCTCCATGATCTCGTCGTCGATATCGGCGCAGGCATCGATGAGCTTGGTCCGGTACTCCTGGGCCAGCTCCATCATGTCAGCAGGGATATCCTCCACACGCATATCCTTGCCCAGCTCATCGTAATAGATGTCAGCCTTCATCTCCACCAGGTCGATGATGCCCTTGAAGGTATCCTCGGAGCCGATGGGCAGCTGAATGGGCACGGCGTTACACTTCAGGCGGTCATGGATCATGTTCAGCACGTTGAAGAAGTCGGCGCCCATGATGTCCATCTTATTGACGTAGATCATGCGGGGGACCTTATAGTGGTCAGCCTGACGCCATACAGTCTCGGACTGAGGCTCAACGCCGCCCTTGGCGCACATGACGGTCACAGAACCGTCCAGCACGCGCAGGGAGCGCTCCACCTCCACGGTGAAGTCCACGTGGCCGGGAGTGTCGATGATGTTGATACGGGTCTGGGGGAACTGCTGCTTGGAGCCAGTCCAGTAGCAGGTGGTAGCAGCGGAAGTGATGGTGATGCCGCGCTCCTGCTCCTGAGCCATCCAGTCCATGGTGGCGGTGCCGTCATGGGTCTCACCGATCTTGTAGTTTACGCCGGTGTAGTACAGGATGCGCTCGGTGGTAGTCGTCTTACCGGCGTCGATGTGAGCCATGATGCCGATATTTCTGGTATTCTGTAAAGTAACTTTCCTAGGCATACTCTAACTCCTTACCAGCGATAGTGAGCGAACGCCTTGTTGGACTCGGCCATCTTGTGGGTATCCTCGCGCTTCTTGACGGCGGAACCCAGGTTGTTGGCGGCGTCCATGATCTCACCGGCCAGACGCTCCTTCATGGTCTTCTCGCTGCGGGCGCGGGAGTAGTTGGTGAGCCACCGCAGACCCAGGGTCTGACGGCGCTCAGGCCGAACCTCGATGGGCACCTGATAGGTAGCGCCGCCCACACGACGGGCCTTAACCTCCAGGGACGGCATGATGTTCTCCAGAGCGGTGGTGAACACGTCCAGGGGGTCCTTCTCGGTCTTTTCCTTGATGATATCGAAAGCTCCGTAGACCACCTTCTGGGCCACGCCCTTCTTACCGTCCAGCATGATGCTGTTGACCAGCTTGGTCACCAGGACGGAATTGTAGATAGGATCGGGCAGAACCTCCCGCTTGGGTACGTTTCCTCTTCTGGGCACTTTGCTTCCCTCCTTCATAGTATGATTTCATAGGTACTCGAAGGCGTTTAAAACGCCCCCGTGTAAGACAAGTGCCTGCTTGTCCAGTGCCTCACAGGAAAACGTCCCTATATCTATAGGAAACGCTTCTGCAAGGACAACTGCCTTGCGCGATTGCGCGTTAATTCGATTCATGCGGCTGCAAACTTGCAGCGTGGTTGGAAGTAATCGTTAAAATTACTTCTTGCCGGCCTTGGGCCGCTTGGCACCGTACTTGGAACGGGCCTGCATCCGGTTGGCAACGCCCTGGGCATCCAGAGTGCCGCGGATGATGTGGTAACGAACGCCGGGCAGGTCCTTAACACGACCGCCGCGGATCATGACCACGGAGTGCTCCTGCAGATTGTGGCCAACACCAGGAATGTAAGCGGTCACTTCGTAGCCGTTGGTCAGACGCACACGGGCGATCTTACGGAGAGCGGAGTTAGGCTTCTTCGGGGTGGAGGTACGAACAGCAGTGCACACACCTCTCTTCTGGGGAGAAGGCAGGTCGGTCTCGCGGTTCTTCAGGGTGTTCAGGCCCTTCTGCATGGCAGGAGAATTGGACTTGTAGGTCACGGCCTCGCGTCCCTTGCGAACGAGCTGGTTAAACGTAGGCATGGTTTTCCTCCTTTCTTTGTTTCTGAGAAATATATTTTAACGGAATAATCAAAAATTATACCGTTAAAACCAAATCAGTGCAGCAGCGCAGCCACGGCGCTGCCTACGGCAATGCCGCAGGCGGAACCCAGTTCCTTCATCTGCGCCACCTTTTCCACCGGCACGCCCTTTTCGGCGCACAGCGTCTCCACAGGGCCGGTCAATGCCGGATCGGCGTCCTGGGCAAGAAAAACACGGGCGGCCCGCCCATCATCGATGGCACGGCGGGTCTGCTTGACCCCCACCACTTTGGCGCCCTGCTTGAGTTGGGTGAGCATCGGTAAGCCTCCCGTTTCTTGAAATCGCGGAGAAGCGCAGCAATTTTGCCGCATTTTTCCTGTTGGCAGGCACACCTGCGCAATTCCGGATTATATCATACCCCAAAATGTAAGTCAATCAGAAAATCACTGGATTTTCCAACAGTTTCGGGGCGTTTCCCGTCGGAATGCCGAGGGGCGGCGTACCGACCGGCACGCCGCCCCTCATTGGGGAGTATTCGGGAAGGCTCAGAAGGGTCCGTAGCCGATCTGGTTGGCGACGACAACAAGAGCGAAGCCGGCCGCGATCAGACAAGCATAGATCTTCCAGGCAAACTTAAACCAATGACCGTAATCCATATCGCACAGGGAGAGAGCCAGCAGGGCGGAGGTGGGCCAGAAGGTGTTGGTAAAGCCGTCTCCGTACTGATAAGCCAGCACCATGACCTGCTGGTTGATGCCCAGGACCTGGCCCATGGGCTGGAGGATGGGCATCAGGACCACAGCCTTGCCGGAGCCGGACCCCACAAAGAAGTTGAAGGCGGTAACAAACGCATAGACCACCAGCAGAGTAAGCACCGGGCTCTTGCCATCCAGCACATTGGCCATGGCGTTGATGATGGTGTCGGTGATGTTGCCTTTCGTCAGGATCACAGATACCGCCCGGCTCAGACCGATGACCATAGTGGGCGCCACCACGCCGGCCATGCCCTTGCCAAACTCAACGCAGGCGGTATTCACGTTGGTGCGGGAAAGGATGATGGCCAGGATGGTAATGGGGAAATAGCAGGCAGTGATCTCAGGCAGCCCCCACTTCCACATCAGGGAACCCACCACGGAGACTACGATGGCAGCCAGGAAGGCCAGGATAATAATGATCCGGGCTTTTGTGAACCTCAGACCTTCCTCAAATTCCATGGGCGCGGTCTGTTCCTGGAGGTAGTTTTCGCCCATGACGCTGTTTTTGGGGTCCTTTTTGATCTTAATGCAGTAGCGGACCAGGAAAAACAGGGCGATGGCGTAGAAGATCACCAGGCCCACAGCCCGGAATCCGATACCGGAGTACATGGGCAGGCCCACCAGAGTCTGGGCCACACCGGTGGTGTAGGGGTTGACCATGCCGCAGGTGAAGCCCACGGCGGTGGACAGCAGGATAATGGCGGTACCCACCATTTTATCATAGCCCAATGTAATGAACAGAGAAATGATGATGGGGTAGAAGGGGTAGAGAGCATCCAGATAGCCGATGACGCCCAGACCGGTGAACAGGGTGAAGAACAGGATCACCATGACGAGGCCCTTGCCTCTGGCGCCGCGGATCAAAGACTGGATACCGGCGGAGAAAGCACCGGTGTACTGAATGATCTGGATGCAGCCGCTGATGAGCAGCACGGCACCGATGATGTTTGCACTCTCCACAACGCCCTGGTGAATGGCGGTAAAGAAGTCCAGGAAGCCCACCGGGGTCTGCGCCGCATAAGCAAAACTGTCGGGGTCCACCGCACCGTCCACCCGAACGTAGCTGCCGGCGGGCACCACATAGGTCATGATGGTCACCAACAACATCAGAATCAGGATGACCGCGTACACATGGGGCATACTGAAGCCCCTTTTCTTCTGCAATGTCTTGCCCATTCTCAAGTCCTCCTCATTATATTATCATCCGTCAGGGGCTTATTTCCCCGCCTTGCTCTTGAGCCACTTTACCGCACTGTTGGCCAGAATGGCGGTGCCGATGGCAAAAGCGCTCTCGTCCAGCACCATATTGGGGTTATGCAGGGGATAGCCGCCGGGGGAGCCAGCTCCCATAAAAGCGTAGAAGCCGGGCACATGGCGGGTTACATGGCCGAAATCCTCGGCCCCCTTCATGGGGGGCACGGGCTTTACGTTCTCTTCACCCAGGATCTCAGCGGCGAAGGGGACGATCTCCGCGGAGAATTCAGGATCGCACACGGTGCTGGGGGTCTTGAGCACCCGCACGTCGTAGGTGCCCCGCCAGGCCTTGATGTAGTGGTCCAAGATTTCAGGGATGCGCTGGATCAGGTGATCATAGGCCTCAGGACTGAGGGTACGGAAGGACACCATGATCTCCGCCGTGTCAGGAATGATGTTGGAGGCCCGACCGCCGTTGAGGGCGCCCACCGTCATGGTGGCGAAGGCCTCCGGGTCCACCTCCCGGGGAATGAGCATATTGAGGGCGGAGCACACCTGAGTGGCAATGTTCACCGGGTCGATGGTCTTTTGAGGCTCGGAGGAGTGCCCCCCCTTGCCCTGGATGCTGACAATAAAGGTGGCCATGGCCCCGGAGGCCACGCCGGGAGAGTAGTTCAGCTTGCCCACTTCCACCTGGGAGCCCACATGGAGCGCCATGGCGGCGTCCACCTTGGGATTCTCCAGCAAACCGTCGTCCACCATGGTGCGGGAACCGTAGCCCATCTCTTCGCCAGGCTGGAACATCAGCTTTACGGTGCCGGGCAGCTCATCCTCCATCTCCTTCAGGATCTGAGCGGCGCCCAGCAGCATGGCGGCATGGGCGTCGTGGCCGCACATATGGGCGGTGTTTCCCTTGGATGCAAACTCCAGACCGCTGGTCTCCTCCATGGGCAGACCGTCCATGTCAGCCCGCAGCAGGATGCAGGGGCCGCCCTTACCGATGAGGCCCACCACGCCGGTGGATTCAGGTGCGTCGGGATACCCGGCAAACACCATCTTTTCCCGCTCTTCCTGGGTATGGATTCCGCAATCATGATGAGATATGCCCATCTCGCTCAGACGCCTCTTCACATACTCCGCCGTTTTGGGGGTATATACGCCGACTTCCGGGATCTGATGCAGACAACGCCGGTCAGCGATGATCTGCTTCTCAATGGCACGGGCCTTTTCCAGCATCTCATTCATAGGGAGTTCTCCTTTCTATGGTCCACGCGGAGCACCGCGTTATGCCTGATAGACTGTGACGCCGTTGAGCACGGTTTCCAATACCTTCACCTGGGTGAACTGACTGGGCCGGACCTCAAACAGATCCTGATCCAGCACCACCAGATCGGCCTGCTTGCCCACCTCCAGGGTGCCCCGTACCCCCTCGTCCCGGCTGGGCCAGGCGGCGTCAGAGGTAAAGAGGCGGATGGCCTGCTCCACGGTAAGGGCCTGCTCAGGCAGGTAGGTCCTGGTGCCCGTCCGGTTCTGGCGGGTGATGGCGGAGCGCATATTATCCAGCACATGGAAGGGTTCCACCGGGCAATCGGAGCCTCCGCTGACGTGAAGGCCCAGGTCCAGCATGGCCTTCCAGTTGTAGCAGTCCCTGGCGTGCTCCTCTCCCACCCGCTCGGCGATGATATCCATGTCGGCGTCGATAAAGATGGGCTGGATGTAGGCCTGCAGGTCCAGCTCCTTCATCCGCTCCAGCAGAGCGGGAGTGGTGATCTGGGCATGGACGATACCGTGGCGGTGATCCGGCCAGGGATTGGCCCCCTCAGCCCGCTCCATAGCGTCGCATACCTTCTTCAGAGCCAGGTCACCAATGGCGTGGACCGCCACATCCATCCGGACGTCATGGGCTGCCTGAATACGGCGGCACAGCTCTTCCTCTGTATAAATAGGAATACCGTGGTTGTCCCGCTCGTCCACATAGCCATCGATCATCTCGGCAGATTTGGCACCCAGGGAACCATCCTGGAGCAGCTTGCGGGGACCGGTACGGAAGAGGCTGCTCCGGTCCGCCGGATCACTGCGTATGCCTTTCAGCCGCTCAAAGTCCTCCGGCTCTACCAGACACTGCTCATAGACCCGCAGGGTCAGCTCCCCGTCGGCCTCCATCTCCCGGAAAATACCGATGAGCCGGATGGGGTCCATGCCCGCGATGGCCATCAGGTCATCGGAGTGGATACAGGTAATACCGGCGGCATTCAGCTCCTTCTGTCCTTCCCGGATCAGCTGGCGCACATAGGCGTCATCCGCCTGGGGCAGCACATCCATATAGAGCCGGGCGGCGTTCTCCCGCAGGATACCGTGCTCAAAGTCCACCAGAGCCATCACCTCGGGCTCCACGTTCTCCAAAGCCCGAATCCTTTCCAGCATCACCGTATTGCAGGCAGCAATATGGATGCAGGTCCGCAGCATACATACCGGGATCTCGGTGGAAATGCGATCCATATCCTCTTTGGTCAGCAGCCGTCCCTCTTCCATGGTTTCCTGATTCCAGCCCATGCCGATGAGGTAATCGGGATGCTCCGCCTCGATCCTGGCCTGACAGCGCGCCACCACTTCATCGATATTTTTGACGCCCAGCAGAGGCACATTCCGCCGGAACATGGCATAGTGGAGCAGGTGCATATGGGTATCATTAAAACCAGGCAGCACGCAGGCGCCGTTCAGATCCTTTTCCTCATCCCATTGCCGGGTCAGCGCCTCCTGCGTTGTTCCCAAAAATACGATCTTTCCATCCTGAACGCCAATGGCCTCATATCGGCTTATGGTCTGATCCATCGAAAGAATCGTTCCGTTATAGCGAAGGGTTCGCATATCGATCTTCCTTTCTTCCCATTCAGTCTGTCGCCTCTCTACACAAGAAGCAACCCCCGTGCCAACTGGAGGCCGAAATACAAAAAGGCCGTCCTGTTTGTCTTATCATGCAGAAAGAAGGGCTTCTGCTCCTCTTTCCGCCGACAAACAGGACGGCCTTTGCCGCTCTCTGCGGGAAGTTCCTCCCTTTATCGCAGGCAAAATTTTTTGCAGGCGCAAAATTTTTTACAGGTTATATTTTTGCAGTTTATATTTCAGGTTCTGTCTGGACAGACCCAGCAGGCGGGCTGCCTGAGAGATGGAGGAGGATTGTTCCATGGCCTTGTGCAGCAGATCCTTTTCGTATTGTTCCAGCGCCTTGGTCAGGGAAAAGCCCGGGTCGAGATCGCCTTCCCGGACCTCTTCCGCCACGGGCACCTCCTGATGCTCCAGGGCGTCCTCCATATGGTCCAGCACCAGCAGCTCAGAGCGGGCGGAGGCAAAGGCTCCCTCGATCACATTCTGCAGTTCCCGCACGTTGCCGGGCCAGCTGTACCGTTCCAGCCGGCGCAGTGCCTGATCGCTGATTCCCCGGATGCTGCGCTTCATCTTCCGGTTATACTGGTCAATAAAATAGCGGATAAGCAGCGGGATATCTCCCACCCGCTTCCGCAGGGGAGGCAGGGTGATCCGCACTACGCCCAGACGGTAGTACAGGTCCTCCCGCAGCCGGTGTTCCCGGATCAGCTGGGCAGGCTCCTCGTTCACCGCCGCCACAATGCGCACGTCAAAGGGGATATCCCGGCTGCCGCCCAGACGGCGGACCTTCTTTTCCTCCAATACCTTTAATAATTTAGCCTGGAGGCCAATCTCCATAGAGTTGATCTCATCCAGAAACAGCGTGCCGCCGTCGGCCTCCTCCAGCAGGCCCTTCCGGGTCAGCGCGCCGGTATAGCAGCCCTTTTCGGTACCGAAGAACAGACTCTCCAGCAGATTGGCCGGAATGGCCGCACAGTTTTGGGAGACGAAAGGCTTACCGGAACGCCGCCCCTCGCTGTGAAGGGATTCAGCCACTAATTCCTTGCCGGTGCCCGTCTCACCGTAAATAAGTACCGAGGAGTCCAGTGGTGCCACATCCCGTATGCGCTCCTTCAGTGCCAGCATGGCAGGATCCTGCGTAATGATACGATCCAGGGTTGAGATCCCGCCTTTTCCCCGGATGATCCGCTGATCAATGGAGTGAAACTTGGATGAGTCGATGACGCACGCCACCTGTCCATCCACCACAATGGGGATGGTGGTGGACTCCAGCAGCACCCGCTCGCCCCGGCGGTTATTGATGTCCTGCAATACATTATAACTAGGTTTTCCGGTCCTCAGCGCCTGGATGATGGTACTGCTCTCCTCATCCAGCTCGGGATACAGTTCAAAAATGTGCAGTCCCACTGTCTCCCCCGACTTCCATAAATTATCCAAAAAAATCCGCTGGAACTCCACAATACCGTCCCGGTTGGCAACGAGCAGCCCGTCCGTGTCCTCACAGAGGCGAATCACATCCGCGATCTGCTCCGCAACCTGTCTGTCCTGCATCCGTTTTCCTCCATCCCGCCTGCCTCAGATATAAAAAAAATCTGGATTTCTCCAGATTTTCACCAAACAGACGTTGACTTTTCCTATGATTTCATGGTATACTAAAACGCTCTTAACTTCCGATTGCGTCTGAGCATTCTTCCCCACTGTGTGGCCAGTTTAACACAGCAGGGCGGAAAGCGCAAGAGGAAATCAGAATATTTTTATCCACGCACCCGGGTGTTTGCGCCCGGTGCTCTACCGCCCCTTTTGTATGATTTGACGGAAAGCAGCAACCTTCGCCGGAGCCGTCCCCCTGTGGCGGCGGTTCCAGACAATGAAATCGAGGTGTTTTTTCTACGATGGTCAAGGACGTCTACTTCGGCAAGACCCTCCGCAAGAGCTTTGCCCGCCATGAAGAGATCCTGCAGATGCCCAACCTGCTGGAGGTGCAGAAGAACTCCTATCAGTGGTTCCTGGAGACAGGACTGCGGGAGGTCTTTAAGGATGTGGCCTCCATCACCGACTATGCCGGTAACCTGGAGCTCTCCTTTATTGATTATTCCATGGATGAGCCTCCCAAGTACAACGTGGAGGAATGTAAGGCCCGTGACGCCACGTACGCCGCTCCCATCAAGGTCTGGGTGCGCCTGCGCAACAAAGAGACCGATGAGATGAAGGAGCAGGAGATCTTCATGGGAGATTTCCCCCTGATGACCAAGGCCGGTACCTTCGTCATCAATGGCGCCGAGCGCGTCATCGTCTCCCAGATCGTCCGCTCTCCCGGCATCTACTACTCCCGCACCGAGGATAAGACCGGTAACGTGGTGTACGCCACCACTGTCATCCCCTACCGGGGCGCCTGGCTGGAGTATGAGACCGATCTCAGCGACATTTTCTATGTCCGTATCGATAAGAACCGCAAGCTGCCCATCACCTGCCTGATCCGGGCCGTAGGTCCCAAGACCGACTCCGAGATCCTGGAGCTGTTCGGCAACGATCCCCGCATCGTGGCCACCCTGGAGAAGGACGCCTGCAAGACCTACGAAGAGGCCCTGCTGGAGATCTACCGCAAGCTGCGTCCCGGCGAGCCCCCCACGGTGGACTCCGCCGAGAGCCTGCTCAACGCCCTTTTCTTCGATCCCCGCCGGTACGACCTGTCCGCTGTGGGCCGCTACAAGTTCAACAAGAAGCTGGCTATCTGGACCCGCCTGTCCGGCCAGAAGCTGGCCATGCCCGTGGTTGATCCCACCACCGGCGAGATCCTGGCCGAGCCCGGCGAGGTCCTCACCCGTGAGCGCGCCCGGGAGCTGGAAGCCAAGGGCGTCAACGAGGCCATTCTGGACCTGGACGGCGGCGTTCAGCTGAAGGTGTTCTCCAATAACATGGTGGATATGGCCGGCTTTGTGGACTTTGATCCCGCTGAGTGCGGCATCACCGAGAAGGTCCGCTTCTCCGTCCTGCAGGAGCTGCTGCAGAACTACTCCGGTGAGGAGCTGAAAGAGGCCGTCAAGGACCGCATCGATGACCTGATCCCCAAGCACATCATCGTGGACGACATCATGGCGTCCATCAACTACCTGAACTGCCTGGCCCACGGCGTGGGCAACGCCGACGACATTGACCATTTGGGCAACCGCCGTCTGCGCTGCGTGGGCGAGCTGCTGCAGAATCAGTTCCGCATCGGCTTCTCCCGCATGGAGCGCGTCATCCGGGAGCGCATGACCATTCAGGACCTGGACATCGTCACTCCCCAGTCCCTGATCAACATCCGCCCCGTTACCGCCGCCATCAAGGAGTTCTTCGGTTCCTCCCCCCTGAGCCAGTTCATGGACCAGACCAACCCTCTGGCCGAGCTGACCCACAAGCGCCGTATGTCCGCTCTGGGCCCCGGCGGTCTGTCCCGTGACCGCGCCTCCTTCGATGTACGAGACGTTCACTACTCCCACTACGGCCGTCTGTGCCCCATTGAGACCCCCGAAGGTCCCAACATCGGCCTGATCTCCTACCTGGCCTCCTACGCCCGCATCAACCGCTACGGCTTCATCGAGGCTCCCTACCGTAAGGTGGATAAGGCCACCGGCAAGGTCACCGACCAGGTGGAGTATATGACCGCCGACATGGAGGACGAGTTCACCATCGCCCAGGCCACCGAGCCTCTGGATGAGAACGGCTGCCTGAAGAACGCCCGTATCACCTGCCGTCACCGCAACGAGATCATCGACGTGGACCGGGATCAGGTGGACTACATGGACGTGTCCCCCAAGATGATGTTCTCCATCGCTACCGCCATGATTCCCTTCCTGGAGAACGACGACGCCAACCGTGCTCTGATGGGCGCCAACATGCAGCGTCAGGCCGTGCCTCTGCTGACCACCCAGGCCCCCATCGTGGCCACCGGTCAGGAGCACAAGAACTGTATCGACTCTGAGGTCGCCATTCTGGCCGAGGAGGACGGCGTGGTCACCAAGGTATCCGCCCAGTACGTCACCGTCCGCTACGACAGCGGCCGTGTGGAGGAGTACAAGCTGACCAAGTACCTGCGCTCCAACCACGGCACCTGCATCAACCAGCGTCCCATTGTCAACGCCGGTCAGCGGGTGGAGAAGGGCGAGGTCATCGTGGACGGCCCCTCCACCTCCAACGGCGAGATCGCCCTGGGCAAGAACATCCTCATGGGCTTTATGACCTGGGAAGGTTACAACTACGAGGACGCCATCCTGCTCAACGAGCGTATGGTGAAGGAGGACGTGTTCACCTCCATCCACATCGAGGAGTACGAGACCGAGTCCCGCGACACCAAGCTGGGTCCCGAGGAGATCACCCGCGACATCCCCAACGTGGGCGACGACGCCCTGAAGGATCTGGACGAGCGCGGCATCATCCGCGTGGGCGCCGAGGTCCGTGCCGGCGACATCCTGGTGGGCAAGGTCACCCCCAAGGGCGAGACCGATCTCACCGCCGAGGAGCGCCTGCTGCGCGCCATCTTCGGTGAGAAGGCCCGCGAGGTCCGTGACACCTCCCTGAAGGTGCCTCACGGCGAGAGCGGCATCATCGTGGACGTGAAGGTGTTCACCCGCGAGGCGGGCGACGAGCTGTCCCCCGGCGTCAACATGGTAGTTCGCGTCTATATCGCCCAGAAGCGCAAGATCTCCGTGGGCGACAAGATGGCCGGCCGTCACGGTAACAAGGGTGTTGTGTCCCGCATCCTGCCTCAGGAGGATATGCCCTTCCTGCCCGACGGCACTCCTCTGGACATCGTGCTGAACCCCCTGGGCGTGCCTTCCCGTATGAACATCGGTCAGGTGCTGGAGGTCCATCTGGGCTACGCCGCCAAGACCCTGGGCTGGAAGGTCGCCACCCCCGTCTTTAACGGCGCCGATGAGAAGTACATCGCCGAGACCCTGAAGATGGCCGGCCTGCGCCCCGACGGCAAGAGCTGGCTGTACGACGGCCGCACCGGTGAACGGTTCGACAACCCCGTTACCGTGGGCTACGTTTACTTCCTCAAGCTGCACCACCTGGTTGACGATAAGATCCACGCCCGTTCCACCGGCCCCTACTCCCTGGTCACCCAGCAGCCTCTGGGCGGCAAGGCCCAGTTCGGCGGCCAGCGCTTCGGCGAGATGGAGGTGTGGGCCCTGGAGGCTTACGGCGCCGCCTACACCCTGCAGGAGATCCTCACCGTCAAGTCCGACGACGTCACCGGCCGTGTGCGCACCTACGAGTCCATCGTCAAGGGCCACAACGTGCCCAAGCCCGGCGTGCCTGAGTCCTTCAAGGTTCTGGTCAAGGAGCTGCAGTCCCTGTGCCTGGATATGAAGGTGCTGGACGACCAGGGCAACGAGATCGAGCTGAAGGACGACGAAGAGGATACCTACCAGCCCGGCAAGTTCCGCGACGATGACGACGACTTCTACGGCTACAACGCCGGCGGAGAGTCCGACTTTGCCGCCGCGGGCTACACCCTCAAGGAAGGCAGCGACGACGATGATCTGGCCGTTGCCGACGACAGCGATGATTTTTCCGATGCGGAGGATGATTACTCCGATGATGACGATATGGAATAAGTAAGGGAGGTCGAGCAGAAACATGAGTTACGCTGAATTTGACGCCATCAAGATTGGCATCGCCTCCCCGGAGCAGATCCGCGAGTGGTCCTATGGCGAAGTCAAGAAGCCGGAGACCATCAACTACCGCACCCTGAAGCCTGAGCGGGACGGCCTGTTCTGCGAGCGCATCTTTGGCCCCACCAAGGACTGGGAGTGCCACTGCGGCAAGTACAAGAAGATCCGCTACAAGGGCAAGATCTGTGACCGCTGCGGCGTTGAGGTCACCCGGGCCAAGGTGCGCCGTGAGCGTATGGGCCACATCGAGCTGGCCGCCCCCGTGTCCCACATCTGGTACTTCAAGGGTATCCCCTCCCGGATGGGTCTGCTGCTGGACATCAGCCCCCGCATTCTGGAGAAGGTACTCTACTTCGCCAGCTATATCGTGACCGATCCCGGCTTCTCCCCTCTGGCCAAGAACCAGATCCTCTCCGAGAAGGAGTACCGCGATATGCGGGAGAAGTACGAGGATGACTTTGAGGCTGGCATGGGCGCCGAGGCTGTGAAGAAGCTGCTCCAGGACATCAACCTGGAGGAGCTCTCCACCCAGCTCCGTGCCGAGCTGAAGGACGCCTCCGGCCAGAAGAAGGCCCGCATCGTCAAGCGGCTGGAAGTGGTGGACGCCTTCCGCATCTCCGGCAACAAGCCTGAGTGGATGATCATCGACGTGCTGCCCGTTATTCCCCCCGAGTTGCGCCCCATGGTGCAGCTGGACGGCGGCCGGTTCGCCACCTCCGACCTGAACGACCTGTACCGCCGGGTCATCAACCGCAACAACCGCCTGAAGCGCCTGATCCAGCTCAACGCCCCCGACATCATCGTGCGCAACGAGAAGCGGATGCTGCAGGAGGCTGTGGACGCCCTCATTGACAACGGCCGCCGCGGCCGTGCCGTTACCGGCGCCAACAACCGCGCCCTCAAGTCCCTGTCTGATATGCTGAAGGGTAAGCAGGGCCGCTTCCGTCAGAACCTGCTGGGTAAGCGTGTTGACTACTCCGGCCGTTCCGTTATCGTGGTTGGCCCCGAGCTGAAGATCTATCAGTGCGGTCTGCCCAAGGAGATGGCCATCGAGCTGTTCCGTCCCTTCGTCATGAAGAAGCTGGTGGAGGACGGTCTGGCCAACAACATCAAGTCCGCCAAGAAGATGGTGGACAAGGGCAAGGCTGAGGTTTGGGACGCCCTGGAGTTCGTCATCAAGGACCACCCCGTTATGCTCAACCGCGCCCCCACCCTGCACCGCCTGGGCATCCAGGCCTTTGAGCCCGTGCTGGTGGAAGGCCGCGCCATCAAGCTGCACCCCCTGGTGTGTACCGCCTTCAACGCCGACTTCGACGGCGACCAGATGGCCGTCCACGTGCCTCTGTCCGCCGAGGCTCAGACCGAGGCCCGGGTGCTGATGCTCTCCGCCAACAACCTGCTGCGTCCTCAGGACGGCGGCCCCGTCACCGTGCCTACTCAGGACATGGTGCTGGGTTCCTACTACCTGACCTACGAGAAGTACGCCGAGCACACCGCCGAGGAGACCTATGACGACGTCGCCGCCGTCAAGGCCGCCCTGGACGCCGGTACTCTGACCCCCGGCGACCTGGTGTGGGTCAAGAACCCCGGCTCTCTGGATGACATCCCCACCTACGCCGGTATCTGTGCCGAGACCGAGGACGGCCAGCTGCCCCGTGAGGTGCTCCACGTCTTTGGCAGCGACACCGAGGCCCGCCTGGCCTACGATGAGGGCGAGCTGGAGCTCCATGTGCCCATCCTGGTCCGCCGTTCCGCCGAGGTGGACGGCCAGACCCGCTACAAGCTGGTGCGCACCACCGTGGGCCGGCTGATCTTCAACGAGGGTATTCCTCAGGATCTGGGCTTTGTGGACCGCACCGATGCCGAGCAGATGTTTGAGCCCGAGATCAATTTCGTGACCGGCAAAAAGCAGCTGGGCAAGATCATCGACAAGTGCATTGTCAAGCACGGCTTCACCGTGTCCGCCGGCGTACTGGACACCATCAAGGCCAAGGGCTACAAGTTCTCCACCCGCGGCTCCCTCACCGTGTCCATCTACGATATGACCATCCCCGAGAAGAAGTACGGTCTCATCGAGAACACGGAAAAGGAGATCGTGAAGATCGAGCGCCAGTACAAGCGCGGCTTCCTGACCAACGAAGAGCGGTATCGCCTGGTGGTTGAGGCTTGGGAAAAGACCACCAAGGACGTGACCGACGCCCTGATGGCCGGTCTGGACCGCTACAACCCCATCTGGATGATGGCCGACTCGGGCGCCCGTGGTAGCTCCGCTCAGATCCGTCAGCTGGCCGGTATGCGCGGCCTGATGGCCGACACCTCCGGCCGCACCATCGAGATCCCCATCAAGTCCAACTTCCGTGAAGGCCTGTCCGTGCTGGAGTACTTCATCTCCTCCCGAGGCGCCCGAAAGGGTATGGCCGATACCGCTCTGCGTACTGCCGACTCCGGTTACCTGACCCGCCGTCTGGTGGACGTGTCTCAGGAAGTCATCATCCGTGAGGACGACTGCGGCACCGACGACGGCATCCTGGTCAGCGAGATCGTGGAGAACGGCCAGGTCATCGAGACCTTCGGCGAGCGTCTGAAGGGCCGCTACCCGGTGGAGGACATCTGCGATCCTCAGACCGGCGAGGTGCTCATCGACCACCACACCATGATGACTGCCGACGACGCCAAGCTGCTGGAGGCTCACGGCATCCATCAGGTCAAGATCCGCTCCGTGCTCACCTGCCGTGCCCGCAGCGGCGTATGTTCCAAGTGCTACGGCATCAACCTGGCCATCGGCGAACCTGTGGGCGCCGGCGAGGCCGTTGGTATCATCGCCGCTCAGTCCATCGGTGAGCCTGGTACCCAGCTGACCATGCGTACCTTCCACACCGGCGGCGTGGCCGGCGGCGATATCACCCAGGGTCTTCCCCGTGTTGAGGAGCTGTTCGAGTCCCGCAAACCCAAGAAGATGGCTCAGCTGGCCGAGGTAAGCGGCAAGGTCACTCTGGAGGAGGCCAAGCGCAACTCCATGTGCAACGTGACCATTACCGCCGATGATGGCGAGGTCGTCACCTATATGCTGCCCTATGCCGGCCTGCGGGTGAAGAACGGCGACACCGTGGAGAAGGGCTTCGCCCTCACCGAAGGCGCCCTCTATCCCCAGGACGTGCTCCGTGTCCGCGGCATCCACGCTGTGTACGACTACCTGATCCAGGAAGTGCAGAAGCCCTACCGTCAGCAGGGCGTGGATATCAACGACAAGCACATCGAGGTTATCTGCCGCCAGATGATGCGGAAGGTCCGCGTGGAAGACGCAGGCGACTCCGACCTGCTCTCCGGCTCCACCATTGAGCTCATTGAGTTCGAGGACGCCAAGGCCGCGGTTCAGGCCCGCATCGACGCCGGTGAGACCAACGACGGTATCGAGCTGCGGCTTCCCACCTGCACCCGTCTGCTCATGGGTATCACCAAGGCATCTCTGGCCACCGATTCCTTCTTGTCCGCCGCCTCCTTCCAGGAGACCACCAAGGTCCTCACCGAGGCCGCCATCAAGGGTAAGGTGGACCACCTGCTGGGTCTGAAGGAGAACGTCATCATCGGTAAGCTGATCCCCGCCGGCTCCGGCCTGTCCATGTACCGCAAGTACGACCAGATGGACGACGAGGGCACCGCCCAGAGCGGCGAGGCTGTCGAAGAGATCGCCGAAGTCGTTGAAGATGCTCCTGTTATGGAGGAGCCCATCCTGACCGACAGCGCAGATCTTTAATCCCAATGTTTTGGGGGGCGTTGCAGCGATGCAGCGCCCCCCTTTTCTATGGTTGCTCCTGTCCCATCCGACCGACAATGAGGTATCACGATGAAACGATGTTCCTCTCTCTCTTTGTTCGCCGGCTCCGGCGGTCTGGCGCTGCTGTTCTTTGCCCTGCTTCCGGTCTCCGAGCTGTCCCGGGGCGGTCCGGGAGAGAAAGCCGCCGTCTTTGTGCTGCTGGCCGCCCTGGCCGGACTGGCGCTGTGGCTGCTCCGCCGTTCTGGCTGCTCCCTGGACCGGCTGTGTACCTTGCTGCTGCCCATTGGCCTGGCTTTCTTCCTCCGGTCCACTCTGCTGAACTATGCGGCAGACGACTATGAGATCTTCCTGTCCCAGTGGGTGGCCACCTTCCGGGACAACGGCGGCTTTGCTGCCATCAAGCTGCCTATCGGCAACTATAATGTGCCCTACCTCTATTTCCTGGCCGCCATCTCCTACCTGCCGGTTCCCGACCTGTACCTCATCAAGCTCTTCTCTATCCTGTTTGATGTTCTGCTTGCCTGGGGTGGCCTGCGGCTGGTGCGCCGCTTCACCGGCAAAGACAGCATCCGTCCCCTGGCGTGCTTCTGCGCCCTGCTGCTGCTCCCCACCGTGGTGCTCAATGGCTCCCTGTGGGGTCAGTGTGACGCACTGTACGGCGCCCTCACCCTCCACGCCCTGGCTGACGCGTTAAGCGGCTATCCCAAAACCTCTGCCGCTCTGCTGGGGATCGCCTTCTCCTTTAAATTACAGACCGTGTTTATCCTTCCCCTGTGGGCAGTGCTGTGGATCGCCCGGCGCACCCGATTCCGGGACCTGTTGTGTTTCCCCCTGGCCTACGCCGCTACCTGCGTCCCCGCACTGCTGCTGGGCAAGCCACTGGGGGATATCCTGGGGGTCTATATTGGCCAAACCCAGGAGGGGGCCGGGGCGCTGAACTACAACTGCGCCTCTATCTTTTCCATGGTCCCCTACGGCACTCAAATTGATGAGGCTTTCGGCGCCCGCCTGGGTATCCTCGCAGCCTTCGCCCTGGTGGCCACCCTGCTGGTGCTGGCCTTCCTGTTCCGGAACCGGCTGGACGACGGGGCTCTGCTGCTCTTCGGCATCATGCTTACGCTGGGCGTGCCCTTCTTTCTCCCCTACATGCACGACCGCTACTACTTCCTGGCCGATGTGCTCACCCTGGTCTGGGCCTGTACACATCCCTCAGGCCTGCCTCCGGCAGTCCTGGTCCAGCTCTCCTCTCTCAGTGCCTATCTGACCTATCTGCGGATGAAATATACCCTGGTCCTCACCCTGGGCGGTCGGATGTTCACCATGCTGTTGGAGAGCCTGATGGTGCTGGCTGGACTCATCTTTACAGCAGTCCTGCTGATCCGGCATTTGTACG
The DNA here is from genome assembly GCF_037572415.1 of Flavonifractor porci. NCBI lineage: Bacteria > Bacillati > Bacillota > Clostridia > Eubacteriales > Oscillospiraceae > Flavonifractor > Flavonifractor porci. The sequence goes on from NZ_JBBHLB010000005.1 coordinate 90,245, forward strand.
CCTCTTCCCCCTGTCTGCCTCAGGGTTTGGGCGAAAAAAACAAGAAATCCCGGAAAAGCGGTTGACGGCTTGGAAACAATGTGTTACAATTTGGTTACAGTTTTTAAAAAGCAGTAACAACTTTCTAAAGGAGGCCAAAATGGCTACGCAAAGCATCCCTCTGACTTACAAGGGCCATCCGCTGCGCCGGAAAGATAGTCTGATCTATTACGGCAGCATGGCCGAAAAATATATCATTATGCTTCAGGTTCTGGATCAGAAGAAGGATCAGGATCTGGACATGGCCACCCGGGTATCCGTTCAGCTTCAGCTCACCGATCCTGATTTGAAGAGCCGGGACCGTGTGGTCAAGAAGACCGAGAAAGACAGCCTGTACGCCGCTATGGACGTGGCTTCCGTCTGGCTGGACCGGGCTCTGTCCGGTAAATAAGTTTCTATCCACCCAACGATCAGAACGGAGGAATTCTACCAATGATAACGCCTGCCAAGCTTCTGCGCACCACGCTCCTGACCGTCGCCGTCTCCGTCGCCTGTATGATCGGCGCTTCCGCCGCCAGCGGCGTGGGCACCGTCAATACCGATGCCCTTCGCCTCCGCAACGAGGCCAGCACCACCTCCACCATCCTGGCTACCGCCTCTGAGGGTGACACTGTTGTTATTCTGGAAGACGCCGGCAACGGCTGGTATAAGGTGGACTACAACACCGTCGAGGGCTATATGTCGGGCGAATATCTGACGGTCTCCGCTCAGGCTGATGTGACCATCGGCTACGGCCTGGTCCAGGCCGGCGGCTCTACCCTGAATGTGCGCAGCGGGCCTGGCACCACCTGTAGCAAGGTGACCACCCTCAATGACAACGCGGTTGTCACCATTGTGGGTATCAATAATGGCTGGTATAAGGTCAAGACCTCCAGCGGCGCTGTGGGCTATGTTAGCAGCGAGTACATGGTGACCTGCAAGGATTCCGCCGGCTCCCGCGGCGACGGCGCCACCGCCGTGGCTGTGGCCTCCGACAACAGCATGGGCCAGCAGGTTGTGGACTATGCCAAGCAGTTCCTGGGTGTCCCCTATGTCTACGGAGGCAATGGTCCCAGCTGTTTTGACTGCTCCGGCTTTACCAGCTACATATATCGCCACTTCGGTTACACCCTGAACCGCACTGCTTCCACCCAGCTCTCCAACGGTACCCCCGTTTCCAAAAGTGAGCTGCAGCCCGGCGATCTGGTATTCTTCCGTTACAACACCTCTTACCCCGCTTCCCACGTGGGCATCTACATCGGCAATGGCCAGTTTATCCACGCCTCCACCAATAAGTACATGGTGCAAATCGATCAACTGATGACCGGCCATTACGCCAACGTGTATATCGCTGGTCGCCGCATCCTGTGATTTTTGCTTGGCAGGTAAAATCATATGACGATAAAACAACCCCGCTTGCAATTGCAAGCGGGGTTGTTTTTCTACAAAAGTAACCGTCGCAGCAGGCGCTTTGTTTCGTATCAGTTAAACATATTGTTGAGTACGATACGGCTTACCCCATCCCCGTCGAAGAAGAAGAGAATGACCGCCCCCCAACCTGCCGGGTCGGCACAGTACCACAGATAATCCTCCCCGGGATACAGCCCCCAGTAGTCGGTATGGGACAGCTTTTCGCCGTAGGCAGCCTCCACCTCCGCCCGGGTGGAACCCACCCGGATGCCCCGGTCGGTAGAGAGATCGGTTCGTGTGGTCTCCAGACGCTGGATGGCGTAGCTGCCGTCGGCATTGCAGTAGCACAGGGCGGAAAGGCCCTCCCACGCCATCTGCTGCCACCAGTCCCCCTCCTGGTAGATGGGCTCGGCCCCCTCCAGAACGGTAACCACAGGCTCCTCCCAGAAAAAGTCCGCCTCGCTCCCCGGCCCCGCCGGGTTGGGGTATCCGTCCCGCCACAGTGCCACCGCCCCATCCACCAGATGGTATCCCTGCTCCAGCGCCGCCTGCTCCACCGTTTCTCTGGGCACACTTTCGCCCAGAACGGTAGTCATGTCTCCTCCCTGGCCCAGTTGGAACACCAGCCACAGGGGTTCCGGATAGGAATACCAGTTTCCATCCTCCCAGCCGCTGCAAGTCAGCTGATAGACCACGCCGTAGGTCTCGTAAAGCTGCCGCAGACCCAGGTAGCTTGCTTCATCGATCCGCATGGTGCGTCCTTCCGGCTGGAGCGGCGCCTGGTCGGCAAAGAAAATCGACATATCCTCCGGCCTGTTGCTGTAAAAATAGGCCACCGCGGCGTTCCGGGCCGCCAGCGGCATGGGCGCGTCCCGCAGCATGACATCTACTTCCGGGAAGGCGGTCAGGATGCCCTGCTCCAGCATCCAGTACATCATCCGATAATTATAGGTGCCTACAGCAGCCAACCGCGTGGGCTCCACCTGTTCGGAATCATACTCTCCCAGCGATCCGACAAAGGTATACTGCTCGCCCTTACGGAAAAAGAGCAGATCTTCACCCACATAGGTACCATTGGCGCCATAGGTAATTCCATAGCACTCCAGAGCGTCCATATCCCGCCATTCTTCCGCCAGATCCAACCGGCTCAAATCAGTAAAGCTGGTACGAAGGATCAGCTCCATGGGCAGTTCCGAATAGCCCACATGGTCTACCATATATTGCAGGACTTGTTCCTCCACCTGGGGAGGAATCTGCTCCATCGCAAATCCCCCTTCCGGCTCCCCGCCGGAGGGCCCCCACTGATACCACAGGGGTATTTCAAAGGACGCCAACTCGTCCGCCGGGATGAGCAATTCCTCCCCCAGAAGGGCGGACAGCTTGTAGTTGTAGCGACGGTAGCTGCCGTCAGCATACACCAGCAGGCGCCGCCAGCCGTCCACAGCGTCCACCGCCGGGTCGGCATCGTCGGTCATACAGGTGAGGTAGAACTCCACGCCCCCGTCATCCCGGATGCGGAACCCGGTCACCGTCCCACCCTGCGCGGCCAGGGCCACCTCCGCATCCGCCAGCTCCCCGTTCAGGTACTCCTCCGCGCCCCGGCAGAGGGCATCCTCCGTAGTTCCCGCCAGTTCCAGGGCCTCCGTCAGGGTGACCACCCGATCCTCCTGCCGGTCGTAGACCAGGGTATAGAGATCACCGTCGTTGCCGGAGCTGGCAGAGTCCAGATAGAAGATCAGGTTATCGTACCGTTCGGTGACCGCAGGATAAAACAGGCACCGCTGGCCCCCTACCATATTCATGGGGGCATCCATAACAGTCCGATACTGGCTTTTAAGGACAGCCAGGGCTTGGTTGATCTCCTGGGCGCCCTCCCCCTCCGCCGTCAGTCTGGGAATCTCAATGTAGTTGCCCAGGACGTCGTAATACTGGGTATCCATCGTCAAACCTCCGGCCTGGGTGGTACTTCGGCAGGCCACCAGTCCTCCGCACAGGCCGATGGCCAGGGCTACCACCGTCACCAAAAGCAGTGCGGGCCGCTTGTGCCGGGCAAAGAGATTACGCAGGCGCTGCTCGGTGGCCTTTGCCGAGCCGCTCATATGGGTGGACAGCCGGGTATGGGGCACGTTCATAAGGACCCTCCTCTCTCATGACCATCTGAGCTGTCTGTAGCTGATCTGCTCCAGGGTACCGTCTTCAGTCCAGACATACACCGCCTCCTCCGGCCGGCCCGCATCTCCCCGGATATGTTCCACCACCTGCCGGCGCTCCGCATCAATGGTAAGTTCCGAGAACAGATAGGTGGAAAAGGAAAACCGGCTCGTCTCCTCGTCCCACAAAAACCACACATAGCTTACATTGTGGGGGAAGCTCGACTCCGCCAGCAGGCCCAAATCGGGGGAACCGTCAAAATTCAGGTCCCGGATATCCGGCTCCCCAATATTGGGGTCCCGGATCAGAAACAGGCCCCGGTAGAAGCTGTCCGGCGTATACACATCGTCCTCCACCGCCATGAACTGAAGCGGTGTGTCACCCTCATAGACCCGGATCTGCTCGATTGCCAGACAATAGGGCTGCTGGTCCAGAGGCTCCAGTTCCAGCTCCAGGGACAGGTTTCGCCCGGTGGCGGTGGTCATGGTAATCCGCTGGCTCTCTACCTGCCGGTTTTCCTCCCGCAGGGCCTTCCGCACCTCCTCTTCACTCCCTGTGACCACCCGGATGAGATTGGGCCAGAGCTGCTCCTCACCACTCCAGAACGTGGGGCAGAGCAGCACCTCCATTCCCAGCCACTCCTCCCCCGTCAAAACAGAGCAGGCCAGCAGGGTGTACCGCTGTCCGCACAGGGTATCTTCCCCCGGCGTCACCTGGACGATCTGCCACTGGGCGGAGGTGTTGCTGGCCTGCCAGGGGTTGTCCTGGTCTCTGGTTCTGTACTCCAGCACCCGGCGCAGTTCATTCATGACCCTTTCCGGCGCATGGTATCCCCCCGTCAGCTGAATCCGCTCCCGAAAGGCCCATTGGGGTCCCCGGCCATACAGGCGCCAATCATCCGCCCCCTGAAAGATCTCTACCCCGCCGGGACATGGCAGGGGTATTTTGTCCTCCCAGTAGTTCTGGTACTCCACCCAAACCTGGGCGTCCTCCTGCCGCAGGTCCCCCTTCATGGGCCAGACCCAGGTGAAGTCGGTACCGTCAAAGGCCAGCAGCCCCCCCTCTCCATAGGTGTAACCCTGCCCTCCGCCGTTGACGGTGTAGAGGAGATAGTCCACATCGTCCTTTCGGAAGGTGGAAACCTGGGGCCTGCCGCCGCTGGAGGTGGCGGAAAACACCGGCCCGGTAAGCTGGCCCCGGTCATCCTCAACGCCGATGATCAGGGTATAGCGGGGGTAGTCGTCGTAAAAATGGCCGGCCACCAAGGTTCCCCCCTGGCCCTGGATGCAGGCCAGCTCCTGCCGCTGAGGCTCCCCATCAAAGCTGATCTCAGCAGCATCATACAGGGCATCCAGCCGCTGTTCCTGGCTGATCTGAGCCCGGCAGGCCACCAGGGAGCCGCACAGGCCAATGGCGAAGCCCACTGTCATTACCAGTGCCAGCGCAGGCCGCCGGTGCTTGATAAAGAGATTGCGTACCCGTCCCTCGGTTTCTCGGGCCGAGCCACTCATACGGGTGGACAGCCGGGTTTTGGGCAATTTCATAGCGTTCCTCCTGTCATGTTTCCGATTGCAGTACCAGGTTGCCCTGGCTGTCCCAGCCGTAGGTGCGGGTCACCATAGCGTCCCACTCCCGGTTCCACATCCGCTCCTCCAGCTGCCCCTCCTCAGGCTGCAGGGTCAGGTCCCCGGCCAGGGTAGCCAGATGGCGGAACTGCCCCGCCTCACTGTCCCACACGAACCAGCAGCGGCAGGCGTTCTGGGTGGCGTCGCACAGCAGGCCGAACTCCTCCACCCCGTCAAAGTTGATATCCCGGGTCTCCACCGGGCCACCTGCCGGGGTGTCGATGAGGAAGCCCTGGAAGGTGTGGACTCCGTCGGCGGCCACATCCTCCGCCGTGATGGTCTGGACCACCTGACCATCATTCAGGATGGCGATCCGGTCATACTCCCGCTGTGTCTCGTCCTGAGGCGGGGTACACCGCAGGGACAGTGTCAGTGTCTCGTCCCCGCCCACGTCCAACTCATAGGTATCGGTGAAGTAGCCGTCGGAGGCATAGGTGATCTGGCTTCCGTCCCAGGACACCGTCCCCCAGATGGGGCTGTGCCATTGGTCATACAGTTCCGGGATACGCAGGACCTGCAGGCCGTTCTCCCCGGTCTCCACATAGGAATGATCCACATAGAAACCGTCCACGGCGTCCAGCCGGAACTGCTCCGCCAGCTTGCCCTCCTCCACCTCCAGCACCGCATAGACACAGGCGCCGTAGTTGGACATGGGAATCGCCAGGGCGGCCAGCAGGGACTGCCGCTCTCTGGAGGTCATATGGAGTGGGGAGACCATAGGGTTGGTGACGCTGGGATAACGCCAGGACAGCACCTCTCCCGTACCCAGGGTCACCTCCACCTCCGTGGAACCCTGGTCCTGCCCGTCCGGCCAGGTGGTTCTGGTCACCAGATGGTCGTCGCCCTTACCCTGGCTGTCCAGGGTAAGGTTCTCCAGATAACTGAGGCTGCTCCCCTTTGGCAGGGGCTGTCCCTCCGGGTTAAGCACCACCTCGCTCCAGTTGGCCGCCTCCAGCAGTTGAGACAGGGGCACCCGCTCCTCCATCTCTCCCACGTCGTCATAGGGCCAGACGTGGATGACCACCGTCCCATCCTCCGGCTGGAAGGCCAGCTCCACCATTCTCCCATAGTCCCCATCCAGGCCCAGCAGACCGGCTGCCGCCGCCTGGAGCTGCTGGGTACGCAGGGACCCGTCGGGCCAATACCGCCACACCTGCAGAAAGAATTCGTTCTCCAACAGAGTATCTATCGCCCCGTCCCCGTCCAGATCCACCTGGTACAGGGGCTCCCCGGCCTGGGTCAGCGGGAAGTCAGTTCCGTCCGCCAGTCGGATCTGATAGGCGTAATTATGCACTCCATCCTCTGTCAAAGTGTGGGTCACGGTGCCTGAAAGACCTAAAAGATCCGCAAAGGGCACCGTCTCCTCTCCCGGCTCAGTGAGGGCAAAGGCCAGTTTCTCTCCCGCCGGGGCGGCGGAAATGGCCGTCTCCGACCGGCAGGCCACCAGGGAGCCGCACAGGCCGATGGCAAAGCCTACTGCCAACACCAGAGCCAGAGCAGGCCGCCGGTGCTTGATAAAAAGATTGCGAACCCGTCCCTCGGTCTCCCTGGCCGAGCCGCTCATGGCTGTGGACAGCCGGGTCTTGGGCAATGTCATGCTTTCTCCTTTCTCAGGGCCGCCACGGCCTGCAAAATGGCTCTGCCGTAGGCGGCGTGTTCCTCCTGGGGCAGCCGTTTCAAGGCCCCCTCGTCGCAGGCCAGCTCGGTGTCCCGCTCCACGGAGCGTACCATCAGCCACACCAGGGGGTTAAACCAGTGGACGGCATTGACCCACAGCACCAGGGTTTTCAGCCAAATGTCCCGGCGGCGGTGGTGAATCAGCTCATGGAGCAGGGCGTAGCGCAGTCCCTGACCTCCGGCCTCCTCCGGCAGCAGCAACACCGGCTTGAACAATCCCGCCAGCATAGGTACCGCCAGGCCGGGACACAGGCGCAGCCGGGGTCTGCGGTGGAGAGAGAGGCTGTCGCACAAGCCGTTGAACAGGCGGATGGTATCCGCATCCTCCGCCGGGCAGCACCACCGGGCCAGGTATCTTTTAAAACGGAGATGGGCGATGAGATTCCACCCCAGCACCGCCGCCCCGCCTGTCACCCACAGGGCCAGCAGCACACCGCCCACCGTGATGGGGGCAGGCTGGTCCTGCTCTGCGGGCAGAACCTCAGGCGCGGGGGTGAAGACCGGGACAGACGAGGGCACCGCGGATGGGGCCGCCGTCCGGACCGGCCGGGAGGGCTGGGCCGCGCTGGGCCGGGGCGTCCCCGCCGGCTGGTAGATCACCCGGTCCGGGGGCACCTGGATCTGGATGGGGGCAGAAGCCGATCCGGCGGGCAGCAGAGGCAGAGGAACAGCCAGTCGGAGGGCCAATAGCAGCCAGGCCCAGCACCGCCATCTGGCGCCGTACCGTCCCCGGGTCAGTTTGGCCAGCACTGCCAGCAGCAGGACCACCGCCCCGCCTCCCAGGCTTACCCCCGCCATGGAGGTCAAAAAGTCCGTCATACCTGCTTCTCCCCGCTGAGCTCATCCAGCAGATCCCGCAGCTCGTCCAAGTCCCGCTCCTCCAGGCCGTTCTTGGCCAGAGCCGCCAGGAAATTCCGGGGGGAGCTGCCGTACAGTTTGGAGAGCACCGCCCGGCTGTCAAAGGCCAGGTAATCCTCCCGGCTGACCAGCGGGGTGTACAGGTTGCTCTTCCCCTCCCGGCGGACGGCCACAAAGCCCTTCTCCGCCAGGCGGGTCAGATAGGTATTCACCGTATTGGAGGCCCAGCAAAACCCCTCCAGGGCGGTCTCCAGGGCGGAACGCGGGGTATCCGGTCCGGAGGCCCACAGGGCCTTCATCACTTCCAGTTCTGTATCAGGGAGTCGTTTCATCTCTATCACCAACTTCATTTGTAGTGGATATTATTATACTACATTTGAAGTGGATGTTTGTCCAGTTACAATCCAGTTACATGGATGCAAAAAGCCCTCCGCCAAACGGCGGAGGGCTTCTGGCACCTTATTCCACAGTATAATCGCTGACTTCAGCCTGTGCGGCTGCCTGGGAGATGTCCTCGTCGGACAGGACCCCGTCCTGCTTAATCTGGGCGATGCGGGCCTTGTTCTCCTCAATATTGATCTTGGCGGTGGTGATCCGCTGGCAGAGGGCCGCATAGCCCGGTTCCGGGGCGCCGCCCCGCTCGGCATAATAGAGCTTGCCGATCTCCAGATAGGCCTTGCGGATAGCGTCCTCCTCTCCGGAATTATTGAGAGACAGCTTGGTGATCTCCATCAGCTGCTTGGACTTGGCCATGCCGGCCCGGCCCAGATCGGTGGCTTTATCCTTCAAATCGTCAAAAAAGGCCATTTTCTTACCTCCTTGCGGTATACTGGCTGAAATGCTGGCCCTATTCTACCCCCATTTTCCGGCGGACGCAAGAGAAGGCCGGGGGATTTCACATAAATTTAATGCTTCTTTTTCTGGAAGGCAAAGAACCGCTGGCCAAAATAATTGAGAATCGTGTACAGGGCCATGCCCCCCAGCTTGGTGAGCCGCTCCTGCCAGATGGGTTCCATACCCGTGTTGCCCAGCACCCAACCGGCGATGGGTTGGGCCAGGGCGTAGGCAATTACATAGCACACCGCCACGTTGATGGCGAACTTCACCGCCGAGCGCAGGAAGGTCTCCTCGCTGTGGAAGGTAAAGTGGCGGTTGAGGAAAAAACTCATCACCGCTCCCGCCACATAGGCGATGGCGGTGGAGGGCCAGTAGCCCAGCCCCTCCAGCAGGAACATGAGTACCATGGACAGCAGGGTATTGCCCACCCCCACCAGCAGGAACTTGGGGATGGAATTATCAATCAGCTTTGCCATGCTTGTCCTCCAATACCTCACGAATCAGGAACCGGGGCCGCTCCTTGGTCTCCAGATAGACCTTGCCGATGTACTCACCAATGACGCCCAAAGAGAGCAGGATCAGTCCCCCGATGGCCCACACAGAGCAGATCAGACTGGCCCAGCCCAAAATGGTCTCGCCCATGGCCCAGCGGACGATAGAGTAAATGAGCATGGCGATGCTCACCAGGAACACCAGGAAACCCAGGCCGGTGATCATGCGGATGGGTTTCACCGACAGAGAGGTGATACCCTCCATGGCGAAGGAGAGCATCTTTTTCAGGGGGTACTTGCTCTCACCAGCAAAGCGTTCTCCCCGCTCATACTCCACAGTGCCGGTGCGATAGCCGATCATGGGCACGATACCCCGGAGGAAGAGGTTGACCTCCTTGAACTCCGCCAGCCCCTCCAGCGCCCGGCGGGACATCAGGCGGTAGTCGGCGTGGTTGAACACGGTCTCCGCTCCCATGGAATTCATCAGCCGGTAAAAGCCCTCGGCGGTAAAGCGCTTGAAAAAGGTATCCTTCTTCCGGGAGGAACGCACGCCGTACACGATGTCACACCCAGCATAATACTGCTCCACCATGGCGTCCACCGCGTCGATGTCGTCCTGGAGGTCGGCATCCATAGAGATGGCCATGTCGCACCGCTCCTTGGCGGTCATGAGTCCCGCCAGCAGGGCGTTCTGGTGGCCCCGGTTGCGGCTCAGGTCCACACCGGAGAAAATGGGGCAGCTCTCATGCAGTTCTTCAATGATCTGCCAGGTCCGGTCCTTGGAACCGTCGTTGACAAAGAGTACCCGGCTCTCCCGGGAAATAGTTCCGGCAGCCATCAGGGCTTCCAGCTTCTCTTTCAGCCGCCGGGAGGTCTCGGGAAGCACTTCTTCCTCATTGTAGCAGGGAACAACAATATAAAGAATATCTTCCATATCAATCCAGCTTTCTTGTGTTTCTGTCTCTGTTATCTGCCATTATATGCTTCTTGGACGAAAAAACAGCGTTAAGGTTCCTCTTTGCCAAACAATGAGATCTCCAATACGGTACAGATCCGCATTAACACGTCCACAGAAGGCTTTTTTCGTCCGCTTTCAATCTCCGCAATAAAAGGCTGCGATACCTGGACTAGTTGGGCCAGTTTGCCCTGGCTCAACCCCTTTTCTTTCCTCTTTTCCCGGATCAGCGTCCGATAGTCCATCTGCATCACTCCTTTTCTCCTATTATAGCTGATAGCAATACCCTTTTCATCTATAGCTTTCAGCTATTGACTTTCTTCCATGGATGTCGTAACATAGCTATAAGCTATATTCCGGAGGTGTTACCATGGAACCACCCTTTGCGCTGTTGGAACAGGTCAAAACCCTGCTGCTCCAGAAAAAACTGTCCTCCCTGTCCCCCTATGAGGAGGCCAGGGAGGACAGCGAAGCTGCCTGGAAGAAATTCTGCCTCGCCCATACAGGGGAGATGCGGGGCGAGGTGCTGGACCTGCTGGACCGCCGGGACGGGGTATGGAGCATACAGCGGGACGCCGCCTTCTGCCTGGGGCTCCAGCTGGGCATGGAGCTGGGGCAGCTGGCGCGCTTTGGGGAAACAGATGGATAAGCCACGGGCGGATGTGGGCATCCGCCCCTACGGTTACAGACACCCCGTCGTAGGGGCCGATGCCCTCATCGGCCCGCCGTCACTCCTCCAATTTGTGCCGCAATCGCTCCACTGCCTTTCGCTCAATGCGGGACACCTGGACCTGGCTCACCCCCAGCACCCGGGCAGCCCGGTCCTGGGTCATGCCCCGGTAATAGCGCAGCAGGATCACCTGCCGCTCCCGGTCAGGCAGGGCGGCGATGGCGGTGCGCAGGGCCTCCCGCTCCACAATCCCCTCCTCAATGCCCTCGGTGCCCAGAACGCTCTCCAGGGTCATGCCGTCTCCGGTCTCCATCTGGAGGGAGGCCACCGGCAGCCCCGCCTCCTCGGCGGCGGCGATCTCCTCCGGCTCCAGTCCGGTGGCTTCAGACAACTGAGACAGGGTGGGTTCCCGGCCCAGGGAGGCCGACAGCCGCTCCCGGGCCGCCCGGATGGCCATCCCTCGCTCCTTCAGGCCGCGGCTGACTTTAATAGCCCCGTCGTCCCGCAGATAGCGCCGGATCTCACCGGCGATCTTGGGTACGGCATAGGTGGAGAACTGACAGCCGAAGGCGGGATCGAAGCCCCGCACCGCCTTCACAAAGCCCAGACAGCCCAGCTGGTACAGGTCCTCCGGCTCCACCCCCCGGCCATAGTAGCGGCGGACGATGGACCAGATCAGCCCGCCGTTCTCCTCAATGAGCCTGGCACAGGCCTCGTTGTTCCCCTGACGGGCCTCCTCCAGCAGGTCGGGGGTATCCGCCACATTCATTGCGCCCCTCCCAGCCGGCGGGAGATCCTGCGGCGCATGGTCACCACCGTCCCCTTTCCCGGCGTGGAGCGCACCTTCACTGTGTCCATGAAACTCTCCATAATGGTAAAGCCCATGCCGCTGCGCTCCTCTCCGCCGGTGGTAAACATGGGGCGTCGGGCCTGCTCCACATCAGGGATGCCCACGCCCTTGTCCTTGATCTGGATCTCCAGAGTGTGGTCCTCAAAGAGCCGCAGCCGCATCTGGACTGTGCCCAGCTTGTCCGGATAGGCGTGGACGATGCAGTTGGTCACGCCCTCACTTACCGCCGTTTTGATGTCGTTGACCTCCTCCAGGGTGGGGTCCAGCTGGGCGGCGAAGCAAGCCGCTGTAGTACGGGCAAAGCCCTCGTTGGCCGAACGGCTGAGAAAGACCACTGTGGCCTCATTCATCGGTTTCATTATGTAGTTCCTCCGTCATTCAAATTTCATCAACCGGTCCAGCCCGGCCGCCCGAAGCACCTTGCCCGCCTGCTCGGGCACATGGACCACCTCCACGGTCCCCTCCAGCTCGCTCATCCGGCGGCTGGCTCTCAGCAAGACGGCGATGCCCGAGCTATCCATAAAGCTGACGCCGCCCAGATCCACCGTCAGATGACGGGGCATGGTCAGGTCGATCTGCCGCACCAACTCACCTAAAATCTGTTTGGCCCGGTGGTGGTCCACCTCGCCGTCAATGGCCGCGTACAGCGCCCGATTCTCTGCTTTGCAGGTCACTGCCATGGCATATCCCCCCTGTACAAAAAAATCGCAGTATACCAATTTTTGGTATACTGCGATCCTATCACAGATGGGGCATATATTTTGTCGAAGAGGTCACCGGACCAGGGAAAAATCGGTAAAGATCCACTTCTCACCCACTTTTTCGTAGGGGAAGTCAAAGGTCAGGGTATCCACCACCGCGCCGTCCTGTGTCGGGTCCAGCACCTCCACCGTCACCCGAACAGTACAGCGATTGGGATCTCCGTCCCGCAGGACCTGAGCGGTCTCGGCGCCCCGGGTGATATCGGTACCCCGGCCTCCGTCCTGCACATAGAGCACACCGTCAATGTCCACATACTGGGTGCCGTCATAAGGCAGCAGCTTTTCCACCAGATCATCGGAAAACAGGCTCTTGAGGTAACCCCGCAGGGTGATGGTACTGTCAATGCCGGGATAATCCACCCGATAATAAGTGACGCCGTCCACCGCCCGACCGTCCGTCTCGTCAAAAGGCAGAGGCTCCACCTGGAACCACCAGAACGCCTCCACCGCCGCCCGATAGGCCGACAGCACCTCCTCGTCGTTAGGGCCATCATAAACGATGGGGGTGGGAGAAGGCTCCACGGAGGGCTCCGGCGTGGCTGTTGGCTCCGGCGTAGCTGTGGGTCGAGCCGTCGGCGTAGGAGAAGGCTTCGGGGTGGAGGTTGGCACCGCGCTCTGCTCCACCTCCGGCGTTGGGGAAGCGCTGGGCAGCACGGTGGACACCGCCTCGGTATCCCGACAGGAACCGGTGCAGCCGCCCAGCAGCAACAGCACTGCAAGCAGCGGGATCAGCCTTTTCAACACTCTAACCTCCTTTCCACGGCCTCCGTCAAACCAGGCCCCAGGATATGATGCTACATTTTATCCGATTCTGCCCGGGAGCACAACCACAGTTGTGTAACAAAGTATGACAATACGGGCACAGAAACGCCGCCATTCGCGTCCGATGGCGGCGTTTCTCTGTTTTTCGTGAATTTTATTAGCCCAGTGTGGCAGCGGATTCTTCCAGCTTCACCAGCAGAGCCTTCAGTTTGTCGGCCCGCTCCCGCTCGGCCTCCACCACCTGGGCGGGGGCCTTGTTCACAAAGCCGGGGTTATTCAGCTTGGTCTCCAGCTTGTCCAGTTCCTTGCGGTTCTTGTCCACTTCCTTCTGGATGCGGGCCCGCTCCTTGTCCAGGTCCACCAGTTCGGCCAGGGGCAGGTACAGTCGGGCAGCATGGGTAGCGATGGTCACCATGCCCTGAGCATCCACCGTATCGGTAGCCGCCACCACCTTCACGTCGCTGGCGTAGGCCAGACGCTTCAGGAAGGGGATACCTTGGTGGAACACTGCCTGCTCCAGAGTGGAGACGGTGAGCTGCGCCTTTTTGGAGGGGGGCACATTCATCTCGGCCCTTCTGGCCCGGATGGCCCGGATGGCGTCCATGATGAGTTCCATGGCCTTCTCCTCCTCGGGGAAGTCCAGGTTGGCGTGGTGTTCCGGCCACTGCTGGAGCATGAGGTAGTCACCCTGATGGGGCAGCGCCTGCCAGATCTCCTCGGTGATGAAGGGCATGAAGGGGTGGAGCAGCTTGAGGATCTGGGTGAGCACATAGCACAGCACCTGCTGAGCACGGATCTTGCTGTCCTCGTCGTCGCCCTGGAGGCGGGTCTTGGTCAGCTCGATATACCAGTCACAGTAGGAATCCCAGATAAAGTCGTACACCTTCTGGGCTGCCACGCCCAGCTCGTAACGCTCCATATTCTCGGTGATCTCGGGAATGACGCTGTTGAGCTTGGACAGGATCCACTTGTCCTCCAGCTCCAGCTTGTCGGGCAGCTGGCACTGGTCGATGGTCAGGTTCATCATCAGGAAGCGGGAGGCATTCCAGATCTTGTTGGCGAAGTTCCGCATGGCCTCACACCGCTCGGTGTAGAAACGCATATCGTTTCCGGGCGAGTTGCCGGTCACCAGGTTGAAGCGCAGAGCGTCGGCGCCGTACTGGTTAGCCATCTCCAGGGGATCGATGCCGTTGCCCAGGGACTTGGACATCTTGCGGCCCTTATCGTCCCGCACCAGGCCGTGGATGAACACGGTGTGGAAGGGGGGGCGTTTGGTATGCTCACAGCCGGAGAAGATCATGCGGGCCACCCAGAAGAAGATGATGTCGTAACCGGTGACCAGCACATCGGTGGGATAGAAATACTTCAGATCCTCGGTCTCCTGGGGCCAGCCCAGAGTGGAGAAGGGCCACAGGGCGGAGGAGAACCAGGTATCCAGCACGTCCTCCTCCTGCTTGATGTGCTTGGAGTGACAGTGCTCGCACTCGGTGGGATCGTCCTCGGAGACGGTGATGTGGCCGCACTCTTCGCAGGTCCAGGCGGGGATCTGGTGGCCCCACCACAGCTGACGGGAGATACACCAGTCGTGGACGTTCTCCATCCAGTTGGTGTAGATCTTGGAGAAGCGGTCGGGAACAAACTTGACCTCGCCCTCATTGACCACCCGCAGGGCCTCCTCGGCCAAGGGCTTCATCTTCACAAACCACTGAGCGGAGATCAGGGGCTCCACGTCGTTGTGGCAGCGGTAGCAGGTGCCCACGTTGTGCTGGTGAGGCTCCACCTTCACCAGCCAGCCGCCGGCCTCCAGATCAGCCACAATGGCCTTCCGGGCCTCGTAGCGGTCCATGCCGGAGTAGCGGCCGTAGCCCTCCACCACCTTGCCGTTGTCGTCCAGCACACGAATGGTCTCCAGGTTCTGCCGCAGACCCACCTCAAAGTCGTTGGGGTCGTGGGCGGGGGTCATCTTCACGCAGCCGGTACCGAACTCCATGTCCACGTAGTCGTCGGCCACGATGGGCATCTCCCGGCCCACCAGGGGCAGGATGCACTTCTTGCCCACAATGTCCTTATACCGCTCGTCGTTGGGGTTGACGGCCACGCCGGTGTCGCCCAGCATGGTCTCAGGCCGGGTGGTGGCCACGATGACATAGCGTCCCTCCTCCCCCTGGATGGGGTAGCGGATGTGCCAGAAGGAGCCGGGCTTGTCCTGGTACTCCACCTCGGCGTCAGACAGGGCGGTAACACAGTTTGGGCACCAGTTGATAATGCGGGAACCCTTATAGATCAGGCCCTTCTTGTACAGGGAGACAAACACATGGCGGACAGCCTTGCTGAGGCCCTCGTCCATGGTAAACCGGGCGCGGGACCAGTCGCAGGAAGCGCCCAGCTTCTTCTGCTGCTCCACAATGCGGTTGCCGTACTTGTGCTTCCAGTCCCACACCCGCTCCAGGAATTTCTCCCGGCCCAGGTCGTAGCGGGACAGGCCCTCGTTCTTGCGCAGCTCCTCCTCCACCTTGATTTGGGTGGCGATGCCGGCGTGGTCGGTACCGGGCACCCACAGGGCGGCGTAGCCCTGCATCCGCTTGAAGCGGATCAGGATGTCCTGGAGGGTGGAGTCCATGGCGTGGCCCATGTGGAGCTGGCCGGTGACGTTGGGGGGCGGCATAACGATGGTGAAGGGCTTCTTGTCGGGATCACGGTGGCCCTCAAAGCAGCCGTTTTTCTCCCACATCTCATAGACGCGGCCCTCCACCTCCTGGGGTTCATAGACCTTGGGAAGTTCTTTCTTCATTTGTTACACTCCTTTTCGGGGCAAAAAAGGTTCGCCCCAAGCCTTTGCTCAGGGCGAACCTGTCAGTCCGCGGTACCACCTGAATTTCCCTTGCGGGACACTCATTGCCTCTGTAACGGGAGGATTCCGCCGCCCCCTACTGTGCTTCAGGGGCAGAGCTCTGGGACGACCTTCCCCCCACCGCCGGAGAGCCTTGCACCAAACCGGCTCCTCTCTGCACCTTTCGCGGGGGTACTCCTTCCCATCTTCGCCTTTGGGACATAGTATATGCACTTTTCAGGGCGTTGTCAAGGGGGCACGCCATGTAGGGGCGCGCATTGCGCGCCCGGCCGCTTATCGCAGTTCCTTATCGCAGTAAGCGCAGCAGTCCACGCCGCCGTTCTGCTTCACCAGAGGGGGCAGATAATGCTCGGTCTGGGTGATGCAGTTGGGGTTGGAGCATACCGGCTTGGTGCCGATCTCTACCGTGCCGGGACTCATGCGGTCCTGATTGGCCAGGTCAGTGAGCAGGGCCATACGAGCAAACATACCATAACGGGCCTGCTCAAAGTAGACCGCCCGGGGATCGTCGTCCACATCGATGGCGATCTCATCCACACGGGGCAGGGGGTGCATCACCAGCAGATCCTTTCGGGCCCGATCCAGCTTCCGGCGGGTGAGGACATAAATGCCCTTACAGCGCTCGTACTCAAGGGGGTCCACAAAGCGCTCCCGCTGGATGCGGGTCATATAGAGCACGTCCAGCTGGGGAATGACGGCCTCCAGGCCGGTGACCTCGGTAAACCACATATCATTCTCCCGCATGAAGGCCCGCATATATTCGGGCACTGCCAGCTCACGGGGCGCAATGAGGAAGAACTTGATGCCCTTGAACTTGGCCAGCGCTTTGATGAGGGAATGAACGGTACGGCCGTTCTTCAGGTCGCCGCACAGACCCACGGACAGGCCGTCCACACCGCCCCGCAGCCGGGTGATGGTGGTCAGGTCGGCGGTGGTCTGGGTCGGGTGCATATGGCCACCGTCGCCGGCGTTGATCACCGGCACATCGGAATAGAGAGAAGCAGCCTTGGCAGCGCCCTCCTTGGGGTTGCGCATCACCACCACGTCGGCGTAGCCGGACACCATTTTAATGGTATCCTTCAGGGTCTCACCTTTAGCGGTAGAGGTGGATTTGGGATCAGCAAAGCCAAACACCGTACCGCCTACCCGCAGCATGGCGGTCTGGAAAGAAAAGTTGGTGCGGGTAGAGGGTTCATAGAACAGGCTGGCCATCACCCGCCCCCGGCAGGCGTCCATAAAATCGGCGGGGTGGTCCATAATATCACTGCACCGCTGGTACAGGGAATCCCACTCCGCCCTTGACAGGTCTCCAAAGTCGATCAAATGCCGCATGACGCTTCATTTCCCCTTTTGAATTTTTTCTATCGTATCATATTTCCCCCTGTTCCGGCAAGAGCAGAATGGACAAATTTCCTGCTTTTTTCCCACTTCTCCTTGACGTCCGCGCCGTTCACTCTGTCCGACCGTATACAAAGACTGACAGGTATCCTTCGCTCCGGTTGTGTCCACACTAAAACCAAAGGAGGCGGGACCATGTCACTGTTTTGGATCTTTCTGATCTACAGCTTTTTGGGCTTTCTGATCGAGGTTATTTATGCCCGTACGAACGGTGAATCCAAGCTGGATCGGAAGTGTCGGTTACTGCTGCCCATCTGTCCAGTTTACGGGCTGGGCGCTCTGGGAATCCAACTCCTGCCGGAGAACGTGCGGGCCCAGCCCCTGCTGCTCTTCCCCGCCGCTGTGCTGGTCTGTACAGGAGCGGAACTGCTGGCAGGCGTTTTTTATGAGAAGGTCTTTCTGGTTTCCTTCTGGGACTATTCCCACCTCCCACTCCATCTGGGACGGCACGTCTGCCTTCGGTTTTCTCTGTACTGGGGCGCATTGACTCTGGCTCTCTATTATTTGCTCCATCCGGCGGTCTCCTGGTTGGCCGCCGCCATTCCACCCTGGGCCATCCCGCCTGCTGCGGCACTGCTGTGCATGGATACGGTGCTGACCGCCCTTCTGCTGCGCCGCACCCGGGATACCGGCGTTCTGCGCTGGTATGTCCGCCTGTTCCGGCGGAGAACCGCATAAAAGGCCCCCCTTCAGGTATCAAAACCTGAAAGGGGGCGTCCGTCATGCCCGCTTTAGTTCATTCAGGGTCTCGTCGATCTTCTTCTGGGATACGTAGGCCTGGGCAACCGAGAGGATCTGCTCCAGTGTGATAGAGCGGGCGGCCCCCAGGATGGGATGCTTGAAGAGCATGGGAAACCTGCGCTGAAGCACCGCCCGGCTGCCCGGATGGTCCAGCAGTTCCCCCACTGTGATCTGATTGCGTTTGAGTTCCATGCACTCACCTCCACCCCAGTCTATGCGCCTGTTGGTCAGATTTGACTTGCGGCCTGGTGTGAGGCAAGCTATAATGATGTCCATATCATATATCCGGATAAGGAGGCCCCATTTTTATGATCCATTCTCTGGATAACAATGTTCCCCAGCTTCACCCGACGGTCAGGATCGCCGCCAATGCCACCCTGGTGGGTAAGGTATCCGTCGGTCCCGCCGCCAGCATCTGGTATGGCGCAGTCCTGCGGGGAGACGAGTGTTCCATCCACCTGGGCGCAGGCTCCAATGTACAGGATCAGGCGGTGATTCACGGCGAACCCGACTTCCCCACCGTGATCGGACAGGACGTAACTGTAGGCCACGGAGCCATTCTCCATGGGTGCAGGATCGAGGACGGCTGTCTCATCGGCATGGGGGCCATCCTGCTCAACGGATGCGTGATCGGCGCCGGCAGTCTGGTAGCCGCCGGGGCGCTGGTCACCCAAAACACGGTGATCCCGCCGGGCAGCCTGGTAATGGGTTCCCCTGCTAAAGTGGTCCGACCTCTGCGCCCGGATGAACAGGAATCCCTCCCTCACTCCGCTCAGCTCTATCGGGAGCTGGCCGCAGCCCAGCTCCCCGCCGCGGTCAGTCAGGAGGCATTTACATGAAAAAAGAACATTATCCCAAGGGGCAGCGCCGGCAGGCGCTGAAAGAACAGGTAAAGGCCAAGCCCGGACTGACCGCCGTCTATATCATTCTCCGGGCACTGGTCATTGTGGCTATCGTGGCACAGTCCTTCAAGGGCAATTTTGAAAATGTGTTCCTGTGTGTCCTCACCCTGTTTCTTTTTACGCTGCCCGCCTTCCTGGAGCGTACCATCCGCATCGAGATCCCGGACACCCTGGAAATCATCATCCTGTTATTTATTTTTGCGGCCGAGATCCTGGGTGAGATCCAGGCCTATTACATCCAGTACCCCTACTGGGATACGATGCTCCATACGCTCAACGGCTTTCTGTGCGCCGCCATCGGCTTTTCCCTGCTGGACATTCTCAACCGGAATGAAAAACTGAAATTCAGCCTTTCTCCCGTTTATCTGGCCGTGGTGGCCTTTTGTTTCTCCATGACCATTGGCGTGCTGTGGGAATTTTTTGAATTTTCCATGGACCAGCTCTTCCTGCTGGATATGCAGAAGGACACCGTGGTCAATTCCATCGGCTCGGTGATGCTGGACCCCAGCGGCGGCAACACCCCCATTGCCATCAAACACATTACCGACGTCATTGTGGTCACAGCCGATGGCACGCAGCAGTCTCTTGGGCTGGGCGGTTACCTGGATATCGGTATTATGGATACCATGAAGGATCTGTTCGTTAATTTCATTGGCGCGGTGGTCTTTTCCACCATTGGCTTCCTCTATGTGAAAAACCGGGGCAAAGGAAAATTTGCGCCTCAGTTTATCCCCACTGTGGTGGATCATGTGGAAATAACGGTCGATCAGGACGGTCCTGCTCAGGATTGACCTATCCCCATTCTTCTGTCTTTCCACCCGCTGTCTCCTTTTTTCAAATTTTCTTATAGCAAGCCCGCATAGAGTTCTTCCAACAGGTCCATACTAGGATCGTACCACGGTAACAAGGAGGAATTAGCTATGAACCAGACCCCTAACAACAGCATCAAATGCTCTGTCACCAACTGCGCCCACCACTGCGGCGGTCAGAATTACTGCACCCTGAATGAGATCAAGGTGGGCTGCTGCGAGCCCAACGCCACCAAGTGCGCCTCTACCGAGTGCGCTTCCTTCCAGCTGGGCCAGCATTAAACGTCTGAGCAGCAAAAAACAGGACCTGCTTTCGCAGGTCCTGTTTTTTGTGTTTGGAATTACTCCTTGGGCTCGGCGGGTGCCTCCGCCTTGGGCGCCTCCGCCTTGGGGGCGGCGGCAGCGGCCGGAGCAGCCTTGGGCGCCGCAGGCTTCACCTCGGGCACCTTGCCGTCCACGGTGATCAGCTTGCGGGGGCACTTCTGAGCACAGATACCGCAGCCGATGCACTTCTCGTAGTCGATCACAGCCAGGTTGTTGACCATGGTGATGGCTTCCCTGGGGCAGTTCTTCATACACAGGGAGCAGCCGATACAGCCGTTGTCGCACACCTTCCGGGCATCCGCCCCCTTGTCGTGGGAGGAGCAGGGAATGGTAACGTGACGCTTGGTCTTGTAGGGCTCCAGAGCGATGATGTGGCGGGGGCACACATCCACGCACTTGTTACAGGCCTTACACTTCTCCTCGTCCACCTTGGCCACGCCGTCGATGACATGGATGGCGTCGAAGGGACAGGCCTTCTCGCAGGAACCCAGACCCAGGCAACCGTAGGAGCAACCCAGATCGCCGCCGCCAGGCAGCTTGGACGCAGCCACGCAGTCGTGGAGACCCACATAGTTGTACTGCTTGTAGTTCTGGCCGCAGCCGGTGCAGTGGACCTGAGCGACCTGCTTCACAGAAGCTCCGGCGGATACGCCCATGATCTCGCCGATCTGAGCGGCCACAGCCTCACCGCCGGCAGCGCATGCGTTGACGGGGGCGGTGCCCTTCACCACGGCGGCGGCATAGCCGGAGCAGCCGGGGAAGCCGCAGCCGCCGCAGTTGGCGCCGGGCAGACAGCCCAGGATGGCCTCTTCACGGGGGTCCACCTCAACGGCAAACACCCGGGACGCCACAGCCAGCACCAGACCGAAGATGGCGCCCAGCACAGCCAGCACCACAACGGCAAAAATAACAGTATTCATACTCTCACGCCTCCCTTAACCAAAGACCTTCAGGCCGGAGAAGCCCATGAAGGCCAGGGCCACCAGGCCGGCGGCCATCAGGGCGATGGGGAAGCCCTCAAAGGCCTTGGGGCACTTGGAGAACTCCATGCGCTCACGGATGCTGGCGAAGATCACGATGACCAGCAGGAAGCCGATACCACCGGTAACGCCGTACACCACGCTCTCGATGAAGCTGTAGTTGTTCTGGGTGTTCTGCAGCACCACGCCCAGCACAGCGCAGTTGGTGGTGATCAGAGGCAGGTACACACCCAGGGCCTCATAGAGGGAGGGCATGGCCTTCTTCAGGAACATCTCAATGAACTGCACCAGAGAGGCGATGACCAGAATATAGGTCACGGTCTGCATAAAGGTCAGGTTCAGAGGAACCAGGATCAGGTTGTTGATGGGCCAGCAGATGGCGGAAGCCAGACCCATAACAAAGATGACGGCGAGGCCCATGCCGGAGGCCGTCTCCACCTTCTTGGACACGCCCATAAAGGGGCAGATGCCCAGGAACTGGGCCACGATAAAGTTGTTGACCAGGATGGCGCCAAGGGCTATGGTAAACAGTTTTGCCCAATCCATTACTTGGCCACCTCCTCAGTCTTCTTATCGCCCTTCTTGGGCTTGTTCAGGATGTACTGCATGGCGGCAATCACACAGGCCAGAGTGATAAAGCCGCCCACAGGCAGGATCATACCCAGAGCGGGGATGCCCTCGGGCAGGATGCGGATGCCGTCCCCGCCGTTGAGAATGCCGCCGCCAAAGGTACCGTTGCCCAGGAACTCACGGACCACGCACATGATGACCAGCACCATGGTATAACCCAGGCCCTGGAAAATACCGTCCAGCGCGGAGGAGGCGGGACCGTTCTTGTAGGCAAAGGACTCGGCCCGGCCCAGAATGATACAGTTCACCACGATCAGGGGGATGAACAGGCCCAGGCTCTCAGCCAGGGAGGGCAGGAATGCCTGCAGGCACAAATCCACCACGGTCACGAAACCGGCAATCACTACGATAAAGCAGGCGATACGGATGTTGTTTGGGATGATCTTGCGCAGGATGGAAATGATGATATTGGCCAGAGTGAGGATCACCAGCACCGACAGGCCCATGCCCAGGCCGTTGAACAGCGTGGTGGTGATAGCCAGCACGGAGCACATACCCAGCAGCTGGACGGTGACGGGGTTCTGGAAAAACAGGCCGTCACGCAGTTGATTCTTTACATTCATTTCTTCAATACCTCCTTAGCCCAGGCTGGCCGCGGCGGCAATGGCGCTGGAAACAGCCTCTGCCACGCCGCGGGAGGTGATGGTTGCGCCGGTAATGGCGTTGATCTCGCCGCCGTCTTTGGTCACCTTGACCTCTCCGGTCTTGCCCACAAACTGAGCCTGCCAATCAGGCTTGCTGGCGTTGGAACCCAGGCCGGAGGTCTCGCCGCTGCTGGTGATGGACACGCCGGTACAGGCACCGTCATGATCCACGCCCACCATAACGATCAGGTTGCCGCTGAAAGAGGTGGCGGGCTTGACCTCCACCACATAGCCGGCGTCGCCGGCCTTGTTGATGCTGAGTACGGTGGGGTCGTCGCCAGTGTACTCCACAGGCTCATAAGTATCGGAAGGGAGAACAGCAGACATTGCCGCCTTGGTCTTGGCTTCCTTATTGGCCGCGATATAGGGAGCGGTAAGCATATTGATCAGGCCCAGCACCAAAGCGGTAGCCGCACAGATGGCAAAGAGCACAATGACCAGAGTGGCCATGCCAGGCTCTTTCTTCTTGGTTACAGTCTCACTCATGGTTTAGCCCTCCTTTCCGGCTTTGGCCTTCGCCTTGGCGGCAGCCTTCATTTCCTTGGTAACGCCGTAGCGGTTGGGCTTACCCACCTTGTCAATGAGCCACACGCAGCAGTTCATGATCAGGATGGAGTAGGACACGCCCTCGGGATAGCCGCCGAAGTAACGGATGAACACGGTGAGCAGGCCACAGCCAATACCAAAGATGACCTCACCCCTCTTGGTGACAGGGCTGGTCACATAGTCGGTAGCCATGAAAAAGGCGCCCAGCATCAGACCGCCGGTGCACAGCTGATAGAGCATCCAGGTGAGCCGGTCGTTGCCGCCCATGGGGAAGGCAAAGGTAAGCACGGCTACAGTAGCGATGTAGGCTACGGGGATGCGGGCGCGGATCACGCCCCGCCAGATCAGGTACAGGCCGCCCAGCAGCAGCATGAGGGCGGAAACCTCGCCAATACAACCGCCCACGTTGCCCACGAAGGCGTCCAGCAGAGAGGCCTTGGGCAGCAGGCCGCCGTGCATGAAGTCAGCGCCCAGGGGGGTGGCGCCGGTAACGATATCGGCGCCGGCCATGGTAACGGAGCCGGAGAATAGCCCGGCCCACTTGTCAGCGCCGATGCCGGGCACGATCCAGGTGGTCATGGCCACAGGATAGCACAGCATCAGGAAAGCACGGCCGCCCAGGGCGGGGTTCATGAAGTTCTGGCCCAGGCCGCCGAAGAGCTGCTTGACCACCACGATGGCGAAGAAATCGCCGATGATCAGCATCCAGTAGGGCAGGGTGGGCGCGCACACAAAGGCCAGCAGCACGCCGGTGACGGCGGCGGACAGGTCGCGGTTGGCGCAGGACTTCTTCATCAGCTTGCGGTAGGCCCACTCGAAGAACTCGCAGGCCACCACGGAGATCAAAGTGGCAACCAGGGCGCGGGGGCCAAAGAACACCACACCCATGACCAGGGCGGGCACCAGCGCGATGAGCACGTCGCGCATCAGGTTCTGGGTATCAATGGGGGAGGCCACGTGGGGGGACGAGGCCACCGTCAGATTCAGCTTCTTTTCCTCATTCATGCTTTGGCCGCCTCCTTTGCCGCTTTTTCCTTGGCCGCCAGATTCCGCAGCTCACCCTTGGTCACGCGGAAGGACTGGACCAGGTGGATACGGGCGGGGCAGATGTAGTTGCAGGAACCGCACTCGATGCAGTCCATGACGTTGAGGGCCTCCGCCTCTTTCCACATACCCTTTTCGGCATACAGATGCATATACACGGGAGTCAGGTGCATGGGGCAGACGTTGACGCAGCGACCGCAGCGCAGGCAGACCTCTTCCTCCACAACGGGAGCGGCCTCGCGCTTGGTGAGGCAGAGCACGGCGTTAGTCCCCTTGATGCAGGTGACGTTCAGGTCATACTGAGCGATACCCATCATGGGGCCGCCGGTGAGGATGCGCTCAGGCATCTCCTTGAAGCCCTTGGCCTCGTCGATGAGCTCCTGGAAGGACATACCCAGGGGCACCAGCAGGTTCTTGGGCTCCTGAATGGCGTCGCCGGTAACGGTGATCACCCGGTGGGTAACAGGCTTGCCCTCCACCACGGCGTCGTACACAGCGGCGGCGGTACCCACGTTGAACACGGCGCAGCCCACATGGGCGGGCAGGCCTCCGGGGGGCACCTCACGGCCTGTGATGCTCTGGATCAGCTGCTTCTCAGCGCCCTGGGGATAACGGGTACGCAGGGAGGTCACAGTCACGTCTCCCTTACCGCCAGCCAGAGCCCGCAGGTGATCCACAGCGTCTTCCTTGTTGGCCTCCACACCGATGACGCCACTCTTCAGGCCAAAGGCCTGCATGAGGATGCGCAGACCGCCAATGACCTTTTCGCCATGCTCCAGCATGAGGCGATGGTCGGCGGTGATGTAGGGCTCACACTCGGCACCGTTGAGAATCACAGTGTCCACCTTGCCGATGCCGGAGCTGATCTTCACATGAGTGGGGAAGCCGGCGCCGCCCATACCGGTAAGGCCAGCCTCCTTCACAATGTTGACGATCTCGTCCGCGCTCAGCTTGGTATAGTCGGGATGAGGGATGAGTTCGGAACCCCAGGTATCCTGGAAGTCGTTCTCGATCACCACCGACATACACTTGCCGCCGCCCACGTAGGGGCGGGGCTCCACCGCTTTGACCTCGCCGGAGACCGAAGCGTGGATGGGGGCACCCAGACCGGCGATCTCACCGATCTTCTGACCCACCTTGACATGGTCGCCCACAGCAACGATGGGCTTACAGGGAGCACCGATATGCATGGACATAGCGATGACCACCTGCTTGGGAGCAGCGCTCAGAGGCGCTATCTCCTTGTGGCGTGCCAGCTCCTTCCGGTCATGGGGATGCACGCCGCCGTAAAAGCTTTGCTTCATAGGTCCACCTCGCAAATCTGACCCACACACGGGCCATTTTTCTGAGTTGTTTGACCGGTATCTCAAACAGAACTATCATATCGCAAAGCACATAAATTGTCCAGTTAAAACCGTCAAATTTCTTACTGTTTTTCATTTAAACTTGCCAGTTTTATTAAAAACATAGATTCTTCTGCTCCATTTTTGCTCTTTGAAAAAATTATACCAACCGGTTTTCCTGTTGACGGAACCGTGGATTCTGTCCCGCCCTCCGTCACTTTACTTGTTTAAAATGCAGAAGTTTTAAAAGGTTGATTGACAAAGCCCCCAGGGAAAGTTATGATTATGTCTAACAACTTGCAGCAGCAGAAATGCGATGACCGGGACAGTACGGGCGGCACATAAGCGCAGAGAGGGAGCGGTCGGTGTAAGCTCCCGTGAGGCCGCATCGGAAGGTCACCCGGGAGCGGCCCCGCCGAATACAGTAGGCGGGGACGGTCACCCTCCGTTACCGGGGCACGAGTGCGCGGGGTTGTCCCGCGAAGTTAGGTGGTACCACGGAGTGCTATGGCGGCTTCGTCCTATGGGACGAAGCCGCCATGTTGTTTTTCTCCCATACCAGCCAAAGGAGGTCTTTTCCACCATGAGAATGAAAACAGCCCAGATCCTGATGGAATGTCTGCTGGAGCAGGGGGTGGATACCGTATTCGGTTACCCCGGCGGCACCATTCTAAATGTATATGACGAGTTCGAGCTGCACGGCTATAAGGATAAGATCCGGCATATTCTCACCGCCCATGAGCAGGGCGCCTCCCACGCCGCCGACGGCTACGCCCGTGCCACCGGCAAGGTGGGCGTGTGCTTTGCCACCTCCGGCCCCGGCGCCACCAACCTGACCACCGGCATTGCCACCGCCTATTACGACTCCTCCCCCGTGGTGTTCATTACCTGCAACGTCAGTGAAAACCTGATTGGCAAGGACTCCTTTCAGGAGGTGGATATCACCGGTATCTCCATGCCCATCACCAAGTGCAACTACCTGGTAAAGGACCCCAACCAGCTGGCCGACGTGATCCGGGAGGCCTTCGCCATCGCCCGCACCGGCCGCCCGGGCCCGGTACTGGTGGACATCGCCAAAAACGTCACCGCCGCCGAGGCGGAGTATGAGCCCCTGCCCCTGGCGGAGCATCCCAACCACGGCCGTCTGGCCGCCATGCTTCGCCGGGCCAGCCACGATTTGAAAGCTCCCGAGCCCGATGCCGGAGATATCCAGACTCTGCTGGATATGATCGAGGAGGCCCGCCGACCTCTGGTTCTGGTGGGCGGCGGCGTGATCCGTTCCAAGGGCGCGGTGCCCCAATTCCGCAAATTTATCGAGACCCTCAGCGCCCCGGTTGCCTCCACTATTATGGGCGGCGGCGCCTGTCCCGGCGACCATCCTCTGTTTACCGGCATGATCGGGATGCACGGTTCCCACGCCTCCAATATGGCCAGCGACCAGTGTGACCTGCTCATCGCCATCGGCTGCCGCTTCTCCGACCGGGTAGCCACCGATCCTGCTACTTTCGCCCCCAATGCCAAGATCGTCCACATCGACATCGACCGGGCGGAGATCGACAAGAATGTGGTCACCGACCACCACATCATCGGCGACGCCCGCCGGGTGCTGGAGCTGCTCAACGCCAAGCTGCCCGCCCATGACTATCCCGCGTGGAAGGAGTGGGTGTTCTCCCACGAGGAGATCCCCCTGAAAAAGGACGATATCCTCCACCCCCATGAGATCCTGGAGACCATTCAGGAGGTTACCGACGGGGACGCCATCATTACCACAGACGTGGGCCAGCATCAGATGTGGTGCGCTCAGTACTACCACTTCTCCCGCCCCGGCCAGCTGATCACTTCCGGCGGTTTCGGCACCATGGGCTTCGGCCTGGGCGCCGCTATGGGCGCCGCCGTGGGCAACCCAGGCAAGGTGGTGGTCCAGTGTACCGGTGACGGCTGTTTCCGGATGAACTGCCATGAACTGTGTACCGCCGAGCACTACAACATCCCGGTCATCACCGTGATCTTCAACAACCGGACTCTGGGCATGGTGCGCCAGTGGCAAAATCTGATCTACCACAAGCGTTTCTCTCAGACCGACCTGGACCGGGGCCCTGACTTTGTGAAGCTGGCGGAGGCCTACGGTATTCAGGGCGAGCGTGCCGCCACTCAGGAGGAGTTTGAATCGGCCTTCCGCCGGGCTGTGGCCGCCGGCCGCCCCTATCTGATCGAGTGCGCCATTGATAAGGACGCCATGGTCCACCCCATGGTATCCGCGGGTACCCCTGTCACCGACTTTATTCTGGACTGAGGAGGGTGTGGAATATGAATGAGATGAACGCCACCCGCCGCACCCTTTCGGTGCTGGTGGAAAACGCCGCCGGCGTCCTGTCCCAGGTCTCCCGGCTGTTTTCCCGCAAAGGCTACAACATCGAATCCCTGGCTGTTGGCACCACCGATGACCCCACGGTTTCCCGTATCACCATCGAAGTGTGGGCCGACGCCCCCATGATCGAGCAGATCATGAATCAGCTGCGGAAGCAGTTTCCTGTCTACTCCGTTCAGGAATTGAAGCCGGAGCGCTCCATTCGCCGGGAGCTGGTGATGTTCAAGGTCAAGGCGGAGACCCACGACATCCGCAACGAAGTCATCCAGATTGCCAATATCTTCCGGGCCTCCATTATTGACGTATCTCTGAAGTCCCTGACCCTGGCCCTTATCGGCGATGAGACCAAAGCAGAGGCCATGCAGAAACTGCTGGAGGCCTTCGGCATCCTGGAGCTGGTCCGTACTGGTATGGTGGCTCTGGAGCGAGGGGCCTATACCATTGAGGACGAGACCAAAGAACAAGCCGAATTCAATCTGGGCAAAAACTTCCTTTAAAAGCCACCAGGCCGCCACCGGCGGCCCGCTCTCGAAATCTTTTCAGAGATTGTATCATACTTATCATTCTTTTCCTCCCCGCTGTGTTATCATCGGGGACAAGAAAAAACCTTCATTTGACAAAGGAGTGCAAAGACTATGGCTAAAATGTATTATGAGAAGGACTGTGACCTGTCTTATCTGAACGGCAAAAAGATCGCCATCATCGGCTACGGTTCTCAGGGTCACGCTCACGCCATGAACCTGAAGGATTCTGGCTGCGATGTGTGCGTCGGTCTGCGTCAGGGCTCCAAGAACTGGGCCAAGGCCGAGCAGGCCGGTCTGCAGGTCAAGACTGTCGCCGAGGCCGCCCAGTGGGGCGACATCGTGATGATGCTCATCAACGACGAGGTCCAGGCCGAGGTCTATAAGAAAGATATCGCTCCTTATATGACTGAGGGCAAGGCCCTGGCTTTCGCCCATGGCTTCAATATCCGCTATCAGCAGATCGTGCCTCCCGCCGGTGTGGACGTATTCATGGCCGCCCCCAAGGGTCCCGGCCACACCGTCCGCTCCACTTACGTCAACGGTAAGGGCGTACCCTGCCTGGTGGCCGTGGAGCAGAATGCCACCGGCAACGCCTACAAGATCGCCCTGGCCTACATCGCCGGTATCGGCGGCGCTCGTGCCGGCGTGATGGAGACCACCTTCCACGACGAGACCGAGACCGACCTGTTCGGCGAGCAGGCCGTGCTGTGCGGCGGCGTGGTGGACCTGATGCGCTGCGGCTTTGAGACTCTGGTGGAGGCCGGTTACGAGCCCGAGAACGCCTACTTCGAGTGCATCCACGAGATGAAGCTCATCATTGACCTGATCAACAAGGGCGGCGTGGCTGCCATGAACTACTCCATCTCCGACACCGCCGAGTATGGCGAGTATGTGTCCGGTCCCCGGGTGCTGCCCTACGAGGAGACCAAGAAAAATATGAAGGCCGTGCTGGCCGACATCCAGGACGGCACCTTCGCCGGCAAGTGGATCGCCGAGAACAAGAACGGCCGCACCTTCTTTAACTCCAAGCGTGCCGCGCTCAAGAAGCACCAGATGGAGATCGTGGGCGAGGAGCTGCGCAAGAATATGATCTGGGGCGGCGACACCGACCTGGATACTGCTTCCAACTAATTGAATGACAAAAAGTGGCCCTCCGGTTGGAGGGCCACTTTTTATTTAGATGCAAACCGCTTCATGATCCGCTCCAGCACCCGGTGGAGCAGCACACCCAGAGCAATATTGAGGGTATAGGCAATGAGATAGAAACTGATATGTCTGGGATCGTAGTCCAGCCAGGGAGCCAGAAGACTATACTCCCGGGTAATGACCACGTTGAGCAGATAGATCTCCAGACTGCTGCTCCCTACCAGACGCAAAAAGGCAGGCACCCGCCGGCCGGGATACCAGACCAGCAGTCTGCCCAGAATAAGGCACACTGGCACTACCCCTGCGGTAATCGCAAGCGTCAACGGAAAAATGGTGGGCTGGACCCGCCAGCACGGTACCACAGCTATCCCAAGCATCAGCGCCGCCCCCCACACCGCCAGGTGCCGGACACTGAGCTTTTTGCCCTCCATCACATAGGAGCCCACCAGAAAGCCCATGGCAAAATCCGGGATACGCAGCAGAAAATCCGGCAGGTGCAGCACTCCGGCACTCCAGGTCACCCGATAGAGCAGATATCCCAGCAGATAGATCGTCAGGGTCAGCCACTCCTTATGGCGGCAGCGACAAAACAGTTTGAAGTACAGCGGAGCCACCAGGTAAAACACCAGAATTACAGAGATATACCAGTTGAAGCCGCCGGGCACATTCATCCAGTAATACAGCGTGGACAAATTCCAGAAGATCACATCAGGGGTGATCCGTCCTGCCGCGGCCAGTGCGATGCTGTATACCCCCACCACCAGCCAAAAGGCGGGCAGCAGCCGGCGCAGCCGGCGGCCCAGATAGCGTCCGTAGGGTTCCTGTTCCCGCCGGGCCAGAGAGCAGCAGATTCCCATACCGGAGAGCAGCAGGAAGATATCCACCCCTGCAAAGCCCAGGGCCCGGAACATCTGAAAGGGTCGAAAGGCAATGTTCAGTTCATAGGCATGGAAGAGCATCACATACAACATGGCCAGTCCCATCAGCTCTCCCCGGTAGCGGCTCAGCAGTCCATAGCTGTTCTGCTTTTCCAAGGGCATTCCACCACCTCGTTTTTCAAACGATATGTCCTATTATAAAGATACATAACGTCTTCGTCAATCCACTGTCATTCCTCCAGCCCCATCACATCCATGGAGTGGCGCATATGGATGGCCATGGCATAGCCCGCCCCCTCCCCGTCCCGCTTGCGGAAAAATTCCATCAGCAGAGCGTGGTCCCGGCAGGTGTCCTCCGCCAGCTGCTCCTGGTGTTCCCCCGCCATCAGGGCAGAGGACACCGCCTGATCGATGAGGGGAAGCAGCCGCACCAGAAACTCGTTGTGGGCGCCCCGGACAATGGCGGCGTGGAAGGCACGGTCGGCCTGGGTCCGGTCCTCTCCCGCCCGGATGCACTGCTCCACCATTTCCCCCCGGGCCAGGATGTCAGCCAGCTCCTCCTCTGTGGCCCGCTGGCAGGCTAGCGCGGCGGCCCTGGGTTCAAAGATAGAGCGCAGCTCAAACAGGTCCCTCAGCTGTCCCCGCACCCGCTCCAGGCTGGAGAAGCCAAAGTCATTCATCTCCTCTACCGCCGCCGACACAAAAGTGCCTTTGCCCCGGCGCACCTCCAGCACCCCCTGGGCAGTCAAGGTGCGGATGGCCTCCCGCAGGGTGGCCCGGCTTACCCCCAGCTCTCTGGCCAGCTCCACCTCGTTGGGCAGCTTCTCGCCCGACTTCAGTCCCTTCTCCACCACAATCCGGCTGTACAACCCTTCCGCTGTCTGCTGGGCCAAACTTTTTTTCTCCATACCCTACTTCCCTTCCGGTCAGTTCTTGACAGTTCTCCTTCTATCATATAGTATATAGTCAGACAATGCAAGCATTATCATACAACGTAAGCGGTACATAGAAGGAGGTCATTCCCCATGCGCAGCGACAATGTTACCAAGGGCGTGGAACGCGCCCCCAACCGCTCCCTTTTCTATGCTCTGGGCTATACCAAGGAGGAGCTGGAGCGTCCCCTCATCGGCGTGGTGTGCTCCTATAATGAGATCGTCCCCGGCCACATGAATCTGGACAAGATCGCCGAGGCGGTCAAGGCCGGCGTCCGGGCCGCCGGCGGCACCCCGGTGGAGTTCCCCGCCATCGCCGTGTGCGACGGCATCGCCATGGGCCACATTGGCATGAAGTATTCCCTGGTTACCCGTGACCTGATCGCCGACTCCACCGAAGCCATGGCCATGGCTCACCAGTTCGACGGTCTGGTCATGATCCCCAACTGCGACAAGAACGTGCCCGGCCTGCTGATGGCTGCCGCCCGGGTCAATATCCCCACCATTTTCTGCTCCGGCGGTCCCATGCTGGCCGGCCGCCTCAACGACGGCCGCCGTTCCTGCCTGAGCCATATGTTTGAGGCGGTGGGCGCCTACAAGGCGGGCAAGCTGGACGAGTGCGGCGTGGAGGACTACGAGAACAACGCCTGTCCCACCTGCGGCTCCTGCTCCGGTATGTACACCGCCAACTCCATGAACTGCCTCACCGAAGCCATCGGTATGGGGCTGCGGGGCAACGGCACCATCCCCGCCGTGTGGTCCGCCCGGCTGCGGCTGGCCAAGCACGCCGGTATGCAGATCATGGAACTGGTGAAGAAGGACATCCGTCCCCGGGACATCATGACCCCCGCCGCCTTCCACAACGCTGAGGCGGTGGATATGGCCCTGGGCTGCTCCACCAACACCATGCTCCACCTGCCCGCCATCGCCCACGAGTGCGGTATCGAGCTGGATCTGGACATGAGCAACAAGATCTCCTCCAACACCCCCAACCTGTGCCACCTGGCTCCCGCCGGCGACACCTACATGGAAGATCTGGAGGGGGCCGGCGGCGTGTACGCCGTCATGAAGGAGCTCACCAAGAAGGGTCTGCTGGACACCTCCGTCATGACCTGCACCGGCAAGACCCTGGAGGAAAATCTGGAGGGTGTAATCAACCGCAATCCCGAGCTCATCCGCCCCATTGAGAACCCCTACTCTCCCGACGGCGGTATTGCCGTGCTCAAGGGCAATCTGGCTCCCGAGGGCTGCGTGGTCAAGCGCTCTGCCGTTGCCCCCGAGATGATGGCCCACACCGGCCCAGCCCGGGTCTTTAACAGCGAGGAGGAGGCTATTTCCGCCATCTATGCCGGTAAGATCGTCTCCGGCGATGTGGTAGTCATCCGCTACGAGGGCCCCAAGGGCGGCCCCGGTATGCGCGAGATGCTCAACCCCACCTCCGCCATCTGCGGCATGGGTCTGGGCGAGAGCGTGGCTCTCATCACCGATGGCCGATTCTCCGGCGCCACCCGAGGGGCATCCATCGGCCACGTCTGCCCCGAGGCCGCCCAGGGCGGTCCCATTGCCCTGGTAGAGGAGGGCGACATCATCTCCATCGACATCCCCTCCTGCAAGATCGAGCTGCAGGTGGACGAGGCCACCCTGGCCCAGCGGCAAGCCAAGTGGGTTTGCCCCGAGCCGCGCATCAAAACGGGCTATCTGGCCCGGTACGCCAAGCTGGTCACTTCCGCCTCCCGGGGCGCGGTGCTAGAGTGAACCTGTACTTTCATTTCAATATGCAAAAATGACCGCCCGATTCCGCTACTCCTGATAGGGGTAGCTTGAAGCGTGTCCTTGGGCCAGGCAGGCAGTGTAATTGCACTGCCTGCCTTTTCCGTTATTTCCCCGCAGGCCAGCATATCGTCTGTCTCGTTGAGATTGAAGTCCCGGAAACAGATTTGGAGCTTCTGCGGTGCGTGTTTGGAGTATTGGACCTCTTTTTCATATACGATGATCTTCGCTACGAAGGTGCGGAGCAGTTCCGGGGTCAGTTCCGTCATGTCGGTGGACTTTCTGTCCTTGGCAATAGAATTCTTGGCATTGGCCATGCTGCTCCGCAGTTTCTCCAGGCGCTCCTCCGTGGCGGAGATGGCTTTGGCCAGCCGCGCTTTAGTCCGGGCAATATACCAGTCCAGAGAATATACCCCGCTCATCCATATTTGTCCGGCGGCGCTTATGGGATCGTACCGCCTGTACGATATATCAGGGTTTCTGATCTACCAGCGCTTCATGGGTGTGCTCAAAGATGAGCCACTCGGATTCCCCGCTGTACCTTGGCGTTCATCACTTTCCGCACCTTGCGGCTGCAGTCCCGCACCCGTCGCTCATTGAACAAATTATCAAAAGGCATCAGCTCGTTGCTGTTTTCATACTTGGTGTCCATATCGTCGTTGACAGCGATGTCACCGTTGCTCATATCATCCATCATCTGCTCAAAGGACGGGCGATTGAAATTCACTTCGGAATAGCCATTGTCCACATAAAATCTGGTGTTCTGGAAGCCATTCTCATTGGCATACTTTTGCAGGATAAGTTTTTGGAAAGAGATCTATCAAGGGTATTTTGTCGTTATAGTTACAATAAACATTTACAAATTAACCGGCTATGCAATATTCGAGAAAGATCATCGGTGTATTGACATTTCCATGCAGAAGTGGTACTCTAGATATTGAAGATAATCAGAATATCAAAATAAATCAAAATCACTACAGGGAGGGAGCAGGTTTGAGCTACTGTTCCGATTTAACAAAGGAACGGATTATGGATTGTGCCAGGGCGGAATTTCTAAAAAAGGGCTTTCGGGAAACACAGCTTAAGGACATTGCAGCGGCGGCCAAGGTGACAACCGGGGCGATATACCGCCACTTTGAAAACAAAGAGGATTTGTTCTATACACTTGTTAAAGAAGTGTATGAGTACACGCTTGACATAATGGATCACATTGAGGAACACACTCAAAACAGCGCCGAAGATTTGCAAAACGCACTGCAAGCAGATTCCATAGAGCAGTCTTATCGAATGGCCATGGAATTTGTGCAGTATATGTATGAACACCTTGCAGCGTTTCAACTGCTGCTCAAGTGCAGCGCCGGCTCGAAAGTGGAAAACTTTATAGAGGACGCAAGTCTGCGATATACAAAGCGCAATCTTGCGTTCACAAAAAAGATGCATGAAAACGGAATTGCTCATAACCTGCCCAATGAATTGGACATTCACATCATTACCACCAGCTACATCACGGCGATCTGTGAATGTATCCTGCATGATGTACCGCATGAGCAGGCCGGGCAGTATGTGCATAATATTATTACCTTCCATCATTACGGTTGGTACGGTCTGCTTGGGATCAAGCAAAAATAAGTGGCGGAATGCCATTTATTTTTGCACATAAGTTAGCCATCCCTAACTAAAAGGGGGTTGTTTTTATGAATCAAAAAAAGCCGGGGGCGATCCGGCAGCTTCTCAATTACGCCGGAGAGAGTAAGTGGAAATTGTACCTTTCCTCTTTTCTGGCGATAGTGGGTGAACTCCTCGGCATGGTGCCCTTTTTTGTCGTAACTGTGCTGATCCAGCAAATTTATCTGCAAACAGTTACCATGCAGAGCGCAATTCTTCTGTTTTTCATCGCACTGGCTGGACAGTTAGGCAAGGTGTTTTTTACATACGAGTCCTCGTTTATGTCTCACAAGGCGACCTATCGGATCTTGAAAAACATCCGCAGCCTGATTGCCGATAAAATGCAGCGGGTTCCCATAGGGGTGGTGCTGGACACGCCTACGGGCGCATGGAAAAACCTGATGGTGGATACTGTATCAAAATTAGAGGATTCCATGGCGCATTTTATGCCGGAAATCGCCTCGAACATTGTTGCCCCGATTTGCTGCCTGATTGTCTCATTTGCACTGGATTGGCGCATGGGGCTGGCTTCTCTGAGTACGATTCCCCTTGGGGCATTGGGGTATATTGGTATGATGCGGGACTATGAAAACAAGAGCGCTACCTACATGAGAGCGCAAAACGAGATGAACAGTACTCTGGTGGAGTATGTCAACGGCATTGAGGTCATCAAGGCGTTTCATCAAAGCGCGGCTTCCTATGGGAAGTTTACCAATGCCATCAACTTTTTTCACGACAGCACACTGGCATGGTGGAAACAGAGCTGGTTTTGGTCTGCGTTTGTGATGGCAGTTATGCCGTCTACCCTGCTGGGAACACTTCCTGCTGGCGCATGGCTGTATATGAACGGAGATATTTCCCTTTCCGTCTTTGTCACCTGCTTAATTCTTCCGCTTGGACTTATTGCGCCTTTGATGAGAATCGGGAAATATTCCGACCAGTTCAGTATAGTCAATGCCTGCCTGGATCAAATTGGTGCATTTTTAGATAAGGAAGAACTGCATCGTCCGGAGAGGCCGGTACAGCTTGATCCCAAAGAATCCTTCCATTTTCAAAGCGTCACATTTGCATACGATGAGGAAAAAGTGCTTGATGATGTATCCTTTACCATAAAGCCGGGAACCGTCACAGCCATCGTCGGGCCATCCGGCTCCGGCAAATCGACCATTGCAAAGCTGATGGCCGGGTTCTGGGATGCGTCGCGGGGACAGGTATGCTACGGCGGCAAAAGCATCAAAGAGATTCCGTTTCAACAGCTCATGGATGAAATCAGTTATGTGGCACAGGACAACTTCCTGTTTGACGAGAGCATTCGGGAAAATATCCGTATGGGCAATCCGTCTGCCACTGACGATGAAGTGGAAGCAGCCGCCAAAGCGGCACAGTGCCACGACTTCATTCTACAGCTGGAGCACGGCTATGATACAACAGCTGGCGACGCAGGCGGCAGGCTGTCCGGCGGGGAGCGCCAGCGCATTACCATTGCAAGAGCCATGCTCAAAAAAGCGAATGTAGTGATTTTGGATGAGGCCACCGCCCATGCCGACCCGGAAAACGAAGCGCTGATCCAAGCTGCCATCAACCGGCTGGTAAAGGGGAAAACCCTGATCGTGGTGGCGCACCGTCTTGCCACGGTCCAGGACGCAGACACCATCCTTGTGATGGAGCAAGGCAAAATCGCAGGCAGCGGAAAGCATCAGCAGCTTTTGGAAAGCTGCCCACTGTATCACCGTCTGTGGAGCGATGATGTCCGTACCGCAGACACCGACGAGGACGGAGTGAGTGAAGATGATCTCGATCGTTAAACGGCTTTTGACCCTTTCTGGGAAATATCGCCCACGGATTATCGCAGGGCTGATTTTCAATGCTTTCAAATCCTGCTGTGTTTCCTTCATGCTCTTTGCTGTGTTGCTCATCACGCTCAACATTGAGCATCTCACGCCCACAGTGATCCTGCAGGCGGTGTGCATCATTCTGGCAAGCATTTCGGGGCGCTTTTTGTTCCAGTATCTCAGCGATGTAAAAATGAGCGCTTCCGGCTATGAAATTTTCCGGGAGAAGCGCCTGGAAATCGGCAATCAGCTCAAACACGCACCCATGGGATATTTTACAGAAAACAACCTTGGCACCATTCAATCGGTACTTACCACAACCATCTCGGATTTAGAGGGTACTTGCACCCTTGCGCTGACCTTTTTGGTTGGCGGCTTTGTGCAGGCTCTTGCCATGACACTCATGCTGCTGGTGTTCTGCCCGCCGGTGGGTCTGCTCTCTCTTGCCGGAATCGGCATGGGAATACTGGTTCTGCAGAAAATCAAGAAAGCCGCGGGCCAGCATACCGGAGATATGCAGAAAGCACAGGAAATCATGGTGGGTACGGCGCTGGAATACATCAAAGGCATTTCCGTGCTTCGCTCCTTCGGCAAGGGCAGGGACGGCAAGGGCAAAATGGACGCTGCTTTTGAAAACAAATGCCACAGCAACATTGCCGTTACAGTTACCACCGCAAAGCTGATGAAAGCCTATGAGGCGGTGTATAAAGTTACCAGCTGTCTTCTTGTGCTGCTTACAACCGCGCTTTATTTAACCGGCGCCATCACCCTGCCCTACTGTTTGATGTTTATAATCAGTGCGTTTTTGATTTTTATGGAGCTGGAACTTTTGGGGGATGGAGCATTTTTAAGTAAAACGCTTGCAACGCAGCTGGATCGCCTGGATCAGATTGCTGATATTCCTGTGCTGGATGAAAACGGTACAACGATCCAGCCGGAAAATTTCAATATTGAGTTTCGTCATGTGAATTTTGGCTATGACAGCAGACCCATTCTGAAGGATGTATCGCTCACCATTCCACAGGGGACGACCTGTGCCCTCGTGGGGCCGTCCGGCTCTGGAAAAACAACACTCTGCAATATGCTGGCGCGGTTTTGGGATGTATCGGCCGGAGAAGTGCTGGTTGGCGGGCATAACGTAAAGGAATACACTTGTGATTCCCTTCTCTCACAGATCAGCATGGTGTTTCAGAAGGTGTATCTGTTTCACGATACCATTGAAAACAACATCAAATTCGGCAAGCCAACCGCCACCCACGAGGAAGTGGTTACGGCGGCAAAAAAAGCCTGCTGCCACGAATTTATTGAAAAACTGCCGCAGGGGTATCAGACAGTGATTGGCGAATCCGGCTCCACCCTATCCGGCGGCGAAAAGCAGCGCATTTCCATTGCCCGTGCGATTTTGAAGGATGCGCCCATTGTGATTCTGGACGAAGCTACCTCCAGCGTAGACCCGGAAAACGAACATGAACTCATTCAGGCGATTACGGAACTGACCAGGAACAAAACGCTGATTTCCATTGCACACAGGCTCTCCACGGTTCGCAGCGCCGACCAGATTCTGGTGATTGATAAAGGCTGTATCGTCCAGCGCGGGACCCATCGGGAACTGGCTGCAAAACCGGGTATTTACCGCACTTTCCTGGAGTGCCGGAAACAGGCGATCAGCTGGAAACTGTGAGGTGATCTATCCGAATGAACGTAAAACAAATCGTACTGGAGGATGTGAGCTTCCAGTACGAGAATCAGAAAAAGCCGAGCATCGACCATGCCAGTCTCCATGTTCACGCCGGGGAGTTTCTTGTTCTCACGGGAGAAAGCGGCTGCGGAAAAACCAGCCTGACCCGCTGTATCAATCACTTAATTCCCCATTTTTATGAGGGTGATTTGCAGGGGACGGCGCAGGTTTTGGGAAAGGATATTCGCCTGACCTCCGTGGGAGAGGCCGGAAAACGAATTGCTTCCATTTTTCAAGACCCAAGAAGCCAGTTCTTTACCACCAACAGCTCCTGCGAGGTGGCGTTTGCCTGTGAAAACTACGGCGTACCCCATGAAGAAATGGTGCGCCGTGTAGAAAATGCCTTTTCAACCCTCGGCATCCAACATCTTCGTGAGAAAAATGTGTTTGATCTATCCAGCGGAGAGCGACAGAAAATTGCTTTTGCCGCCGCACTCACCTTACAGCCGGATATCTTTGTATTGGATGAACCATCCGCCAATCTGGATATTCAGTCCATCTACCAGATTCATGATATTTTATTGCGGTTAAAACAACAAGGGCATACCGTGATCCTGTCGGAACACAGATTGTTCTATCTGAACGATTTGGCTGACCGCTTTATCCGCATCGAACAGGGCAGGATTGCGGAAGTGTTCACCCAGCAGGAAATGTCACGGTTGACCGCCGCACAAATGGAGGAGCGCAGACTGCGTACCTTCGATTTGAAAAGCGTTTCCTATGGGAAAGAAACTGCGGACGCCAAAGGCAATGCGTCGGTTACGCTTGCTGTTCAAAAGCTATGCTTTGCATGGGATAAAGGAAACGACCTGCTGCAAGATGTTTCTTTTCGGGCATCGGGCGGCGAAGTGATCGGCCTTGTGGGAAAAAACGGAACCGGCAAAACCACGCTTGGAAAGGCGCTTTCCGGGCTGATCCCTTTTCGGTCAGGAACGATTTTGTACAACGGGAAAAAGGTCAAAGGCAGCAAACTTTCAGATCAGGTGTATTTCGTCATGCAGGAAGCAGACCATCAGCTATATACAGACAGTGTGGAAGCGGAGCTGCGGCTGGGGCATAAAAAAACGCCGGAACTGGAAGAAAAAATCACAGAGATCCTGAAATCTCTACATTTGGAACCATTCCGAACGGTACATCCTTATGCCCTTTCCGGTGGGCAAAAGCAGCGTGTGACCATCGCTGCGGCGCTGCTTTCCGAAAAGCCGGTCATTGTCCTGGATGAACCCACCAGCGGGTTGGACTATACCAATATGCTGGCTGTATCCGCTGCGATTCAAAAAATGCAGGCAATCGGAAAGCTGGTCATTGTCATTACACATGATTTGGAGCTGTTGAGCCTTGTGGCAGACAGGGTATGCCTGCTCTCCGGCGGTGCTCTGCTGGAAGACAGGAAGGTCAAAGATACAGAAACCCTGCAAGGTATCCGAAGGTTCATGGAGGAAGATATGCAGCGGACAGGGGGTGAAGCCGATGGGAAACGGCTCTATACCACATAGAAAAGGTTTTTACTACGACCCCAGGCTGAAGATTCTGCAAATCCTGCTGACCACACTCCTGGCTTTCGCCCTGAGCGGTGAATATACGGGGGTTTTCCTGTTCGCTGTTGTCGTTGTGTTTGTACTGGCAAATGGGCTGTATGGCGTTGCGACAAAATTTGCGGCGGTTTATACGCTTCTCTTTCTGGTTGCCCAAATCGTGCCTTTGTTTTTTACTTCGATGATCCACCTGTTTTTCCTGCGGATCATCAGCATATCCCTTTCCATGGTGATCCTCTATCAAACCACCGACATTACAGAGCTGATCAACGCATTGCAGAATATGCGGCTGCCCATGTGTATTGTATTGCCGTTTGCCATTATCCTGCGTTTTATCCCGTCTTTGCGGCAGGATATTACTTATATCAAACAGGGAATGCAGACAAGGGGGATCGGCCTGACGCCCAGGCAGCTTCTCTTACACCTCGTACAGGTCTACGAAGGTTTTCTGGTGCCGCTTCTCATGCGGGTGCTGATGACAGCCACGGAGCTTTCCGCCTCTGCCGAAACCAGAGGGATCAGCTTTCCCTGTCAGAAAACGCACTATCGCAATATTCGCTTTGGGGCCAAAGATACTGTGATTCTTTTTGGTATGATGGTTCTGTATACAGCCATTATCATATACTCATTTTTATGATCAAAAGGAGGAGTTCCGATGAATTCAAAAAAGTTTCAAGCCAAAGATCTGGTCGTTACCGCACTGCTGATGGCCTGCGGCTTTGTGCTGTATGCGCTCTGTGCGCTCCTGGCAATGACGCCTTATACGATGGTACTGGTTTTGCCTGCATGGTCGATCCTTGCAGGTATCACCTATTTTCTTGTGGCGGTAAAAACCAAAAATCCATTTATGCTGTTCATTTATACCGCTGTGATGGGAATGATTGATTTTTATATTCCCTGCATTCTTTTGTGTATTACTGCCGCTGCCATAAATCTTCTTGTTATGCGTAAAAAAGATATTTGCAAAACCAGTACATTGACATTGGGATGGGTCCTTACCACACTGGCGCTCAGCTTTGGCGGAATGTATGTGCCGTTTTTGTTTATGGCCTCTCAAACCATGGAACTGTATGCAGATAGTTTTGGAACGGAATATCTGCAAATCCTGACAAATATGACAACACCGTGGTTTGCTGTTCTGATGCTTGCTGTGACTGCCCTTTGTGCTCTATTGGGTTCTTTCATTGCAAATAGAATGCTCAAGAAGCATTTTGAAAAAGCAGGCGTGGTGTAATCAGGTATCCGTCTCCGTTTCTTCCACTGAAGATGGATGCCTTTTCATTTCAAAATGATTCCGTTTATATGCCAGTTCCCATGCCAACTGGAACCCGCAAAGGAAGCTGTCCATAGAACGTTCCTCTGCAATTAGGCCCTGTGCGTCCATGACCCGAGCACCAGTTTTCTCCTAGGTTTTTCCAGACGCTCAATGAGTTTCCCGTGATAAGTTTCAATTCCTTGTTCAGCCTCTGACATGGATAAAGCGGTATGAAATCTGTTGTACAGTAATTTCAATGTATCGTTCATGTGTCCCGCCTCCCTGCAGCAAGACACAATACCACAGGTAGGCTAAAAAGCCACTGCAAATTCATAGAATCTTATGCTTTCGTATGTTCACTTTTACTGCGCGCCTCCTTGTTGGCTTCCTTACCAAAGCAGTATATAAGGCGCACCTTTAAGAAAGCTATAATGGCAGATCAGAAAAATGAAAAGCCTTCGGAGTATTCCGAAGGCTTTTACTCAGGGGTTCTGGTTAAATGCGTTCCCAGCGGATGGTAAATGTAGTCTTTTGGTTTGGCTCACTGCATACGGGCAAGGTTGCTCCCATCTGTTCCGCAAGGGACTTGGCAATGGACAATCCCAAACCGTAACTGCCTGTGTGTTTCCGGGAATTATCTACCCGATAAAAGCGGTCGAAGATTTTATCCATATGCTCTGGTGGGATTCCTTCTCCCGTATTGGAAACTGTAAGGATTGCATATTTCCTCTGGCGATGCAGGCAGACCTCAATGGTCCTCCTGTATTTGTATATTTGCAAGCATTATCCAGCAAAATCTGAATCGCCTGTTCCGCTTTATCCAGGTCGCCGTCCACAGAAACGTCTGTCTCAATTTGCTGCTCAAGAGAAACCCCTTTTTCATATAGCATAGTCTCAACAGACAGAAGGGTGCGCTCCAGCAAATTGCTCAGGCAGATCGGTTCCAGCTTTACCGCTTGCTCCGTCTGGTCGGCACGTGCAAGCTCCAGAAGTTCTGTCACCAGCTTACTCATGCGCCCGGTTTCATGGGAAATGTGATCCAACCATTTTTCCTGGCTCTGGATGGTTTTCTGCTTATTTGCCTGCAATGCCTCCAGGTTGGCGCGGATCGAAGCCAGCGGAGTTTTGAGTTCATGAGACGCATCCTGAACAAACTGCTTTTGCTTATGATAGGACTGCTCGATAGGAACAACCGCCCGTTTTGCCAACAGGATACTGATTCCCAGCATAGCCAGCAGTGTCAGGACGCCTACGCCTACAAAAGCGGCCAATAGTTCCAGTAAACTTTGCTTTGACACTGTAATGTCCAAAAACGCAATCTGGCTGAATTGCTCAATGGTGGCGTCCTCGGAAGTGGACTCCACCTTCGCATAGGCAGGAGTCCTTGAAAAGAGGAACCGCCGCCCCTCCAATTCAATTTCTCCTTCTTTACGCCCGTTGGTCTGTTGGATGGCCTGGTTAATCCACTCCCTGGATAGTGCGCCAAAAGAACTGTCAAAAACCGATTGATTTTGTTCATCCACAATCACGCCAAAGGCATCGGCATACTCCTGGGCAACTCCAACTATTTGGAAAGAATCACTTCTTTCATTGGCTTCTTGGTAGCGAAGGGTAGTGGAATGAATATTCTCCAGTTTCAATAGATTTTGCTTTTGTATTTGATAGGCAGTAATCAGATAAACGGCGGCGAAAGAAAGCAAAAGCACTATCGACAGCATTGCCATGTTGGTGAGGATAAAACGGTGTTTCAGCTTTTTGAACATATGCTTACCTCCCAGCCCGCAGTGCATACCCCATTCCGCGGACTGTCTCGATGGAGGTATCAGTCCCCAAAGCCTTTAATTTTTTTCGCAAAAATGAGATGTAGACCTCCACATGGCGATCCTCGGCATCACTGTCAAACCCCCAGACCTTCTCAATGATCCGGTCTTTTGAAATCACGCCGCCTCGCGCGTCCATCAACATTTCTAAAAGTTGGCTTTCTTTCAAGGTGAGTTTAAATGACTGGTTTCTGCAATAGAGAGACAGGGTGTAAGGATTCAAATATATATCCCCAAACGCACACCCACTCTGAGCAGAAATTTCCTGTTTCCTCCTGGCCAAAACCCGCAGTCGGGCCAACAGCTCCTGCATTTCAAAGGGCTTTGTCAGGTAATCATCCGCCCCCCAAGTCCAGCCCGGTCACTTTGTCCTCCGTCTCACTCTTGGCGGTAAGCAACAGGACGGGGACCGCAATTTTTTCCTGGCGAATTATTTTCAGGATTTCCAAACCGCTGTGTTCCGGCAGCATAATATCCAGAATGATACTGTCATAGATACCAGAAAGCGCACAGTCCAGGCCGTATGTTCCGTCGTGAGCCAGATCGACGGTATAATTGTTTTTTTCTAAAACTTGTGCCACAGCCTGCGCCATATATTCTTCATCTTCCACCAGCAAGATCCGCATATTCGGCCGCCTCCTTTCTGAAATCAATTCAGTATAGCGGTCCAACCTTTAAGAAACCTCAAATCAAACCTTCGCAGCGGATACACTGTGCTTGATCTGCATCAGTACAAGCACCAGACTGACACCCAGCAGGATATGACCGATCCCGGCAATACCGGAAATCGCCGCACTCATACCAGAGGAAAGGGCAGTTCCCAGCACCTGGGTCACGCCCCGTACCACAAACATCACCACAGTCAGATTTAGGCCAATCTGATAGACCGTCAGGATCCGCCCGGTATTGGGTCCGGTGAAAGAAAAGTTCTTTTCCAGCAGGAGCAACAGCAGGAAAAACACCATACCCAGCAGGAAGTAGTGGGTATGCACCACCCCCAGGGTGGTTTTGGCGGTAAAGCCGTTGAACTTGGTAAACTCCCGATAAAACACGCCTCCCACCATAGCAAGGACAGCGTACAGCAGAGCCAGATTCATATATCGTTTCATGTTCATTCCTCCTTTATTTGCATTCCTTCTTCATGGCGAAGTAACCAATCAGAACCGTCCACACATAGGCACAGGTCTTGGGAATCATCAGCATCCCGATCATAGGGATGGTATCTGCCCACAGCACCACCGGGATGTAAAAGCCAAAGCTCAACACGATGGTCAGCCACATCCATCGGAATGCCCGATCTTTACACTCCTTTGCGCTGCGATAGAACAGCACGATCACCAGGAGACCCAGCAGAGCAAAGGGAATGTTGCGGTAGATGCCCCAGGAGAGGGGCGCTTCCGCGCTGAGCCACTGATTCTGCGGCATCATGCACAGGGCGATCCGCACACCGGCCAGGACATACACGGCAGCCGTCAGGCCATTTCGGCCTTTGATCTGATACCGCTGCCGCCACACATAGTAGAGCAGCACATAAAAAATGGTCATAGTGACCGAGGTAATCCATTTACCCAGCCCCAGAGGGACGATATAGTTT
The DNA here is from genome assembly GCF_037572415.1 of Flavonifractor porci. Taxonomy (NCBI): domain Bacteria; kingdom Bacillati; phylum Bacillota; class Clostridia; order Eubacteriales; family Oscillospiraceae; genus Flavonifractor; species Flavonifractor porci. Next base: position 134,579 of record NZ_JBBHLB010000005.1, read on the forward strand.
TCCAGTCCAGTGGTACACAGGGCCAAGGCCCGGGGAATCAGGTGAAAGGAATCGCCTGCTCCCAGCACCACAGCCATCCAGCCAAACAGCTTGAACTGGCTGTCTCGCTTGCTTCCCCGGATCATCAGTACGCCGATGGTAATGACGGAAATCAGATAGACCGTATCAAACAGGGTTTCTACTATTGCTTGCATCCTTTATTCTCCTTTATGCTCAGTTTTATTTTGAACGCTGGCACCGGCCAACACGGCTTTACCAAAGTTACGGCCAAACAGTAATCCGGCCAGCAAAAGGGAAGCCCCCAGACCGGTATAAAAGACGGCGATAAACCGCTCAGGCGCCAATCCGCTCACCCGCAGACCGATTCCACCGGACATCATGACCGCCATGATAGCGAAGGCTTTTTCATCAAAGAATTTGAGAAAGAAATGGCGCTCCTCCCGATAGCCTCTGATTCTGGCTGTATGCTTTTTCACCAGCTTTCCAAAAATAAATCTCTGAAACACAGCAAAAACCAGGGCAGACAACAGGAAATTCAGCACAGATCGATAAGGCTGGTATGCAATCAATCCAATGCGAAGAATGTTGAAGCCCGCCGCGCTCCATACCAGACAGGCCAGGAGCAACAGGGTATTTCGTTTTACTTTCATAGGCGTACTCCTTTTGTTGAACAAGGTTCAGTTTCCGGGTTAAAAAATTCCCACCCCACAGCGGGAATTTTAATAAAGGGTCCTGCGGACAATTTCCAGCACAGCGTTTGGATCATAGTCCTGGCGCAGTAGAGCGGACAGCATCAGGGAAAAGAGGACGTCTGCAAATTTTTCAACTGTAAATTGCTGGGTAAACGCACCAGGGCGAATTTTGGTATCCTGCTTCAAGACGGCGCTCAGGCCCTCCAAAATATGCTGCCAGGTCTGCTGCATTCGCCGTTTTCCGTCCGGCTTATCCTCCCGCATGAAGCCCAGAGAATGGAGGGTGAAGAAACCGGGATACTGTTTGCAGCCGTATTCCATTCTCCCATACATCCAGATAATACAGGCCTGCGTGTCCTGAAACACAGCTCCATCTTCCGGGCGGTGAAAAATTTCGCACCAGACACTTTCCACCGTAGCTCCCACCAGCGCCGCTTTGGAATCAAAATAGTTATAGATAGACCCCACAGATACACCGCAGGCCGTAGCCACAGAGCGAATGCTGACTGCGGACCAACCCTGCTGCTGGATCAGTTCCCGGCTGGTTTTTAAAATCTCTTCTTTCGATGTTACAACAGTATTCATCCGATCACCTCAATATGAACGACGTTCATTATAGGGCGTGATATGTGGTTTGTCAATTAAAAAATATCTTGGGTGGAACCAAACTTGTCTGAGACCTGAGATAAAACTATAATTTATACAGTCCCGTGTCAGTTCAATGGTCATTTCCATCCATCAAAAAAACTGACTTGAAAATAGCCGCAAGCCAATTTCTTTTGGCTTGCGGCTATTTTCTCGTTTGACACTTTTGGGCCAGACACCCCAGGGCCTCTCTCAATCGGTCGTTCTTGGGTTAATCTCAAGAAGTCCTTATGAGGAGTAGCCCTTGAGCGGCCATTTTATTTGATATTAAGTGATCAACTGCAGCATCCACACCGCTCACAGGCAGAAGGGGTAGCTGCACAGCCGCCCAGGGCGGTCTCCCGCAGCTCAACAGGCAGGTGGCGGCCCACCCGATACATAGCGGCCAGCATCTCGTCAAAGGGGATCAGCTGCCGGATGCCGCTCAATGCGATCTCGGCGGCCACCAGTGCGTTTGCCACACCGGCGGCATTGCGGTTCTGGCAGGGGTACTCCACCAGACCGCCCACCGGGTCGCACACCAGCCCCAGCATATTCATCAGCACAGTGGAAGCCGCGCTGAGACACTGCTCCGGCTCGCCCCCCATCAGCTCCACGGCGGCGGAGGCGGCCATAGCGGCGGCAATACCCACTTCAGCCTGACAGCCGCCCACAGCACCGGCCACGGTGGCATTCCGCATGGCCAAATAGCCGATAGCGCCGGCGTTGAACAGCCCATCCACGATCCGGGCATCTGAAATATGGTAGGTCTCCTGAAGGGCCAGCAGCAGACCGGGCACCACACCGGAGGACCCGGCGGTGGGAGCCGCCACGATCAGGCCCATGGAGGCGTTGACCTCCAGCACAGCCATGGCATAGGCAATGGCTTTCTGCAATACTGGACCGCAGATGTCCTTCTTTTTGGCGGCATGGGCGGCAAGATGCTTGGCCTCTCCGCCGATGAGTCCGCCCATGGAGCGGACAGGGCTGGTCAGCGGAATGGTAGCCGACTCCCGCATGATCTCCAGCACCCGGTTCATCCGCCGTGTGACCGTATCCACCGTGGTCTCTCCCAAAATACATTCACGGCGGCGCATGATCTCGGAGATGGGACACCCCTCCTGCCGGCAGAGCGCCAGCAGTTCATTGGCATTTTTAAACTCCATGTTCCCGCCTCCTTATGACTGAACGATCATAACGTCCCGGATATAGGGGTTAGCCCGCAGCTCCTCATCAATGCCGTCGGGCAGGGTGCCATCCGACTCGATGATGCTGTAGGCGGTATCTCCCTTGCCCTCCCGGAACAGCCGCATAAAGGCGATGTTCACGTTGCGGTCACTGAGCACCTTGGTAATATGGGCCACCACACCGGGCTTGTCCTGCTGGACCACCACCACCGAGGCGTATTCGCCGCTGAAATCCACACGGACGCCGTTGATGCGCACGATGTGCATCTTGCCGCCCCCCAGGGACTCGCCCCGAACCGTCATGACCTCTCCGGCAGCATTCTCCATACGGATATCCACAGTATTGGGATGGATGTCGGTCTCCACCTCATTGGGCGTGAAGGAGAAGGCCAGCCCCCGCTCATTGGCGATGCGGAAGGAGTCACGGATACACAGATCATCGGTGGAGAACCCCATGATGCCGCCCAGCAGGGCCCGGTCAGTGCCGTGGCCGTGGTAGGTCTTGGCAAAGGAGCCATACAGGGTAAAGTCCACCTGCTTCAGCGGCGGGGCAAGCAATTTGTGAGCCACGTTGGCAATGAGCACAGCGCCGGCAGTATGGGAACTGGACGGGCCAATCATATTGGGTCCCAGTACGTCGAATACGCTGATGAACGACATAGAATCACTCCTCCGAGGCGGCGGGCGCCTTTAGAATGAACTTCTGGTAAATGGCGTTGACAATGGTGCCGATGGCGTTGTCACCGGATACGTTGCAGGCGGTGCCAAAGGAATCCTGCGTGATATAGAGGGCCACCATGATGGCACAGATGGGGCCGTTCACGTCGCCGGCCTCGGTACCGAACACCATATAAAGGAAGGGCAGCGCAGTCATAATGGAGCCGCCGGGGGCGCCGGGGGAAGCCACCATGGCGATACCCAAAGTCATGATGAAGGGCACCACAGTACCCAGGCTGATGGGCAGCTGGTACATCAGACAAACGGCAGTGGCACAGGCGGTGATGGTGATCATGGAACCGGCCATGTGGATGTTGGCGCACAGAGGCACCACAAAGTTGCGGATCTCCTCCAGGATGCCGTCCTTCTTGGCACACTCCAGGTTGACAGGGATGGTGGCGGCGGAGGACTGGGTACCGATAGCGGTGGCATAGCCGGGGATCTGGTTGCGGATGAGCGCAAAGGGATTCTTCTTGGATACCGCACCTGCCACAAAAAACTGGATGCAGATATAGATCAGGTGCATGGCGATGACCACCAGGAACACCTTCCACAGGATGCCCAGAATGGCGAAAGTCTTTCCAGAATAGGTCATATTGGTGAAGGTGCCGCAGATGTACAAGGGCAGCAGGGGAATAATGACCTTGTGCAGCACCTTGTCAATGATGGCGGAAAAGTCCTCCATGCCGTGATAGAGGCTGTCGCCGATCTCCTTGCCCCGCATGGTGGACAGGCACAGGCCCAGCACAAAGGCCAGGGTAACGGCAGACAGGGTGTTGAGCAGGGGCGGGATGGACAGGGAGAAGTAGCCCTCCAGGGAGACGTCGGCGGTGGCAGCGATCTGGTCCAGGGCACCCTCGCTCATAAAAGAGGGGAAGAGATTGGAGGATACCAGATAGGAAGCGGAACCCGCCACCAGTGTGGAAAAGTAGGACAGGAGCACGGTGATGATAAGCAGTTTGCCAGCGCCGCTGCGCAGGTTGGCAATGCCCATGGTCACATAGGCCACAATCATCAGCGGGATGATAAAGGACAGGAAGGTGCTGAAGATAGAGGAGCAGGTTACAATCACACGATTAAACCACTCCGGCATAAAGCTGCCAAACAGGATACCAATGATAATCGCCAGGATAAGTTTGGGAATCAAGCCGATTTTGATACGTTTCTGTTCCATACAGATTCCTCCTTTGACGTTCTCCATTTTGTCTATTTTCCTCTTGACTTTTTAGAGGCTTCAGTATAACATTGCACAATAATTAAATCAAACAAATCTAATTTATTAGATAGTTGAATTTTATTAATAACAGGCAAGAAAGACAGAAGGAGGGCTTGGTATGGAACTGCGTCAGCTGACCACATTTGTACGGGTCGCCCAGTTTCAGAGCTTTTCCAAGGCAGCCGCCAGTCTGGGGTATTCCCAGTCGGCGGTAACTGTACAAATCCGCCTGCTGGAGGAGGAGCTTGGGGTCCGGCTCTTCGACCGCATGGGAAAGCGGATCGCTCTGACAGGACAGGGCCGGGTCTTTCTGGACAGCGCCATTAACATTATGCAGGACGTGAGCAAGGCTCGGTTGTCCGTAGCCGGATCGGGGGAACTTCTTCAGGGACAGCTCCATATCGGCACGCTGGAGTCCCTATGTTATGCCAAGCTTCCTGGGATCATCCGGAATTTTCGGGTCCAGCATCCCCAGGTCAACTTGCAGATCACCACCGGCATTCCGGAGGAATTAATCTCCAAAATGGAGCGTGGAGAACTGGACATCATCTATATTTTGGACGAACCCCTGTACAACAACGGCTGGTGCAAGATGCTGGAGCAGCCGGAGGAGATGGTGGTGGTGGCCTCCGCCTCTCTGGGGACAGAGCTCAGCGGTACATCCCACAAGCTGGTGGATCTGCTGGACAAGCCCTTCTATTTGACTGAGCGGGATGCCAACTACCGGCGTCTGCTGGACCACCGCCTGGCTGCCTTTGGCCAGGCCATTACCCCCGCACTGGAGAGCAGCTATGCCTCTTTCCTGCTGCGGGTTTTAGAGGAGACGGAAGGGCTTTCCTTCCTGCCCCGTTTTCTGGTGGAGGAGCCGGTACGCCAAGGAAAGTTGTCCATTGTGGATGTCAGCGACCTCAAAGCGGTGATGTACGGCCAGATCTTCTATCACCGTGAGAAATGGGCCACCCGGGAAATGGAGGAGTTTGTCCGTTTCTGTACATCCGCTCAGACGTCGGCCCCCACCGTTCTTTGAGCCTATAAAAGATAAAACAGCCACCCTGTGCATTGCGCCTATGGACGCAATGCACAGGGCGGCTGTCTGTGTCATGATGTTCTATTCCGCTTTCTCCGTCTGACCCAGAATGGCCGCGGCTTCCTCCGCCGTCAATTTGCCCGCCTCTGCCAGGGCCTGTATACGCTGCTCATCCCACAGTCTGGGATAGTAGCTCTTGGCCAGTTCATATACGTTCACAATTCCACCCCCGTCATAATGGCCAGATAGTCCAGATCCGCCCGCAGCCGTTCCAGCTCTGTGGGCTCAGGCTCCGGGGCAGGTCCCGGCTCCGGAGCCTGGCCGGGAGTCAGGCCCACCAAAACGCCATTGCGTATGTCCAGCTCACAGTAGCCGCAGCAATCCCAGGCCGCTTTCTCCAGCTGGGGCGGTACTGAGATCCACCCCTCCAACCAGCACTCCGTCCGGTGACTCTGGCTCTGCAAGCCGTGGCCGCCGTCTTCTCTGGCCTCAATTTCAATGATGGTCAACATCCAGATCCCTCCTCATCCGTGTCAATAAGTGATACAACAGCTTGCGAAGCCATGATTTCCTTTCCTGCCGTCCTCCCCCCTGCCCTTTCAGCCAGGCCAGCAGCCGGCCACTGCTCCAACTGTCACTCCGGAAATCCGGAGCAGGACCTCCCACCTCCACCGTACGCACCTGTCCACCCCGGACAAATCGCAGCAGCCGGTCTTTTAGCTGGATGGGCACAGGCTTGGGTGTTGTTTTATTCCACTTCCGGTAAGGCCGTCTCTCCCGGGGCTTCTCCTCTGGAGGCAGGTCGTTGAAGTGGGCCATGAGCCGCTCCTCCAGGCTGTCCAGCCCCCGCACCTCTACTTCTGCCCCCAGAACCAGACTCTCCAGCCGCTTCAGGCCGCATCGAATGGACCGCAGTACCGAGGCGTGGTCCACCCCCAGCAGGGCGCCGATCTCCCGCAGGGAGAGCCACTCCCCGTAATAGAGATACAGATAGGTCTGCTGCCGGAGGGTGAGCCGGTCCAGCACCGCCTTCAGCACCGACCGCTTCCCCAGATCCACCACCAGAGGGCCTCCCTCTTGACCGCTCAACAGCTGATAGAGGACTTTGGCATCCGCCTCAATGCGGCGCTGTCCCCGCTGCAGCGTACGGCATACGGTGGAGCGGTTCCGGCCCACATCCCGGGCCACCTGGGCCTGGGGCTTGCCGTCGCCGGTACCTGCAAGATAGACTTCCTGAACATCCGTGAGCCCCGTCCGGGCCGTCCGTACCGCCAGACGCATTTTATCCTGTTCAGTGGGGCCTTCTGATACCTCCGCGCTTTCTACCTCTGCCCAGGTCTGATACTGCATCCTGTCCCACCGCCAGCCATCCCCCCCGGCCCAAGTGGTGCCCCGACTGATCCTGTGCCGGGGCATCAGTTCCCGCAGCTGCCGGGCACAGTCCGTCAGATCCTCCTCCGTCCGGGCCAGTTCCAGCCGTAAAGCCTTCTTCTCTCTTCCCTGCGCCCCGTCCAGCTCAGTTTGAAGGGCGGCCTTCTGCTTCCGCAGCACCCTGACCCGTTCTCTGATCTCTCTGGCACTGCTCATCGCTTCTCCTCGTTGACCCGGGGCGCGATCAGGTCGGCAGTGGTATATTTCCCGCTTCTCGGCCGGGTGTAGTATTCCTCCGACAGCTGCCGCAGCTCCCGCATCTCCCGCAGCATCTCCCGCAGCATCAGGATCTCCCGGTTGGTCACCTGCCGCTCCGCTCCCTCCTGGCTCTCCAGGCGCTCTTTTGCCGCCTCCAGCCTCAGTCTCAGCCGGGCGGCCGCCTCCCGATACTGCCCGGATAATTCCTGCAATTTGGCCATCCCGTTCACCTCCTTTTTTACCGGCGCGGCCGTCCCATCCCTGTATCGCCCCGCTCGCTGTTGGAAGAGTCTTCATTTTCTCTTCACTTTTAGCGGTTCCACCCCCAAAAGTTGGACGGCAGCATACACCGAAGGAAAAAATTTTTTAAATTCCAAACTTCCGTCAAAATAGGGAGGTCCCTTCCTGAGATGGAAAGGACCTCTTTACAACAGCGGAAAGGTCGGATATCATGTAGATAACAGGAAAAAGCGCGCTCCCTTGGGAGCCGCGGGAAGGAAGAACCGTTCATGAAGAAAAGCGATCCCCACTATCAAGCTTACCTGCAGATTCTGCGGGAAGAGCTGGTCCCCGCCATGGGCTGCACCGAGCCCATCGCCCTGGCCTATGGCGCGTCGGTGGCCCGCCGGGCCCTGGGCTGCCTGCCCGAGGCCGTGTCCGTGCAGGTCAGCGGCAACCTGATCAAGAACGTGAAGAGCGTCATCGTTCCCAACACCGGCGGGCTGAAGGGTATCCCCGCCGCCGTTACCGCCGGACTGGTGGCCGGCGACCCGGACAAGGTACTGGAAGTCATTTCGGTTGTGACGGAGGAGCAGAAGGCGGAAATAGCAGACTTTCTCCAGTCCCACCCCATCGGGGTCCATCTGGCCGACACCCCCCTGACTTTCGACTATACCATCACCCTCACCGGCGGTGGCCACACCGTCACCCTGCGCATCGCCAACTACCACACCAACATCGTGCTGCTGGAGAAGGACGGAATAAAGGAGATTGACATTCCGGTGAAGGGAGAGCAGGAGACCGCCCTCACCGACCGCTCCATTCTCTCCATTCAGGAGATCGTGGACTTTGCCGACAGCGTGGATGTGGATGACCTGCGTCCCATGCTGGATCCCCAGATCCAATACAACATGGCCATTGCGGAGGAGGGTCTGCTCCACGCCTACGGGGCCAATGTGGGCAAGGTGCTCATGAGCACCGAGGCCTCCCTGGAGCGGCGGGCCCGGGCCAAGGCGGCCGCCGGGTCGGATGCCCGGATGAACGGCTGCGAGATGCCGGTGGTCATTGTCTCCGGCAGCGGCAACCAGGGCATCACCGCCTCAGTGCCCGTCATCGAGTACGCCCGTTCTCTGGGCATTCCCGAGGAGCGGATGTACCGGGCGCTGGCGGTATCCGACCTGTGCACCATCCACCAAAAAACCTACATCGGACGCCTGTCCGCCTTCTGCGGCGCGGTAAGCGCCGGAGCGGGGGCGGGCGCCGGTATCTGCTATCTGCTGGGCGGCGGTTACGATCAGGTGAAGCACACTATCGTCAACGCCCTGGCCTTCCACTCCGGCGTGGTGTGCGACGGGGCCAAATCCAGCTGCGCCGCCAAGATCAGCATGGCGGTGGAGGCCGGTATCTTCGGCTATCAGATGTACCAGAACGGTCAGGAATTCCGCACCGGCGACGGCATCATCAGCGATGGCGTGGAGCTCACCATTCAGAATATAGGCGAGCTGGGCCGCCAGGGTATGCGGGAGACCGACCATGTGATCCTGGAAATGATGACCCGGGAGCCCTGCTAAACAACAAAAGCACAAAAAAGCGTCTGCCGAGGCAGACGCTTTTTTGTGCTTATATTCGTTATGCCTTTTTCTGTTCCTGTCTGACCAGCTTGACGCAGGCGGCGATGACGCCGAAGAGGAACCAATAGGTGAACATATTGCGGGGATAGAACCAGGTATACTCGGCTACGCTCACCACCAGGATGCCGCAGAAGGCGCCCAGGGCTGCCGCCAGCATCCGCTTGGTGCGCTTGTCCAGAGCGGCCCGGAAGGCCTTCACGCCGCTCTTGAGCTGGTAGAGCAGCAGGGCCAGGAAGGAGATCACGCCCCAGATACCCGTCTCCGCCCACATCTGCAGGTAATTGTTGTGGGTGTGGATGGGATAGGTGCCGTCAAAGTTGGTGGGATAGGTCTGGAATACCTCTTTCATCACGTCGGTACCCAGTCCGATGCCCTTGACCCAGTGGTCCTGCATCAGGTTGCTGGTGGTATTGTAGATCTCAAAGCGATACTGGGTGGAACTGTCCTGAGTGTTGGTGATGGTAAGGATCCGGTTGTAGATGGTCTCGGGCAGGAAGGGGATGGCCAGCAGTCCGGCCACGATAAACAGGGGCACCCACCGCCAGTCGGTGAGGGCCAGGAACACCACCACCGCCAGGGCCAGACCGATCCAGCAGGAGCGGCCGTAGGTAAGACCGATGGCCACCACGCCCACGCACAGGGAGAGCAGGGAGAGGATCTTCCCCCGCCAGCGGGAGTTAAGGAAGAGGGCCAGATCCAGGGGCAGCAGCATCACCAGCTGTTCGGCAAAGTTGTTGGGATTGTCAAAGAAGGAATAGATACGGCCGGGCATACCGGCGTTGACGGTCATATCCTGCTGGGAGGCCACTACCTCCACGCCGATATATCCCTGATAGCAGCCATAAATGGAGGCGATGGAGATGCCCAGCACCGCCAGGGCCACCATCAGCTGGAGCTGCTCATACTTCCGCACGGTGCTCACCACCAGCAGCACCAGCAGGAACGCGGTGATGTGGAAGGCGAAGAAGCGCATGGACAGGCGGGTGGCAATGGACCCGGCCAGGGCAATGCAGATGAAGGCCATATAGAGGCTCATATAGGGCCCCAGCGTATCCAGCTCCAGCCGGTCCTTGGCCCGGGAGGCGCTGCCGATGATGAACAGTCCGGTGACGGCCACCGCGCCCAGCAGACCGTAGGTATTGTTCCACATCTCATGGGGGGCCACCAGCATCACCAGCATGAACAGGCCCAGGAAGAAGAATCCGGCCCCACCTACAGCCCCCAGGAAGCGGCAGAACAGGCTGCCGTCCCAGACCGGGCGGCCGATCTTGTAGAGCCACTTACAGATGGCGCACGGGATGTTGATGATGCCGGTAAAGAGCTGACAGGACAAGCTGTCCGGCCAGGCCTTGGGGATGGTCCCCTCCCGCCAGGCAAAACGGAAGAGAACGCTTCCCCGCAGCTGACGGGTAAACCACCGCTCCAGGCCCGCACAGGCCCGTCCGGGCAGACTGCCCGCCCAGGCCTGCCGGATTCCCAGCCAGAAAGCCAGGAAGAAGCGAAGAAACAGGCTGTTTTTTGCGATAGACATCAGGTTTTACTCCTTGGAATCAGTCGTGAAGAGCTTTTTCGTACACACCATAGGTAACCTTGGCCATCTTGTGGATCTCGAACTTCTCCTCGATGGTCCGCAGGGCATTCTCCCGGCAGGCCGCGCTAAAATCCGGGTCCTCCAGGAACCGCTTCATGGCCCCCGCCATGGAGTCGGGATCGTCGTAGGTCACCAGCAGGCCGCAGCCCGCCTCGTCATTGACAATGTCCGAATTGCCGCCCATATCGGTGGCGATCACCGGCAGGCCGGCGGCCATGGCCTCGATGATGAGGAAGGACAGGGCCTCATGCTGAGAGGAGTTGACATACAGATCGGAGCCCTTGTACAGGTTCTTGATATCCTTGCGGAAGCCGATGAACTTTACCTGCTCCTCCAGCCCCATCTCCTTGACCTGAGCCTTGGAGGGCTCCAGTAGGGGGCCGTCTCCCGCCAGTACCAGGGTAAAGGGCTTGTCCGTCAGTTCGGTCAGCCGCTTCACCGAGTCAATCAGGTACTTGTGTCCCTTGTCGTCGGCAAAGCGGGAGGCGCACAGCATGACAAACCGGTCCTCCGGCAGGCCCAACTCGGAGCGAAGGGTGGATTCCGAGCGGTCCCCCGCCCAGGCTTCCAGATCCACCGCGTTGAAAATCACCTGGATCCGGTCGCCGCTCCAGCCGTTGGCAATGAGCTGCTCCTTACCCTTGTTGCACACGGCGATCATCTGATCCTGCCGCTTGTCCATCCAGCGGTTGGACAGACGGGTAATGAAATCATTGGCCAGGACAAAGTGGTTGGTATATACCACCCGGATCTTTTTGTTGTACTTTTTGGCCAGCAGGGCGGTATAGTGTTCCCGCAGGTAATGGCAGTGGATGAGATCGATGTCCCACTCCCGGCACAGGTCGGCCAGGGCCTTGGCGGCCCCCTTGTCGAACCGGCGGCGCATGGTGACCTGTCGGCAGGGGACTCCCATGGCCTCCAGCCGCTCCACCAGCAGCCCGCCCTCGTTATAGGCAAAGAAGGGCTGCACCAATCCGTCGGCAGAGAGGTACTTCACCAGAGTTTCCACATACCGCTCCGTCCCCGCCTTACCCGCATAGTTGAGCAGATAGAGTACCTTGCGCATGGCAAATTCTCCTTTTCCTTCGGCGGATCACTTTTCCGCCCAGTTGCCGGTAGCCTCCGCCTTCAGATAGGCATTAATGAAGCCGTCCAGATCGCCGTCCATGACACCGTTGACGTTGCTGGTCTCGTAGCCGGTGCGGTTGTCCTTCACCAGCTGATAGGGCATGAATACATAGGATCGGATCTGGCTACCCCACTCGATCTTCAGCTGCACGCCCTTGATGTCGGAAATCTTCTCGGCGTGCTGCTGCATCTTCAGCTCCACCAGCTTGGCCCGCAGCATCCGCAAACAGGTGTCCTTGTTCTGGAACTGGCTGCGCTCGGTCTGACAGGACACCACAATGCCGGTGGCATGGTGGATCAGACGAACAGCAGAGGAGGTCTTGTTGATGTGCTGACCGCCGGCGCCGGAGGAACGGAACACCTGCATCTCGTAGTCCTCGGGCCGGATCTCCACATCGGCGTCCTCGGGCAGGTCGGGCATAACCTCAATGGCGGCAAAGGAGGTCTGCCGCCGGGCGTTGGCGTCAAAGGGGGATACCCGCACCAGCCGGTGCACGCCGTGCTCGCTGCGCAGATGGCCGTAGGCGTTCTCGCCCTCGATGAGGATGGTGGCGCTCTTCAGACCGGCCTCATCACCGTCCAGATAGTCCAGGGTCTTGCAGGTGAAGCCGTGTCGCTCGGCCCAGCGGGTATACATCCGGAAGAGCATCTGTGCCCAGTCCTGGGCCTCGGTGCCGCCGGCGCCGGCGTGGAAGGTGAGGATGGCGTTGGAGTTATCGTACTCGCCGGTGAAGAGGGTGGACAGCTTGGCCTCCTCCATATCGGCCTGCAGCTTGGCAAAGCCCTCCTCCAGCTCGGGCACCAGGCTCTCGTCCTCCATCTCATTGCCCAGCTCGCACAGGGTCATCAAATCCTCCCACTGGCTCTGGCGCTTCTCCTGACCCTCGATCTTGTCCCGCAGGTTCTTCACACGCTGCTGCACCTTCTGGGCCTTCTCCAGGTTGTCCCAGAAGCCGTCTGAGGCGGACTCCGACTCCAGCATCTCGGCCTCCCGCCGGGCAGCCTCCAGACCCAACGCCTGCTCCAGCTCCTCCAGCTCGGGCCGCAGGTTGTTGAGCTTTACCTTATATTCATCAAACTGTAACATAGATCCACTCTCATTTCCGTAAAATAGCCATATTATTATACCCAACGGCAGGGCCGATGTAAAGAGAAGGGCACCAAAAAACCGCCCGAAGGCGGGCGGTTTTTATCGGCTGCTGGCGGACCAGGCCGGATCGGCACAGAAGATCAGATCATCTACGTCTCCGCTGGGACCGGCGGGCTGAATGGTATCATCATGCGGGTACTGCTTCATTTGACTCCCTCCTTCCCGGTGATGTACATATCAGTATATGCCCACCGGCATGGAAAATGTGTACGTTTCTTGTCGCAGGAATTCCTCTTTTTTCCATCCCGTTCCGGCAGTCTGGAAGGGCTTGACAAAGGGCCCATCCCGTGCTATAGTTCTGCATATCAAATCGGATGGACATTCGTCCGCCGCATAGCGACAAAGGAAGTCCACAGGAAAAAGCCGACGGCTTGCCGAAGGAGCAAAACTCTCAGGCGTTTCCCCCGGGAAATGAGGACTGTGGATGGATGTGGCTCTGGAGAAGTCCCCCCAGCGGGGATGCCGAAGGTGCAACGCGCCCCCACGGGGCACGAATCTCTCAGGCAAAAGGACAGAGTGAAGGACAGCGGCATCCGGTGTACCGGATGTCTTTCTGCTTGTATTTCAGGGCCAAACCGCAGTGCGTGCGGTTTGGCCCTTTTCTTTGCCGCAATCCCAAGAGACGAGGAGAGAGTACAATGGAATGGATCGAAGGACTGGTGGGCGCGGTCAACACCGTGCTGTGGGACTATGCGCTGCTCTTTTTGCTGGTAGCCACCGGTATTTTCTTTACGGTACGTCTGGGTTTTATCCAGCTGCGTAAATTCGGCGAAGGAATGCGCCGGCTGTTCGGCGGCTTTTCCATGAAGGGCGCGCGGGCGGGCAAGGAGGGTATGTCCTCCTTCCAGGCCCTGACCACCGCCATTGCCGCCCAGGTGGGCACCGGCAACATCACCGGCTGCGCCACCGCCCTGTATTCCGGCGGCCCCGGCGCTATTTTCTGGATGTGGCTGTCTGCTTTCTTCGGTATGGCCACCATCTATTCCGAGGCCGTGGTGGCCCAGAAATTCCGCACCACCGACGCCGACGGCCATGTGACCGGCGGCCCCCTCTACTACATCCGGGCGGCCTTCCGGGGCAAGTTCGGCAAGTTCCTGTCCGGCTTTTTTGCTATCGCCATTATCCTGGCCCTGGGTTTTATGGGCAATATGGTCCAGTCCAACTCCATCGGCGACGCCTTCCACACTGCCTTCGGCATTCCCAAGCTGGTGGTAGGCGTTGTGGTGGCAGTCATTGCCGCCTTTATCTTCCTGGGCGGTGTGCGGCGCATCGCCTCCTTCACCGAAAAGATCGTCCCCATCATGGCCTTTTTCTACATCGTAGGCTGCATCATCATCCTGTGCATCAACCACGAAACTCTGCTCTCCGCCCTTCGCTCCATCTTCGTGTGTGCCTTTGACCCCCAGGCGGTGTTTGGCGGCGCTCTGGGTCTGAGTATGCGGGAGGCCATGCGGTACGGCGTGGCCCGGGGTCTGTTTTCCAACGAAGCCGGTATGGGCTCCACCCCCCACGCCCACGCTTTGGCCAAGGTGGAAAAGCCCCAGGATCAGGGTATCATCGCCATGATGGGCGTGTTTATCGACACCTTTGTGGTGCTCACCCTGACTGCCCTGGTCATCATCTCCTCCGGGATGCTTCAGCCTGTGAACGGTCCCCTTCAGGGCACCGCTCTGGCCCAGGCCGCCTTCAATGCTGCCTTCGGCTCCTTCGGCAACGCCTTTGTGGCCATTTGTATGCTGTTCTTTGCCTTCTCCACCATCATCGGCTGGTATTTCTTCGGCGAGATCAATGTGAAGGCCCTTTTCGGAAAGAAAGCCACCAGAGTATACGCTGTTATCGTGGTGGTGTTTATCGTGATCGGCTCCACACAGAAGGTAGACCTGGTGTGGAACCTGTCGGATATGTTCAACGGTCTGATGGTGCTGCCCAACCTGATTGGTCTGCTGGCGCTCAACGGCCTGGTGGTCAGGATCACCCGCGGCTCCGGGGATCAGCTGCATCGCTGACAACAAAAAGAGCGCGCTGCACAGCGCGCTCTTTTCCGTTATCCCTTCAGCAGTTCCATGGGGTCCACACTCTGGCCCTCCCGCTCCACGCTGAAATGCAGATGGCTGGCCAGGGCACTCTCGGCAATAGCGGTATTCCCTACCGAGCCGATGATGTCACCTACGGCGACCTCATCCCCCACCTCCACCGTGGGAACGGAGGCCAGGTTGGCGCAGGTAGTGGTCAGGTCGCCGCCATGGTCGATGACCACGGTGGTGCCCAGCATCACATCCTCCGTTACCTCAACCACCACACCAGAGGCGGGGGCCCGGACCTCTGTGCCGGCAGCGGCGGCAATGTCCACACCAGCATGGGTGCGCCAGTCCGCCATGGTCACATCATAGGCCAGGGTCTCCACGCTGTAATTGGTGAGCACCTCTCCCCGCACCGGCCAGGTGAGGGAGGTGGGCGCGCTCTTGGGCGTGGGGGTGGGCTGGACTGTGGCCGAGGGTGTGGCGGGGGCTACGGCGGGAACCGTGGCGGTAGGCCTGGGGGTTGCGGTCACAGTTGGCTTCACCGGCATCACGCTGGCGGCCGGGGTAGGGGCCGGGGTCACCGTGATGCTGGCTGTACCGCCCACGGGCTGCTTCTCCTGCTCCCCGGTGAGGGAGGAAAACAGGAACCAGCCGGAGATCCCGATGGCCGCAATACAGAGAGCCAGGACGATGTAAAATCCCTTTCCCTCGATAAAGTCGCTGAAATGGTGGTAGAATGATTTTTTCATACGCTTCAGCACCTCCGATCCTTATTTTGGACAGGCCGGAGAGGGCTTATACACATTGCTCGGAAATTTCTGTATTCTAAATGATAACCCCCGCCCCGCAGAGTATATCTGACTCTGCGGGGCGGGGGTATTTCTTCTGAGGCTTACCGGGCCACGATCACGCGGATCCGGCCGCCGGCGCTCTCGCTCTTGTCGCACCAGCCGGTGAGGGTATAGTCTCCTTCCGTCACCTTGGACAGGCTGGAGAGCAGATACTCGCCCTTATCATAGACGTAAACCACCACCTGCTCGGAAAGAGCATACTGTCTCCGGTCGGTGCCCACGGCAAAGTTCCCGCTGACACTGACGCTGTCCAGCTTCTGCTCATTCAGGCTGTACAGGCGCTCCACATTGGTATCACTGTCCATCTTGACCTGGCAGGGGCCGGTCTTCAGATTGTAGATTTTGGAGTCGGAGCCAAACACCAGCTCCTTACCGCCCACATCATAAGTATAGGCGGAGGAGATCTGGAAGCCGCCGGTGGGCAGGCTCACATTGACCTCATTCACATCGGTAATGATGCCATACTGGTGCAGATCGCCGGTCACATCGTTGAGGATCAGATGGCTGATCTCCCCGTCGCTGTTGAGGGCATAGTAGCGCACCATGCTGCCGGTCAGTTCCACCCCCGCCAACCGGCTGGGATAGACCCGCACCGGTGTACGGGATTCATAGGTATCAATGATCTGCACATCGTCTGCCAGCACATAGCCGCCCAGCTTGCTGCCGTCGGAACCGACCTTGCCGGTCAGCTTGACGGTGCTCAGCCGCTTCACCTGGACGCTGCTGTCGCCGGTGATGACCTGGACCAGGTCCCCCTCCTCCAGGCTCTTTTCGCTGCACTGGTAGCGGTAGCTGCTGCCGTCGGTGGCTGCCACCGTCACCGTGCGGGCGGTATAGGAACCGTTATTTCCGTCATCATAGGGCAGGTTTTCCACTTTGGTGATCACACCGTAAATCAGCGTGCCTTCGCCGGGCCCCTCACCCAGGGCGGCCACGCCGCCGTTGCGGCCCAGCAGCAAGGTGACCTGATCGCCCACCGCATAGCTGCCCAGGTCGGACAGCGCATAGGCGGCGGAGGTGGTCTCAATGGCATAGGTTTTGCCCGCCACTGTCACCGAAGTGGGCGCGGAAGCGGAGGGGCTGAGGGCCTCCAGGGTACCGGTGGCCTTATCTGAGTAAGCCCACACCGTCCGCATGGATTTGGACCAGTAGAGCACGTCCTGGGCCTGTATGCTGCCCAGTGTGGCCGCCTTGCTGTTGCGGTATACCGTGGCAGCGGAGGCATTAAAGGGCAGGGCACCCTGCCAGTTGGCGGAGGCCACCACCGGCCCCTCCATGGCAGAGTTGATGAGAGCCACCCGGTCCAGTTCGCCGGCCGCATTCACCAGATTCAAGGTGGGTTCCAGCACATTCAGGTGGTAGACCCCCTCCTTGTTCTTGGTAATCATCAGATTGTAAAACAGGTACAGGGCGTCCCGCCGGGTCATGTTCTCACTCTGAGCGCAATTTACGCCCTCGTCCAGATCCAGGGCCCGGTACTGAGCCATCTGACCGGCGGGCCAAACCCCGGTAAAGTCGCTGTCGGTATAGCCCAGCAGCCGCAGTACCATAGTGACCCCTTCCGCCAGGGTGATCTTCCGGTCTGGGTTGAAGTTGCCATACAGATCTCCCTGAACCAGGCCCAGGTCCACAGCGGCTTTCACATAGGGAGCCGCCCAGTGGGTCTGGGGCACGTCCGGATAGGGCTTGACAGCCACCGTATCCCCTACCGTATCCCGGCTGGTGGAGGCAGCCACTGTCATTTTGGTGAATTCCGCCCGGGTGATGGTGCGGTCCAGAGCCAGATCACCATTTTCGTCTCCTACCATAATGTCCAGCGCGGCCAGTACCTGGGCAGCCTCCTCCTCGGCCGGAGGGGCCGCCAGCGCCGCAGGAGCCAGTCCCAATACCAAAACCAGGGCCAGCAGTCCGGATAACAGTCTATGTTTCATCTTTTTTCTCCTTCCTACGGAAACGGGCCTTCGTTACCGTAAGTATATACCCCCTGAAGGCAGGAGGCAAGAGGTTCATCCCCAAGCGTCAATCGTATCGCAGCGCATCGATGGGGTTCAGTTTGGCCGCCTTGTTGGCAGGCAGGTAGCCGAACAGGACGCCGATGCCCACCGATACGCCAAAAGATACCAGGATGCCGCTGAGATTGGGAATGGCGGCAAAGCCCTCGGCGTCGCTCATCACCGCCCCCACTATCACAGTAAACAGATTGGCCAGCAGGATACCCAATAGGATGCCGATTACGCCGCCGATGGCGGAGGTGGTACCTGCCTCAATGATAAACTGGCTGCGGATGTCCCGGCCCTTGGCACCCAGAGATTTTCGAATGCCGATCTCCCGGGTGCGCTCGGTCACCGATACCAGCATAATATTCATAATGCCGATGCCGCCTACCACCAGGGAAATCGCGGCGATGACCACCAGAATGGTCATGAGCACGCCCAGCATGGAGTCCATCATTTCCATCATTTCCGCCGAGGTCATAACGAGATAGGCGCTGCTGTCCCCATAGATCCGAAAGAGCATATTCTCAATAACGCCCTTGGCGGCGGAGGAGGTATCCTTGCTGGTGCTGGTGACCAGATAAGAATTCATTCCAATGCCGCCGCTGGCGGCATTGATTTGCTCCACCAGCCCGTAAGGCAGATAGATCTGATCATCGCCGCTGCCCTCGGTGGAATCCGCCTTCTGGGCCAGCGTACCAATGACAGTATAGGGTACGCCCCCTATGGTCAGTGTCTGTCCCAGGCCCTGACCTCCAAACATATCCTCATTGAGGTAGCTGCCGATCACACACACCTTTTGATTCTTTTCCACATCCACATAGCTGAGAAAGCGCCCCTCCTTCAGCTTGTCACCGGTGGCCGTCTGACCCTTCTGGCTGTTGTACATGGTTTCACTGACGCCGTAGACTTTGGTGCGCTCATACTCCTGTGCGCCCTGCCGGACAATGGTGGTGGCGCTGAGATAGGGGCTCACCGAATCGATGTACTGTGGGTATTTCTCTGCCAGTGTGTAAAAATCATCCGGCCCGGCTTCCCGGTTTCCACCGTAGGAATAGATCCCCACCTGGATCATATTGACGCCGACCTGCTCAAACTGGCTGTTCATGTACTGCTGCATCCCATTGCCCAGGGAGACAATGACGATGACTGCCGCCACGCCGATGATGATACCCAGCATGGTAAGCAGCGCCCGCACCTTACTGGTCATTAGGCTTTTGATGGCCAACCGGAAGGATTGCCCTATCTTCATAGATTCAGCACCTCCCTGGCTCCGCCGAGCTCCTCCTCCAGCTCGGGCTGGACCACGGCTTTAGGATCACGAGCGTCTCCGTCATAGATGATCCGGCCGTCCTGAAGGCGGACAATACGTTTGGCCCTTACTGCAATAGAGTTATCATGGGTGATGAGGACCACGGTATCTCCCTCGGCGTTCAGTTTCTGAAGGAAGCCCAACACCTCCCGGCCGGTACGGGAATCCAGCGCGCCGGTGGGCTCGTCGGCCAGGATCACCGAGGGATTTCCCGCCAGAGCACGGGCAATGGAGACCCGCTGCTGCTGACCGCCGGAGAGCTGGCTGGGCAGGTTTTTCCGTTTATCCACCAGCCCTACCCGCTCCAGAGCCTGGAGGGCCCGCTCCCGGCGCTCGCTGCCAGGTACGCCGGCATACAGCAGAGGCAGCTCCACATTTTCCAGTACATTGAGCTTGGGTATGAGGTTATACTGCTGGAAGATAAAGCCCAGCATCTTGTTGCGGATCTCGGCCTGCTGGTCATCGTCCATGGTGGACACATCCACCCCGCCCAAATGATAGGTGCCGGAGGTGGGCACATCCAGGCAGCCGATGATATTCATAGCGGTAGACTTGCCGGAGCCGGACTGACCCACGATGGCCACAAATTCCCCCTGATCCACCGTCAGGGAGACGCCGTCCAGGGCGTGGACGGTCTCCTCCCCCATCTGGTAGATTTTATAGACGTCTTTGAGTTCAATGAGGTGTTCCATGGCTTAACCCATCCCCATCATAGCTTCCATCATATTGGACCCCTGGGGACTGGGGGCCAGGATCACTTCCCCCGCCTCCAGACCGTCCACGATCTCGATGTAGCTGTCGTCGTTGCGGCCCAGGGTGACCTGCCGTGCCTCCGCGGCGGTGATGTCCACCACGTTTCCTTTTTCATCCAGGCACTCAGGGGTAGCCACCAAAACAGTGTTCCCCCGCTCCACAGCTTCCACCGGAAGGACAAGCACATTGCCCACCTCTTCCACAATGATCTTGGCGGAGACGTTCATACCGGGATACAGCTCTTCAGGGGAGCCGTCCACCAGAACCGTGACCGGATAGCTGGTGTGTCCGCTGGCGGTGGTGCCGTTGATGTTGATCTTATCCACCACGCCGGTGAAGCTCTGCCCATCCAGGGCGTCGGCGGTGATCTCCACCTTCTGACCCACCTGGATCTGGCTGATATCCTGCTCGTCGATATCCATCTCAAAGGTGAGCTGGGAACGGTCATAGATCACGGCGGGATAGGTCACGGTCGTACCGGAGTTTGACATTCCGCTGATGTTATCTCCCACATCCAGATTCTTTTCAATGACCTGGCCGTCAATGGTAGAAGTAATAGTATAGTCATCCAGCTTCTCCTGGGCATTTTTCAGGGAGAGCTGAGCATTTTCCAGAGCGATCCTGGCATTCTCGATCTGGGTGTCCAGATCCGCTTCGGCAATCACGCCGATGACCTGCCCCGCACTGACACGGTCCCCCTCTTTCACATGGAGCACATCCAGGTCGCCGGAGGCCTTGGCCGTGATCTGAGCGGAGGCGGCATAGGTAAAGTTGGAACTGGCCGCGCAGGCTGCGCCGCCAATGGAGGCGGTACCCTGGCTGGTCTCAGACAGCACACCCGGGTTGTTGACCTGAATGGTTACCTGGCGCACCAAAGTGCCGCCCGCTCCCACCTCATCGGTGGCGGCGATCTCAGCCACTGTACCGGTCAGGGTGGAACCGGTGCCGTTCACTGTCACCGTGGCGGTCTGTCCCACATAGAAGCCGGCGGCGTCCGCCCCATGGAAGGGTACCTTCAGCTTCATGTGATCCCGGTCCAACACATCGGCGATCACAGTGCCCGCCGTAACAGTGTCCCCCTGCTCCACGTGCAGCTCGGTGATGACTCCGGCGTCCTTGGCGGTGATGTTCCGATCCTTCTGGTTGTCGCTCCGGGTCTTGAGCAAATCATCCAGGGCCAGCTGGGCCGAACGGACATTGAGGTGGAGCTGCTCAATGTTGTTTTCCACATCCTTGGCGTCGATGCGGAAAAGTACGGCGCCCTTATGTACCGTCTGACCTTCCTCAAAGGGAGCCTCCAGGATCTCGCCGCTGACCAGGGTAGTTACCTTGTAGGACTGGATGGGCTCAATGGTGCCGGTACCCGACACGGACACCGTCATATTCTGCATGGAGGCCGTGTAAGGCAGATAGGCGCTGCTGATGATCTGTTTGCCCGCACCCATACAGCGGGAGAGCATAAAGACAATGATCGCCGCGATCACCGCCAGAACGATCACCCGCTTGACCCACTTGCGCTTCTTTTTGGGCGCCTTGAACTCCGGGAGCTTCTTCTGCTCCTCCTTCGGCGCCACTGTGGTTTCCGATTTTACTTGGGTTGCTTCCATGGTCGTTTCTCCTTTTCATTGCTGTCCCCAGCCGGGCGCGGCCTCTTTGGCCGCCACACCTCGCTGTAAGATCCCCAGAATACGGATCAGCCTGGCTCTGGCCTGCTCCACACCACCATCCTGCGCTGCTGTCAGCATGGTCCCCGCTACCGCGGAGATCAGCAGATGAAACAGATCTGGCAGATCGGTCTCGCTGCGCAGATCCAGCCGGGACAGCTCGATCTTGTCCCGCAGGCGGTCCACAATGGCGCAGGGCCCCTGTCGACTGAGGATGAGTCCCGGCTGGAGCCGCTGATTACGGCGGAGTATCCCCGCCATCTCCCGGAAGTTGTCGCTGTTCCGGTTGGCCTGCAAATAGTCAAACAGGTCCAGAAAGGCCTGAAACAAATCGCCCCCATCCCGGTCCAGCCATTCCTCCACCTGTTCCACCAACTGCTGGCCATAGGACTCCATGAGATAGTGGAACAGGTCCTCCTTATCGGTAAAGTACATATAGAAGCTGCCCCTTGGAATACCCGCATCCCGGATTATCCGGTTGATGGAGGCATCCTCATAGGGCACCCGAACAAATTCCGCCCGGGCCGCCGCCAGCAGCCGCTCCCGTTTTTCTGCCGGCAGATGGAAAAAAGTCATACTTGGCACAGTGGTTCCCTCCAGACCTGACAACCTGTCGCATTATCTTAATCCGACAACCTGTCATATGTCAACAGGGCGGGAACAGAATTCACAATTTGTTCCCAACCACTTCGCTGGATAGCATAACAGACCCGTCTCAAATCTTCCATAAAAAAAGGATGAAATTTTTCTAAAAAATCACAACCGATGGCAGCCCTTCCATTTTTCATGCAAAAGGGGCGCTGCACAGCAGCGCCCCTTTGAAAAGATGCTTTGTTTTTCTTACTTGCCCACGATGGCGGCAGTATCCATGGCGATCATAAGCTCCTCATCGGTGGGGATGAGCAGGACCTTTACCTTGGAATCGGCGGCGGAAATAACCTTCTCCTTGCCCCGGACATTGTTGGCCTCGGCGTCCATCTTTACGCCCATGAACTCCAGACCGGAAGCAGCAGCCATACGGGTGTTGGCATCGTTCTCGCCCACGCCGGCGGTGAACACGATGGCGTCCACACCGCCCATAGCGGCGGCATAGGCGCCGATGAGCTTCTTCACGCCGTACTGGAAGGCCTCCAGAGCCAGAGCAGCCTGCTGGTTTCCGTCATTGGCAGCATTTTCAACATCGCGGAAGTCGGAGGACACGCCAGAGATACCCAGCACGCCGGACTTCTTGTTGAGGACATTCATCATTTCCTTCATGTCCCAGCCATATTTGTTCATCAGGTACTCCATGATGCCGGCGTCCAGATCACCGGAGCGGGTGCCCATGGGCAGACCGGCCAGGGGGGTGAAGCCCATGGAGGTGTCCACGCTCTTGCCACAGTCCACAGCGGCCACGGAAGAGCCGTTGCCCAGGTGGCAGGTGATGATCTTCAGCTCCTCAATGGGCTTGCCCAGCATAGCGGCGGCACGCTGAGACACATAGCGGTGAGAGGTGCCGTGGAAACCATAGCGGCGGACCTTGTCTTTCTCATAGTACTCGTAGGGCAGAGCATAGATGTAGCTCTTGGCGGGCATGGTCTGATGGAAAGCGGTGTCAAACACGCCCACCATGGGCACGCCGGGCATGACCTGCTCACAGGCCTTGATACCGGTGATGTTGGCGGGGTTGTGGAGCGGGGCCAGGGGGATGCACTCCTCCAGAGCGGCCATGACCTCATCGGTGATGCGCACGGAGCCGGCGAACTTCTCGCCGCCGTGGACCACGCGGTGACCCACAGCATCGATCTCAGAGGCGCTCTTGATCACACCGTGCTCGCTGGAGAGCAGAGCGTCCAGCACAGCCTGAATGGCCTCGGCATGGGTGGGCATGGGGATCTCAAACTCATACTTGGCGTCCTTGGCGGGGACCTTGTGGGTCAGGCGGCCGTCGATGCCGATGCGCTCACACAGACCTTTGGCCAGCACCTCTCGGGTGCCGGGGTCCATGAGCTGATACTTGAGGGAAGAGCTGCCAGCGTTGATGACCAGAACTTTCATCGTTCCATCTCTCCTTACTTTTCCTGATAAACTATGGCTTGAGAGCCAGGCGTTCCCGTAGTACAATAACAGAAACATATCGGTTTTATTTTATCCCTTTTTGACACAAAGAACAACCCACATTTTTACTGAAAGGGAGAAAAATTTTACTCTTGTTCTGGAGGAAAAGCCATGAGGGCCGTCGGCATCGTTGCGGAATACAATCCATTCCATCTGGGTCACGCCTGGCACATCGCCCACACTCGCCGCCTGTTGGGGGAGGACCGTCCCGTGGTGTGCGTTATGAGTGGCCACTGGGTCCAGGGGGCGGACTGCGCCGTTACGGACAAGTGGACCCGGGCGGAGTTTGCCCTGAAGGGGGGCGCCGATCTGATTTTGGAACTTCCCACCCCCTGGGCCATGTCTTCGGCTGAGACCTTTGCCCGTGGGGCGGTATCTATTCTTGCCGCTACCGGGGTGGTGGATACTCTCTCCTTCGGCAGCGAGTGCGGCAGCACTGATGAACTGCGCCATGCGGCGGAGGCTCTGGATTCCCCAGACTATCCGGCCAGACTGCGGGCTGCTCTGGACAGAGGGTTGTCCTTTCCAGCCGCCCGGCAGGAGGCTGCAAATTGTTCCTGCCTGTCCACCCCCAACAACAACCTGGGGGTGGAGTACCTGCGGGCGCTCCGCCATCTGAACGCCTCCATGGAGGTGGTGACGATATCCCGCCGGGGGGCGGAGCACAACGGAAGCCAGACGGTGGAGGGTTTTGCTTCCGCCACCCAGATCCGCCGGCTGCTGCGGGCGGGGCGGTACCAAGACGCCGCCCCGCTGGTCCCCGCAGGCACCCTGGAGCAGCTTGGGGCAGCCTCCTCCCTGTCCCATATCGAGCGGGCCATTTTGGCCAAACTGCGCACCATGGATGCTGAACAGTGGCGCATCCTACCTGACAGCGGCGCGGCGGAGGGCCTTCCGGAACGGCTGATCCACGCCGCCCGACAGGCTTTCTCCCTGGATGAATTCTATTCCCTGGCCAAGACCAAACGGTACACCCATGCCCGGCTGCGGCGGCTGGCTCTGTCCGCCTTTTTGGATCTAACGACAGACCGCCCTGTCCTCCCCCCTTACGTCCGGGTGCTGGGGTTCAATGGCCAGGGGCAGGTGTTGCTGAAGGACATGAAAAAACGCTGCACTCTGCCCATGCTCACCAAGCCCGCCCATGCCAAAATCCTTACCGGCCCCGCCCGGCAGCTCTTTGAGGCGGAGGTCCGGTACACTGACCTATATGGGCTGTGCTTCTCCACCCCAAAGCCCTGTGGGCTGGAATGGACCTCCACCCCAGTCATCATGAAATAAAAAAGTGTCGCGGGAATTCCCGCGACACTTTTTTATTGCTTTAGTTTTCAGTGAGCACACCGGACAGATCCACGGGGGTAGCATCGCTCCACAGGCGCTCCAGATCGTAGAACTCTCTGGCCTCCTCATTGAAGATGTGGACCACCACGGAGGAGAAATCCAGCAGGATCCAGATGCCGCCCCGGTGGCCCTCCACATGGTGGGGGGGCTCGCCGGCATCCTTCAGCTCCTTCTCACAGACATCGGCCAGGGCCTTGATCTGAGTGGTGGAGGTAGCGGAACACAGCACAAAATAGTCGGCCAGAGTGGTCAGATGACCGGTCTCCAGTACCTTGATATCCAGGCCCTTCTTGCTGTCCAGAGCTTTGGCGGCCAGCAGGGCAATTTCCTTGGGTGTTAACATAAAATCTCTCCTTTATTCCACAGGCGGCATTCCCGGGCCAATCTCCGGGGTCGGTTCCGGAGCGGGTGTGGCTGCCGGCGTAGGCGCTGGCGTAGGGGTGGGCACCGGGGTCGCAGACGGCTGAGCGCTTGCCACCGGGGTAGATGTGGGCACCGGGGTTGCCGAGGGCTGAGCACTGGCCGCCGGGCTGTTACTGGGCTTGGGGGTAGCAGTTACCTCCGGCTTGGGGGTACTGCTGGGCTTGGGGGTGGAGGTGCCGGAACCGCTGGAACTGCTCGAACCAGAGGAACCGGACGAACTGCCGCCCTGAGGCTTGGCAGCGTAGCTATCCTCCACATATCCTCTGGTGGAGGACAGGGACCCATCATCGTTCACACTCATCAGGTCCAGCTGATCCAGCCGGATGTCTTCCAAATAGGGATTAAAGTAGGTGTTGATCATCTCCAGGGTCTGATTCTGGATGGGGGTCACATAGGACTGCTTGTTGCCTACCGTCCGGCTGTATACCCAGGCGCCCTCACAAGGCAGAGTCATGAAGTTGACGTTCTCCATGCTCAGCCCGCCCAGAATGGCCTCCTGGGCAAACCAGGCCAGGTTATTCACGGTAAGGGTACCGCGGGTATCCACATTGTTAAAAAAGATCTGGGCCAGGGCGGGGATCTTGTCCACAGTCAGGTTGTTCAGACAGGTCTCGATGACCGCTTTCAGGAAATCCTGCTGGGTCTGAATGCGGCCCAGATCGCCGGAGGGATAGCCGCCGTAGACGATCAGCTTGCCGTTTTCAATCTTGTTGTTCTTCCGCCAGCGCAGCAGCTGCATGGCCTCGTCACCGTCGATCTCCTGGGGACCGGCTTTCAGATGGATGTAGAGATCCTGAGTGCCGTCATCATAATTCATATCATAGGGCACGTCAAACCACACCGGCCCGATGGCGTCCACCAACTCGCCCACAGCCTCCCATTCCACCACCATGGTGAAGTCGGGCTGGAATCCGATGAGGTAGGAGATCTCCTCCTTCAAATAGTCGATGCCGTCCTTGTCATACTTGGGAGCCCAGTTGTAGACGGAATTGATCTTCTTCACGTCCCAGGGCACATTGACCATGGTATCACGGGGAATATTCAGCACATTGAGCTGCTGGTTGGGAATGTCGTAGGACATGACCATAATGGTGTCGGTGTTGCCGCCGCCGCCGGTATCCCGTCCCACCACCAGGAAGGTGTAGAACTCCTCCTTCCGGTCGCCGGACAGTTTGGGTCCCGTCATCTCCATTCCGGCAGAGGCCTGAGCGTCGGGCGGGGTCACACTGGGAATCTGCGGCTTGACCACCAGGAGTTTATAAGCGACGAACAAAACCACAATCAGTGCAGCGATGACCGTCAATACAATAAAGAAAATGCGCAGCGCCTTTTCCTTTGGGGAGCGCTGGGGCTTCGGCTTTTTCTGCTTGGGGGCTTTGGGCGGCTTTTGCTCTTTCGCGAGCCGGGCGCCGCCGCGGCTGTTCTTTTTCTCTTCCGGGTTCATCTCAAGGTTCCTTTCTGCTGGATTTGCTCCTCAGCCAGTCCCTGGCCTGCAGCGTGTTGCCGTGGACCGGCAGGCCCCGGTCCTTCATCTCCTGAATACTCATCTCGCAGCCCAGCAGCACGGCCTGGTCCAGATCCTCATAGGCCAGCTTCCGCAGCTTATCCACACCGGGGAAATCCCGGTTGGGCTCCATGTAGTCGGCAATGTACAGAATCTTCTCCAGCAGCGTCATATCCGCTTTGCCGGTGGTATGCCAGAAAATCGCATTGTAAATATCGTCGCTCACTCCATACACATCCCGGGCCACACACGCCCCGGTTTTGGAATGGAGCAGCTTGACAGCACGCTGTTCCAAATCATCCAGTACGATACCATATTTATGGCATAATTGCAACTGCTCGTCCATCTCCAGATATTTTGTAATATCATGGAGGATACCCGCCCGGCGGGCCTTTTCTTCGTCGGCGCCCCAGCGGCGGGCCAGACGCACCGCCTCTTCTTCGGTGCCCCGAATGTGGGCGATCCGCTTGGCCCGGATCATGGAGCAGGCGCAGGCCCGCAGTTCCCGGTCAGGCAGCTGCTTGAGGTCATAGTGAACACCGTAGAGTCCGTGACGGATGATATATCCATATACCGCCGGAGACAGATACTCCTGTCCCTCTCCCCGGGCCAACAGTTCCCGCAGCTGGGTGGAGGATACGTCTACAATATGGGGCAGCTGGAGCACACAGGTCTTGGCTCCAAGGGTCTTTTGCAGATACTCCGCCTGGATGTTCAGTGCCTCGCCACTGTCGCTCTGGGTACGGGCAAAGGTACATACCCCCGCCAGGCGGGTGATCCGCTCCGGCTCCCGCCAGTTCTGCAGGGTAAGAAACATATCGGTACCCATCATCAACCACAGTTCCGCGTCGGGATGCTGTGCGTGGAGCTGCTCCAGGGTATCGGCCGTATAACTCTTCCCGGGCCGGGTCAACTCCAGATCACTCACCCCGATCTGGTCAGGCAGCAGCAGGCTGTCTGCTGCCAACTCCACCATAGCCAGCCGTTCCCGGGGGCCGGGGCTGCCCTCAGGCAGTTGCTTGTGGGGCGGCAGCGCCGCTGGAACAAACTGTAAACGGTCCAGTCCCAGCACGTCCATTGCCGCCTGAGCCGAGGTCAAATGCCCCAAATGGGGTGGATTGAAGGTCCCGCCATAGATGCCCAGCTTCATGACCATGCCCCCCTCGTTTATTATGCTTTGCGCTTTTTGTCCGATACCAGAATGATCTTGTCTTTCTTATCCTTTTTGTGGGTTGGACGATACAGAACAAATTTTGTTCCGATCACCTGCACCACATCGCTGCGGGTAACAGCGGCCAGTTCCTCCGCCGCCTCCCGGCTGGTGAGCATACAATTCTCCAGCACTTTGCCCTTGATGAGTTCCCGGGCCTCCAGCGCGTCGTCAGCCTGCTTCACCAGGTTGTCGCCGATGCCGTCCTTGCCTATGTGCAGGATGGTGTCAATGCTGTTGGCCAGGCCCCGCAGCTGGGCCCGCTGTTTACTTGTCAATTCCATTCAGATAATTCTCCAATTCTGTTTTAAATTTATTCAGTGCATTTCCCCGGTGGGAAATGGCATTCTTCTCTTCTGCGGTCAGTTCCGCAAAGGTCTTTTTCAGTCCCGGGATAAAGAACACCGGGTCGTAGCCGAAACCGCCCTCGCCCTTGGGGGCGTAGGCGATGGTGCCGGTGCACTCTCCTCTGGCCTCCACCTTGTCCCCATTGGGGAAGCAGCAGCAGATGGCGGAGACAAATTTGCCCCGCCGGTCCAGCTGGCCCCGCAGATTCTCCAGCAGCAGCTTGTACCGCCCCACGTCGTCCAGCTCGGGACCGCCGTAGCGGGCGGAGTACACGCCGGGGGCACCACCCAGAGCG
This sequence comes from Flavonifractor porci, assembly GCF_037572415.1. Taxonomy (NCBI): domain Bacteria; kingdom Bacillati; phylum Bacillota; class Clostridia; order Eubacteriales; family Oscillospiraceae; genus Flavonifractor; species Flavonifractor porci. The sequence continues at coordinate 163,200 of NZ_JBBHLB010000005.1, forward strand.
TCCACACACAGGCCGGAGTCGTCGGCAATGGCGGGCAGGCCGGAGGCCTCACATACCGCATGGGCCTTCAGCCAGGCATTCTCCTCAAAGGTAGTGCCCGTCTCCTCCACATCCACGTCCACGCCCACTTCGGACTCCAGCACCACGTCCACCCCCAGCTGGGAGAGGATGGTCTTCATTTCCACCAGCTTGTGGGCGTTCTTGCTGGCCAATACCATTTTCATGTCTCAGCCCTCCAGTACGTTTTTCTGGATGGTCTGGAGCTGGGCGATGCCCTTGGCGCACAGATCCACCAGAGCCCGCTGCTCCTCCAGCGTGAAGGCCCGGCCCTCGCCGGTCCCCTGGAGCTCCACCAGTCTGCCGTCCCCAGTCATCACGCAGTTCAGATCCACCTGAGCGGAGGAGTCCTCCTCATAGCACAGGTCCAGCAGCAGCTGGTCATCCACAATGCCGGCGGACACCGCAGCCACCTGATCCACCAGAGCGTCAGCAGCACCCACCTTCTTCAGTGCCAGGGCCAGGGCCACATAGCCGCCGGTGACGCTGGCGGTACGGGTGCCGCCATCCCCCTGGAGCACGTCGCAGTCGATGGTTACAGAGCGCTCACCCAGCTTTTTCATATCCACGCAGGCACGGAGGGACCGGCCCACCAGCCGCTGGATCTCCGCCGAGCGGGGAGACAGCTTCAGCTTGGACACGTCCCGCTTGGACCGCTCCCGGTTAGCCCGGGGCAGCATGGAGTACTCGGCGGTGACCCAGCCCTCCCCCTCGGGAACGTGGGGCGGAGTGCGCTCCTCCACGCTGGCGCAGCACAGCACCTGGGTGTTGCCGCAGCGAATGAGGCAGGAACCCTCGGCAAATCTGTTGAAATTAGGAATGATCTCTACAGGCCGCAGCTGGTCCGCCGCCCGTCCGTCAATTCTGGCCATATCAGATAACCTCCCTTAAATCAGCGCTTCCACAAAGGCCTCCGCTTCAAAGGGCATCAGATCGTCAATGCCCTCGCCTACGCCGATGTACTTCACCGGCACCTGGAGCTCCTGAGCGATGGCGATGACGATGCCGCCCTTGGCGGAGCCGTCCAGCTTGGTGAGGACGATACCGGTGATACCGGCAGCCTCCTTGAACTGCTTGGCCTGGATCAGGCCGTTCTGGCCGGTGGTGGCGTCCAGCACCAGCAGAGTCTCCCGGTCGCAGCCGGGCAGCTCCCGGTCCACCACCCGGGAGATCTTGTTGAGCTCGTTCATCAGGTTCTGCTTGTTGTGCAGCCGGCCGGCGGTGTCGATGAGGATGACATTGGTGCCTCTGGCCTTGGCGGCGGTGAGCGCGTCAAAGACCACGGCGGCGGGGTCGGCCCCCTCATGCTGGCGGACGATCTCCACCCCGGAGCGCTGGCTCCAGATCTCCAGCTGGTCGGCGGCGGCGGCCCGGAAGGTGTCGGCAGCAGCCATCAGCACCCGCCTGCCCTCCCCCTTCATTTTGGCGGCCAGCTTGCCGATGGTGGTGGTCTTGCCCACGCCGTTCACACCGATGAACAGGGCCACCGAGGGGGTGGTGGTGAGGTGGAGCTCCGGCTCGCCCACCTGGAGCATCTCGGTGAGCACCCGCCGCAGGCAGGCCCGGGCGGAGTCCATATCCTTGATTTTCTCCTCCTTCACCCGGCGGCGCAGCTCTTCCACCGCCTTCAGGGTGGTGTCCACGCCCATGTCGCCCAGGATCAGGGTCTCCTCCAGCTCGTCGTAGAAGTCGTCGTTGAGCTCACCGGCAAACAGCTGGTCGATGGAGTGCCCGATGTTCTCCTTGGTGCGGGTCAAACCCGCCTTGATCTTTGCAAAAAAGCCCATATTGATTTTGGTTCCTTTCGGTTGTTGATAAAACTGCCGCCTTATTTGATATGCAGTTCTTTTTCCACATCGTTCAGGTTGATGGTGAGCATCCGGCTGATCCCCCGCCCAGCCAAGGCTGGGCGGGGACCCCTTGATTTTACTCAAATCGCCGGAAATGAATCCCGGCGATTTCAAGGTTTTTCCCCAGGGCAAAACACTTGACGGCGCAAGCGCCGCCCCGCCTTCGGCGGGTGGGCGTCAGCCACCAACCCGTAAAGATATCACTTAATGTGCAGTTCTTTCTCCACATCGTTCAGGTTGATAGTCAGCATCCGGCTGACGCCCTGCTCCTGCATGGTGACGCCATAGAGGACATCCGCTTCCTCCATGGTACCGCGGCGGTGGGTGATGACGATAAACTGAGTCTTGTCCGCCATCTGCCGCATATAGTGGGCAAAGCGCACCACGTTGGCGTCGTCCAGGGCGGCCTCGATCTCGTCCATCACTACAAAGGGAGTGGGCCGCACCTTCAGAATGGCAAAATAGAGGGCGATGGCCACGAAGGCCTTCTCGCCGCCGGACAGCAGGGAGAGCACCTTCAGCGCCTTGCCGGGGGGCTGCACCTTGATCTCGATGCCGCAGTTGAGGATATCATTGGGGTCCTCCAGCTCCAGAGTGGCCTTACCGCCCTGGAACAGCTCCGTAAAGGTCTGCTGGAAAGACTCGTTGAGCACGGCAAACTGCTTGGCAAAGATAGCGCGCATCTCCTCCGTGATATCGGCGATGATGCCCTCCAGCTCCTTTTTGGACTTCTGCACATCGTCCCGCTGGTCGGTGAGGTAGGTATAGCGCTCGTTGATACGCTGGAACTCGTCGATGGCGTCCAGGTTGATGTTGCCCAGAGAGGAAATGGACTTTTTCAGCTCTCCCACCCGGCGCTGGGCCTTGGGGACGCTCTCCAGCTCCACCCGCTGGGCCATGGCCGCCTGGTGGGACAGCTCGTAGGTCTCCCACAGCTTCTCCAGCAGGTTCTTCTCCTCCATGGCGGCGGCAGCCTTCTTCTGCTCCAGCACCGACACCTCCCGCTCCAGGTTGAGCAGGGCGCTGTTCTTGTCCCGGGCATCCTTGTCTGCCTGGTTGCGCTGGGCCTCCAGGGCCAGTTTCTCGTCGTTGATGCGGCTGATGGCGGCCTGGCGGTCCTGGTTTTCCAGTCGGATGTCCTGGAGCTGACGCTCCTTCTCCGCAATCTCCCGCTCCAGATCGGCGTTCTTCTCCTGGAACTGGGTAAGCATCCGCTCTCGCTCGGCCTTGTCGCCGGTCAGATCCCGGCGCAGCTCTTCCAGTTCGGTCATGGACTTCCGGGCGGCCTGGGCCTCCGCCTCCAGGGCGGCCAGACGCATATTCAGTTCGGCAATGGCCTCGCCCAAAGCCGTAGCCTTCTCCTGGGCTTCGCTCTGGCCTCTGGCCTTACCCTCCGCCTCGGCCCGCAGGGCGGCGGCGGCTCCCTCCAGGGACTCCACCCGGGCGCGGGCGGCACGGGTATCCGCCTCGATCTGGGCAGAACGTGCCTGGAGCTGTTCCAGCTCACTCTTCTGGTCGGCACGCTGCTTCTTCAAATCGGCCAGCTGGGTATCCAAATGGCCCAGGCGCTCCTCCAGCTTAAGGATGTCGTCCTCATGGCGGCGCTGCTGGGCCTGAGCCGTCTCCATCTCGTAGGCGGCGGCGGTAGCCTCCCGCTTGGCCTCCTCCATGACGTGGGCCGCGTCGGCCAGCTGCTGGGCCACGCCGGTGCGCTGCTGAGCCAGCCGCTCCAACTCGTTGGCCCGGCTCAGAATGCCCGCGCTGCGGGACGCCGAACCGCCGGTCATGGAACCGCCGGGGTTGAGCACCTGGCCGTCCAGAGTGACGATCTTAAAGCGGTAGTTGTATTTGCGGGCCATGGCAATGGCCTTGTCCATATCCTCGGCCACCACGGTGCGGCCCAGCAGGTTGGAAAAGATCTTCTCATACCGGGGATCGAACTGGATGAGTTCGTTGCCCAGGCCTACAAAGCCGGGTTCCCTGCGCACGCCCTGATCCCGGAAGTCGGAGGGCCGCATGGAGGTCACGGGCAGGAAGGTGCTCCGGCCGCCGTCCCGGCGCTTCAGGTACTGAATGGCGGCCTTGCCGTCCTCCTCCCGCTCCACCACAATATGCTGCATGGCGCCCCCCAGGGCGATCTCGATGGCTACCGTACAGGCGTCAGGCACATGGATGAGTCCGGCTACCGGGCCGTGGATGCCCCGAAGCTGGCCCTTCTTGGCCTCCCCCATCACCAGCTTTACCGCTTTGGAGTAGCCCTCATACATCTTTTCCATCTCGGAGAGCATATGGATGCGGGAGTTCAGGGCGTTGTCCTCCATCTGGAGTTTGACGTGGCGCTCCTCCGCTTCCCTGGCCTTCCGCTGCCGGGTCTCCAGCCGCAGGGCGTAACCGCTGATGATGTTCTGTAAGCTGTCCCGGTCCTCCCTGGCCTGGTCCAGCTCCTGGGCGGCCTGACGGCGGGTCTCCTCCGCCTCATGGAGCCGCTCCTCACCGGAAGCCAGCTCCTGACGCATGGCCTCGTCCCGGTCCAACACCTCCTGGGCGGCAGCGGCCAGGGCGGAAATGAGGGCCTTGGCGTCGGCGGCGGAGGCGTTCTCCACCGCCTCCTTCCGGCGCAGGTCCTCCAGCTCCTGGGCAATGGCCCCGGCGGAGCGGCTGGCGGAGGCAGCCTCATTCTGGCGGTCAGCCAGCTGCTGCCGCAGGCCGGCGGTCTGGCCTTCCAGCTCCTCCAGCCGGGTCTTGCGCTCCCCGATCTGGGCGGCGATGGAGTCAGCCCGGCCCTCCTGCTGCTCCAGCTCCCGCTGGATGCGGTCCCGGTTCTCCAGGTTGTTCTGAATATTGGTTTTGAGGACGGCGATAGCGTTTTCCAGGCTGTTGGCATCGGCCTCCCGCTGCATCATTTGGAAGCGGACGCCCTCGGTCTCCACGTCCTTGTCCCGCATCTGAGCGGAGAATGCCTCAGCGGCGGCGTACAGGTCCTCCACCTGCTGCTGGACCTCCCCCTTCTGACGGAGGGCATTCTCGTAGTCGGACAGGGTCTTGCGGGACCCGGAACGAATCTTCTCCAGCTGGTCCAGCCACAGGGAAATCTCCAGCCCACGCAGCTCGTCCCGCAGGATGAGGAACTTCCTGGCCTTCTCGCTCTGCTGGCGGAGAGGTTCTACCTGGAACTCCAGCTCATCGATCTTGTCGGTGATACGCACCAGGTTCTCCTGCGTGCGCTCCAGCTTGCGCTCGGCCTCCTCCTTCCGGTGGCGGAAGCGGGAGATACCGGCGGCCTCCTCAAAAATCTCCCGGCGATCGCCGCTCTTCACCGACAGGATCTCGTCGATACGGCCCTGACCGATGATGGAATAGCCCTCCCGGCCCAGGCCGGTGTCCATGAACAGCTCGTTCACGTCCTTCAGGCGGACGGAACGGCGGTTGATGTAGTACTCACTCTCGCCGGAGCGGTAGTACCGGCGGGTGACCATGACCTCGCTCTCCTCCAGCGGGAAGATGTGGTCGGTATTGTCCAGCACCAGGGACACCTCGGCAAAGCCCTGCTGCTTGCGCAGGGCGGTACCGCCGAAGATCACATCCTCCATCTTACCGCCACGGAGGGCCTTGGTGGACTGCTCCCCCATGACCCAGCGGATGGCGTCGGAGATATTCGATTTTCCGCTGCCGTTGGGACCAACGATAGCGGTGATGTCCTCCCCGAAGGAGAGGACCGTTTTATCCGGGAATGATTTGAATCCCTGGATCTCCAGCGCTTTTAAATACAAGGCGGCACCTCGCAACACATATACTTCTGAATAAAGTATTATATCAAGGAATGGAGGCTATTGCAAATCCTTTTGCCCCCGAAACACATAAAACAGGACTGCGGATGATCCGCAGTCCTGTTTCTTTCCAGTTGATGCCCTCAGCCCTTCAGCTTCTCGATGGCGGCCTTGGCTGCTGCCTGCTCTGCCTCTTTTTTGCTGCGGCCCTTGCCCTGGCCGATTGGGGTACCGTTCAGGTCCACCTCCACCGAGAAGATCTTGGCGTGATCGGGGCCCTCGGCGCCGATGAGCTGATAGCCCAGCACCTGGCCACTCTCCCGCTGGACCAGCTCCTGCAGGGCAGTTTTGTAGTCCCGGCTGGCGCTCTTCTCCTCTTCCCGGTCCAGGATAAATTTCTGGATGATCTTACGGGCGGAGCCGATGCCGCCATCCAGGTAGACAGCAGCGATCACCGCCTCCACCGCGTCGGCCACGATGGAGGGCCGCTCCCGGCCGCCGCCAGCATCCTCACCCTTGCCCAGTTTCAGGTAGGCCCCCAGGTCCAGCTGCTGGGCCACCTCCACCAGGCTGCCCTCGCACACCAGAGCTGCCCGGGTGCGGGTCAGATCCCCCTCGGGCAGATCGGGATGGGTGCGGAACAGGTAGTCCGCCGTCACCATACCCAGCACGGAGTCTCCCAGAAACTCCAACCGCTCATTGCTCTGGCACCCTCTCGCTTTATTCTCGTTGGCATAGGAGCTGTGGGTCAGAGCATTTTCCAACAGGGCCCGCTGGTTGAAGCGGTAACCCAGCTTTTCTTCCAAGGCTTCCATGGCCGTCCCTCCCTTTCATGACAGGAGCCCCGCCGTCGGCGGGGCTCCCCAGTCTGATCCTGTGTCAGTCTTCCAGTTTGGACTTCAGATAGCGGACCAGGTCGGCCACGGTGGCAACGCCGGACAGGTCATCCTCGTCCATATTCTCCAGGCCGAACTCCTCTTCCACCGCCATGGTCAGTTCCACGATGTCCAGAGAGTCGGCGCCCAGGTCCTCGAAGGAGGTGTCCATGGTAATGCTGTCGGTTTCCACACCAAACTGCTCGGACAGCAGACCGGCAATCTTCTCAAAAATCATGTTCATCTACTCCTGTCGCATCCGTCGTCCGACGGCGTCTTTGCATTTGCACTATGATAATAGTGCAAGTCTTGAGGGCCTGTCAATAGGTAACTCAAATTTTTTCCTCTGCGTTGGTAGGCAGGCGCATATATTCGATATTGTCCACCAGATCGTCGATCATGCCGGAGGACGCAAAATCCCGGGCCTGACGGATGGCGTTCTTGATGGCGTAGTCATTAGAGGAACCATGAGCCTTGATCACCGGCTTGGAAATGCCGATGAGAGCGGTACCGCCCACCTCGCTGGAGTCCATCTTCTTTTTAAACTGCTTCAGTCCGCCGGACACCAGCACCGCAGCCAGCTTGGTCAGGAAGCTTTTCTTGAACATGGCCTTCAGTTCCTTGGCCATATACCCAGCGGTGCCCTCCATGGTCTTGAGGAAGATATTGCCCGAGTAGCCGTCGGACACAATGACATCTACCTGGCCAAACACCGCCTCACGGGCCTCCACGTTGCCCACGAAGTGGATGCGCCCGGCCTTGTCGGCGGCGGTGAGCAGGGCGTGGGCCTCCCGCTGCAGGTCGGTGCCCTTGGAGGGTTCAGCGCCAATGTTCAACAAGCCCACCTTGGGCTCGGGGCGCTTGAGCACCCGCTCGGCGTAGTAGGAGCCCATAAAGGCGAACTGGAGCAGGTACTCCGGAGTGCCCTCAGCGGTAGCGCCGCAGTCGATGAGCACCGCCCCGCCGGCACCGGTGGGCACCACAGGAGCCAGGGCGGCCCGGCGGATGCCGCGCACCCGCTTGATCATCAGGGTGGCGGCGGAGAGCAGGGCGCCGGTGCTGCCGGCGGACACGAAGGCATCGCCGTCCCCGTTTTTCAGCAGGTTGAGGCCCACGGTGAGGGAGGAGTCCTTCTTCTCCCGGAAGGCGGTGGCAGGGTTGCCGCACATCTCCACCACCTGGCTGGCGTGGGCGATCTCCAGGCCGGGAGGCAGCTCGTTGATACCGTCGTCCTTCAGGACCTTGAGGATATCCTCTCCCCGGCCCACCAGAATGACCTCCACCCCCAGCTCACGGACCGCGGCCAGTGCGCCCCGCACATTGGAAGCCGGCGCGTTGTCGCCCCCCATGGCGTCTACGATGATCTTCATATGGTTCTCCTCTTCTTTCTATGTTCTTTCCGTATCTGGTATGGGGCAAATCCGGGACGGGCGACCATAAAGGTCGCTCCTACGGGGAAGTTCCGTGCCTCTGCTCGTAGGGGCGACCCTTGTGGTCGCCCGCGTTCCCCTTACCGCCCCTGCTGCCCGTCTGTCAGGGGACGGGGTTCGTCAATCAGGCCCAGCAGATAATCCGCCGACACATTGTAATGCTCACACAGCTGGGCCAGTTTGGCAAAGGTTGACGCTTTCCGTCCATTTTCCATTTCACCGATCTGATTTGGTTTGATCCCCAGCAATTCTGCCAGCTCCTGCTGAGTCTCGCCCCGCAGTTTTCGCAGTTCCTTCAACCGTATGCCAAATAACTCGTTGGAGTACACCAAATCCCCCCTTGACGACCCCCACTAATAGCGTGTATAATAAATACACGCTATTAGTGGGGTTGTGATATGAACCTTTTGATTTCCGACCTGTTCTCCCTGTCTCAGGAGCATTTCCCCGCCGTCCCCGACGCTGAGGACTCCTCCCGCCAGCGGCTGCTGTCCCGGCATCTGGATGCCGTCAGGGGCAGTCTGGGGGAGGATTTTGTGGACAAGCTACGGGACCTCACGGATGAGCAGGGCCTGCGGGATCAGGAGGCCGCCTTTCTCCAGGGCCTGAGGCTGGGCCTCTCCCTCCACCGTCTGTAGGGGCCGATGCCCTCATCGGCCCTCCACATCCAGTCCCGCCAGCGCTTCCAAGGCTCGCTTACTCAATTCAGCGTTCTTGTTCCGCTTGTTCCCCACGGAAATCATATTTCCGTGGGAGCCCCGATCCTTAAATCTGCTCGGGCGAAGTGAATTCGCCCGGCATCAAGATTTTGCTTCGCAAAATACTTGGCGCCGCACGGCGGCGGGTCGCTTTCGCTCCCGGGCAAGCGGACGCGCCTTATTCTACATCCAGTCCCGCCAGCATTTCCAGAGCCCGCTTACTCAATTCGGCATTCTTATTCCGCTTGCCCTTGACCTTATAGCCCAGAGGCGGGATGATGCCGAAATTCACGTTCATGGGCTGGAAATCGGTAACGCTCTCATTGCTGATATACAGAGCCAGCGCGCCGGTGGCGGTCTCCTGAGGGAAATCCACCGGCGGCTTGCCGGTGAGCCGCCGGGCCAGCTCCACCGCCGCCAGGAAGCCGGAGGCGGTGGACTCCACATAGCCCTCCACGCCGGTGATCTGCCCGGCAAAGCAGATACGCGGGTCCTTCTTCACCCGGTAATACCGGTCCAGCAGCCGGGGAGAATCCAGATAGGTGTTGCGGTGCATGACGCCGTAGCGGACAAACTCCGCGTTTTTCAGGGCGGGGATCATGGAAAACACCCGCTTCTGCTCCGGCCACTTCAGGTGGGTCTGGAAGCCCACCAGATTGTAGATGGTGCCGTCAGCGTTATCCCGCCGCAGCTGCACCACAGCGAAGGGCTCCTTGCCGGTCTTGGGGTCCCGCAGACCACGGGGCTTCAGTGGCCCGTAGCACAGGGTCTGCTTGCCCCGGCGGGCCATGACCTCCACCGGCATACAGCCCTCAAACACATTCTTGTCCTCAAAACCGTGGACCTCCGCCTCCTGGGCGGCACACAGCTCGGTCCAGAATGCGTCGTACTCCTCCTCGGTCATGGGGCAGTTGATGTAGTCCGGAGTGCCCTTGTCGTAGCGGGAGGCAAAGAAGGCGCTCTCCATGTCCACGCTCTCAAAGGTGACCAGAGGGGCGGCGGCGTCAAAGAAGTTGAGGTAGTGGCTCTCCGGGAAGAAATCCTTAATGGCATCCGCCAGCACGTCGGAGGTCAGGGGCCCGGAGGCCACAATCACGTTGCCCTCTTCGGGAATCCGGGTGACTTCCTCCTCCACCACTGTGATGAGGGGATGATTGCGGATCTTCTCGGTGATGGCCTGAGCAAAGCCGTGGCGGTCCACCGCCAGGGCGCCGCCGGCCTCCACCCTGTGCTCGTCGGCGCAGGACAGGATGAGGGAACCCATCCGCCGCAGCTCCTCCTTCAGCAGGCCCACCGCGTTCTCCAGCTGGTCGGAGCGCAGGGAGTTGGAGCACACCAGCTCGCCGAACCACTGGGTGTGGTGGGCGGGGGTCATTTTGTGGGGCTTCATTTCCTTCAGGATCACGGGGATGCCCCGCCGGGCCAGCTGCCACGCAGCCTCACACCCGGCCAGACCCGCGCCGATCACGCGTACAGGTTCCATAGGTTCTCCTTTTCAGCCCGTAGGGGCGACCCTTGCGGCCGCCCCTACGATTCCGCTTTCTGTTTGGCGGCAGGCTTCCTGGCCGCCGTCTTTTTTGTTGTGGTCTTTTTGGCGGCGGCAGTCTTTTTGGCGGCCGTCGTCTTCTTGGTGGCGGTCTTTTTCGCCGCCGTCTTCTTGGCGGGCTTCTTCTCCTCCTCGGGGGGAGCGCCCTCCGCAGGAGTCTCCGTGGCGGCGGTGGTCTTTTTCTTATAGCCCCGCTGGTCCTCGGGCAGGAAGTTGGGGCACTCGGGGTTGATGCAGAAGGGCTTCTTGAACCCACGGCCCGACTTCTTAAACAGGGTATGGCCGCACTCGGGACAGTTGTCCTTCACAGGTACATCCCAGGTCATAAAGTCGCAGCGGCGGGCCTCATCCTTATTGGAGTTGTTCTCGCAGCCATAATAGGCATAGCCCCGCTTGGAGGTCTTTTTCAGAATCTTGCCGCCGCACTTGGGGCACTTGCCCGGCATCTCGATGACGATGGGCTGGGTGTGGTCGCACTCCGGCCAGCCGGGACAGGCCAGGAACCTGCCAAACCTGCCGGATTTATATACCAGATTGCGGCCGCACTTGGGACAGATCACGTCGGACACCTCGTCGGGCACCTTGATGCGCTCGCCGTCCAGGTCCTGCTCTGCCTGCTTCAGTTCCTTCTCAAAGCCGCCGTAGAACTGGCTCAGCAGACTCTTCCAGTCCACCTTGCCGGTCTCCACCTCGTCCAGCTGCTCCTCCATGTTGGCGGTGAAGGCGGTATCCACAATATCGGTGAATTTGTCCTTCATCAGGCCGGTGACCACCTCGCCCAGAGGGGTGGGCCGCAGGTTTTTGCCCTCCTTCACCACATACTCCCGGTCCAGGATGGTGGAGATGGTGGGGGCGTAGGTGGAGGGGCGTCCGATGCCCTTCTCCTCCAGGGCCTTGATGAGGGTGGCCTCGGTGTAGCGGCTGGGGGGCTGGGTGAAGTGCTGGTCAGGGGTTAACCCCTTCAGCTCCAGGGGCTCCCCCTCCTTCAGGTCAGGCAGGGGGGACTGGAAAGTCTCGTCCTCCTCGTCCTTGCCCTCCACGTACACGGCAGTGTAGCCGGAGAACTTGAGGGAGGAGTGGGTGGCCCGGAAGGTATAGCCGGCGGACTCCACCTCGATGGACACGCTGTCATAGATGGCGGAAGCCATCTGGCAGGCCAGAAAGCGGCTCCAAATCAATTTATAGAGCTTGTACTGCTCGGCGGTGAGGGACTTTTTGATGTCCTCCGGAGTGAGGGCCACGTTGGAGGGCCGGATGGCCTCGTGGGCGTCCTGGGCCCCCGACTTGGTCTTGTACACCCGGGGCTTGCCGGGGTAGTACTGCTCCCCGTAACGGGACAGGATGAAATCCCGGGCGGCGGCGGTAGCCTCGTCGGACAGACGGAGGGAATCGGTACGCATATAGGTGATGAGACCCACGGTACCCTCGCCCTCAATGTCCACGCCTTCATAGAGCTGCTGGGCGATGGACATGGTGCGCCGGGGGGTCATGTTCAGCTTGCGGCTGGCCTCCTGCTGGAGGGTAGAGGTGATGAAGGGGGGCGCCGGGTTGCGCTGCTTGTCCTGGCGCTTGACGCTCTTCACAGAGAAGGGGGCAGCCTGGACGGCCAGGGCCACTTCCTGAACGGCCTGTTCGCTGTTCAGTTCCATCTTCTTCTCTCTGCCGTAGAAGCTGGCCTTGAACTGCCCCAGATTGGGGGAGATACGGGCCAGATCGGCCTCCAGGGACCAGTATTCCTGAGGCACGAAGGCCTTGATGTCTGCCTCCCGCTCACACACCAGCCTGGTGGCCACCGACTGTACCCGGCCGGCGGACAGGCCCCGGCGGATCTTTTTCCACAGCAGGGGGGAGATCTGATAGCCCACGATGCGGTCCAGCACCCTTCTCGCCTGCTGGGCATTGACCAGGTCCATGTCGATGGCACGGGGGTGGGCGATGGAGTCATTGACCACCTTCTTGGTGATCTCGTTGAAGGTCACCCGGTAGGTCTTGTCGTCAGGAATCCCCAGCATCTCCTTCAGATGCCAGGAGATGGCCTCTCCTTCCCGGTCAGGGTCGGTGGCCAGAAATACTTTATCGCTCTTCTTGGCGGCCTTGGTCAGGTCGTCGATGACCTCTTCCTTGCCCTTGATGGGCTGATAGTCCACCGTGAAGTCGTTGTCCACATCCACGCCCAGCTTGCTTTTGGGCAGGTCCCGGACATGGCCCATGGAGGCCTTCACCTGATAGCCGGGCCCCAGATATTTGCCAATGGTCTTGGCCTTCGCCGGGGACTCGACGATCACCAGATTCGATTTCGCCACAGTACGATACTCCTTTTATTCTTGTTCCTCGAAACGGACGGCGGCGGCAAACCGCCGGCCCGGTAATTCCTTCAGATAGCCCCCAGCCTGCAGCAGGGTGAGGGCGGTATTGACCCGGCGGGCGGGGATCTCCGTCTGCCCTACGATCTCATCGGCGGTGAGGGGCTTTTCACTGAGCAGGAAGAAAATCTCCCGCTGCTCCTCCCCCATCTGCTCCAGACCGCTGCGGGGGACCACAGGCAGCCCCTCCTCCTGGGCGGGCTTTGCGGGTTTTGGCTCAGGCTCCGGCGGCGGGGTTGGCATAACCTCCAGCCGCTGGTCCGCCTCCTCGGCGGTCATAGGCTGGGGCCGGCACAGTTTGTAGGCATATCGCCCCACATACTCACACAGGATATCCCCGGCGGTACGCACCAGTTTGGCCTCGCCCTGAGCGATGAGCCGGTTGGTCCCGGCGCTGGTGGCGGCATCCACCGGCCCCGGGACCGCAAACACGTCCCGGCCCTGATCCAGGGCGTCATGGGCGGTGATAAGGGCGCCGCTGCGCTCTCCCGCCTCCACGGCCACCACACCCAGGCACAGACCGCTGAGGATACGGTTACGCAGAGGGAACCGCCAACCGTCCGGCCGGGTGCCCGGCGGATTCTCCGACAGGATGGCGCCTCGGGCCGCCACATCCTCGTAGAGCCAGCTGTTGCAGGCGGGATAGACCACATCCACACCGCCGGCCAGCACCGAGACCACAGGTCCACCGCCCTGGAGCGCTCCCTTCAGGGACGCGGCGTCGATCCCCTGAGCCAGCCCGGATACCACCAGCGCACCCGCCCGGGCCAGGCCCATGGCGATCCGCCCGGCGGTCCGCACACCGTAGGCGGAGCACTGGCGGGAGCCCACCATTGCAATGGCGACTTCTTCATCAAAGCGGAACAGCCTTCCCTTGCCGTAGAGCACCAGGGGATAATCGCTCAGCTGGAGCAGCCGCTCCGGGTAGGCTCCATCCTGACAACTGAGCAGAAACAGCCCCAGCCGGTCGCAGTTCTCCAGAATCCGATTGGTCTGATCCAGAGATTTGTCACACAGGGATCGCCTGGCCTCCTGGGTCAGGCGCAAAGGCTCATAGGCCTCCCGGTCGGCAAAGTACACCCGCTCGGCACCGCCGAAATAGTCCAGCAGCTCCACCTGGTGCTGCTGAGACAGGCCCCGCCGGGTGGAGAGCCAAAGCAGATATTGAATGCCCGCCACGGCGGAGCCTCCTCTCTTGTTGGCTCAGCGGTTTCGCCAGCCCTCCCACAGCACCACGGACGCCGCCACGGCGGCGTTGAGGGACTCGCAGCGGTCCCGCATGGGGATCTTCAAGGTCAGGGCGCAGGCGTCCAGCACAGCCTGGGACACTCCTCTGCCCTCGCTTCCAATCACGACCGCGGCACGGCTCAGATCAGCCGAGCGCAGATCGGCAGTATCCTCCCGCAGCGCGGTGGCATACAGCGGCAACTCCGCCGTTTTCAAGCGTGCGGTAAGTCCGTCCAGTCCCGTCTCCCACACCGGCAAACGGAAGCAGGCGCCCATGGTGGAGCGCACCGTCTTGGGGGAAAAGGGTTCGGCACAGCCGGGGAGCAGGAATACGCCCTCCGCGCCAAAGGCGTCGGCAGTACGCCATACAGTACCCACGTTGCCCGGGTCCTGCACTCCATCCAGCACCAGATAGAGTCCTGGGGACAGCCTCTTTGGCGGCATCAGGTCGGGAGTACGGCACACTGCCAGCATTCCCTGGGGGGTATCCACGGTGGACATGGACTTGAGCACGTCGGCGGGTACCTCCACCAGGCGCACACTCTCGGGCAAATTCCCGGGGGGCTCAATGCCTTCGGCCACCACCAGAGTTTCCACCCCGGCGTTCCAGCGCAGGGCCTCCTCCACCAGCTTATGTCCCTCACAAAGGTAGGCGCCCTCCTTCCGGCGGGTTTTCTTGTCATTTCCCAGCTTCCGCAGCCGGGCCACCAGAGGGTTCTGGCGGCTGGTGATCCGTTCCATACGCATCTTACAGATCCTGCAGGCGGTTGATGTCCTCAGTACGGCCCAGGGCCACCACCGCATCACCCGTCTCCATGAGGGTATTGGGGCCGGGAGTCACATTAAAAGCCTCCTGACCCTTTTTCCGCACGGCAATGATGTTGACCTTATACCTGGCTCGGACATTCAGTTCCATCAGGTTCTTGCCCAGCCAGTCCCGGGGCACGGTGGTCTCCACGATGCCGAAATCTTCACTGAGTTCGATAAAATTGAGCACATTGGAACTGGACAGGCCCTGGGCCAGCTTGACACCCATCTCGTGCTCAGGGAATACCACCCGGTCGGCGCCGATCTTTTCCAGTACTTTGCGGTGGACATGGCTCTGGGCCTTACAGATCACCTGACGCACACCCAGCTCCTTCAGATTCAGGGTGATGAGTGCTGAAGTGCCCACGTCCACACCTACCGCCACCACGGCACAGTCATAGTTGCGCACACCCAGGGCACGGAGCACCGCCGGGTCCCGGGCGTCGCCGCTAACGGCGTGGGTGACCTTATCGGCCACTTTCTGTACATTCTCCTCGGAGTCGTCCAGAGCCAGCACCTCATGTCCCAGGGAGCTGAGCTCGGCGGCCACGGCGCTGCCAAAGCGTCCCAGGCCGATGACAACGAAAGTCTTCATATGGTTACACGTCCTTCCGACCGGGCCGTTACCCGATCATGACATTCATTTCCGGATATTTGATTTTCGCCGTCCGGCGGCTGCGGGTAATAAAGGCGATGGAGAAGGAGAGCACGCCCACCCGGCCCATATACATCAGCAGGATGATCAGGGACTGGGAAAACACACTCAACCCTGGGGTAATACCAGTGGTCAGGCCCACCGTACCCATGGCGGAAGCAACCTCAAATGCGCAGTCCAGATAGGGCAGGTTTTCCACCGTGGAGATCATCATGGACCCCACCAGGAACAGAAACAGCATTACCAGCGCCAGCGTCATAGCGTTGAGCACCCGGCGGTATGGAATGGTGCGCCCCCGGAAGGTGACCTGCTCCCGTCCCGCCAGTCCGGAACGGAGGGCCAGCAGCAGCACCGCCACCGTGGCGGTCTTCAGACCGCCGGCAGTGGAGCCGGAGGAACCGCCGATGAGCATCAAAACAGAAGAAAACGCTTTACTGGTATCGCTGAGTCCCCCCTGCCCAATCGAGTCAAAGCCGGCGGTACGCAGGGTAATGGACTGAAAGACAGAGTTCATGATTTTCTCCCACAGTGTCATATCCCCCAGCGTGGCGGGATTGGAGTATTCCTCCACCAGGAAGAACAGAGCGCCACCGATAATCAGCACCCCGGTAACAATAAGCACCATCTTACTGTACACCGACAGTCTGTGCCAGCAGCGCTTGTCCAAAATGTCCTCCCACACAAAAAAGCCCAGGCCACCCACCACAATGAGAGCCCCGATGGTACCCAGCACCAGGGGATTGTCCTGCAGGCCGGCCAGACTGCTGAAGGCGCCGAACTTTCCGCCCAGCAGGTCGAAGCCGGCGTTGCAGAAGGCGGAAATGGAATGGAATATCCCCCGCCAGATCCCACCCAGGATTCCAAAATGCGGAATCATGGCAATACTCAGCAGCACCGCCCCTGTTCCTTCGATCAGGAAAGTGCCCATCAGGGCATGGCGCACCATACGCACCACACCGTCCAGGTCGTTCAGATTCAAGGTGGACACCATAATGAGCCGCTCAGACAAACCGATGCGGCGGTGCAGGGCAAAGGACACCAGGGTGAGCACCGTCATAAAACCCAAGCCGCCCAACTGGATCATCAGAATAATCACCAGTTGTCCAAAAACAGACCACTGGACCCAGGTATCCACCAGGATCAGTCCCGTAACACAGGTAGACGAGGTAGCAGTGAACAGCGCCGTAAAAAAACCTGCGCTCTGGCCGTCTCTGGACGCGATGGGCAGGGTGAGCAGCAGCGCGCCCACCAGAATGATAATGGCAAAAGAGGCCGCCACGATCCGCGTGGCATTCAGGCTTCGGTTGCGAATAAACATATCCCGCAGCCAAAGGGCGAATCGTTTGATCACTGCCAGGACCTCCCGGAAGAAACTTGATTACCCAAGCCGCCTGCGGAACGCAGAAAAGCATACTGAAGGAAGTCCATCCCTTCAGTATGCCCATACGCTCTCCCACCGGAGCCTGCCGCTCCGCAGGTTCCCAGACTAAACCTGTCTATCATAAAGCACACCTGATCCTCTGCACAAAGGTACATAGATCGTTCCTCATCTCTCCACATTTTCCCGGAGAATACCCCGTGGAATCATACAAAGGTAACTATAGCATACCCTCCAAAGATATTCAAGTCAACGATTATTATACGCCTGTCCGTAATTTCTTACCTTATATATAAAAAGGCAGCGGGTCCTCCCTTCTCCTCTCCTGCATATTTAACAGTTTTCGCCAGCTGTCCATCTGCCCGGCATCCGGTCACGAAAGAGTTGAAATTGAAGTCAGGTACAGGGTATAATCAGTTATATGCCTTATCCAGGCGCCCTATCCGGCATTCGGTTACGAAAGAGGGTCACGGTATGTACACAGAGCATCAGGAAAAGGTGGACCGCCAGGTATGCGCCAATTGCGGCGGGACCATCAAATGGAACATCACCAAGCAGCGTCTGGAGTGTTCCGCCTGTCGAACGTCCCATATAGCAAAGACCACTGTTGAGCGGGTGGAAGAGCATGATTTTGAGGGATATATCCAGCGGGAGGGCCAGAGGGTCTCCTTTCCAGACACCGCTATCATTGTCTGCGGCACCTGCGGCGCACAGATCGCTGTGGACGAGCACTGTACTGCTACGGTCTGTCCCATGTGCGGCTCCACCCAGCTGCTGGAAAGCCGCCAGGAGGCCGGTGTTCCCCCCGACGGCGTGATCCCCTTTCGGGTGGATCAGGAAACTGCTCAACAAAACTTCGCCAAGTGGGTCAAAAGCCGCTGGTTTGCCCCAAATCGTCTGAAACAGGCCTACCAGGCGGGCAAGCTCCAGGGCATCTACCTGCCTTTCTGGACCTTTGATGCCCAGGTAAGCAGTACATACTGGGGACAAGGCGGTAACACCCATACCGTTCGGGACAGCAAGGGCAACACCCGCACGGAGATCCACTGGCGGCCGGTGAGCGGTACCATAGGCGGCTTTTATGACGATTTGCAGGTGTGTGCAACCTTAAATTCTGTCAGTCAGGTAGTGGAAAAGATCCTTCCTTATAATACCTGCGACAACACACTCCCCTTCTCATCCAGCTATCTGTCCGGTTTTCTTGCGGAGCACTATGCTATTCCCGCTACCCAGGCGGTTGATACCGCCAAAGAGCAGGTCCGTACCGACCAGATCAATCAGGCAGAAAGCGATATTCTGTCCCGGGGCTTTGACCATGCCCGGGTCAGTGACATTCACATTGAATACCATAAAATCACCTATAAACACGTACTGCTGCCCGCCTGGTCCTCCGCCTTTGCCTACAATGGCAAGCAGTATATGTACATTATCAATGGCGAGAGCGGCAAAGTGGGCGGTCAGCGGCCCTACAGCATACCCAAGATCGTGGCGGCAGTGGCCGCTGCCGCAGCAGCCATCACAGCTGCCGTGATCCTGCTCACCGGCGCATCCGCCCCGCCCACGCTCCAGGCGGAGGAAAGCACACAGCCTCAGGGCATCGTAATTCAGGAGGATACTCCCTGGATGACCTGGGCGTATGATCTCTGAGACATAGAAAGGACGGGAAAAGCCATGGCATGGTTTGGTCAGGGAAAGGACACCATTGAATGGGACGAATTCCGAGACGACGTACTCTTTTACAAATGGCCCGCCAAGGAGATCAAGCGGGGCTCCCATCTGATCGTGCGCCCGGGGCAGAAGGCCATCTTCTATTCCGACGGTATTGTAGGCGCGGTCTTTGAAAATCAGGGTAATTTTGATATCTACACCGATATCGTTCCCTTTTTCTCGACGCTGAAGGGCTGGCTGTCCCTGCGGGGGGACTCCGGCCTGCGTGCGGAGGTCTACTTTGTCAACGCCAAGGAGTTGACCCTGCCCTGGGGCACCCGTCAGCGGATCATGATCCCCACTCCAGAAGTGCCCAGCGGCATCCCTGTAGGGTGCAACGGCAATCTGGTCATTGAGTTCCGGGACTACCAGACCTTTATCAACAAGGTGGCCGGAGTCAAAGCCACCTATTCTCTGGAGGATGTGGCCGACCGGATCATGGGTGAACTCAACCCAGTGGTAGCCGAAGCCATTCTGGGCGGACAGCAGCAGATGGGACTCAACGCACTGGTGGGTCTTCAGCAGAACAGCCGCAAACTTGGGAGGGCTATTCAGGAGGAGCTGGACAAGGAGCTCAGTGACTTCGGTCTGGGCGTGGCGGATGTCAATATCCTGGCCTTCAACTATCCCCCCGAAGTCCAGAAGATGGCGGAGAAGGTGGCCGCCCAGTCCTTTATCACCGACATGGGCAAGTATACCTCCGTCAGTATGGCTGACAGTATGTCCACTCCCGGCAGCGCCGGTTCGGCTGCTGCCTCGGGCATGGGAATGGCCATGGGAATGCAGATGGCAGCCCAGATGATGGGTCAGATGGCGCAGCCCCAGGCCGCCCAGCCTCAACAGGCCGCCTGTATCTGTGGCTTCTGCGGCTATTCCAGCCCCACCCAGGTCAAATTCTGCCCTCAGTGCGGCAAGCCTATAGGCCAGCCTCAGCCGGCAGGGGACCGTTTCTGTCCCAACTGCCGCAAAATGGTGGCCGGTAAATTCTGTCCCGACTGCGGCACACCGACTGTATAATACTCATTTAGCCTTTAAATATGATAAAAGGTGGCAGACACAAAAGTGCCTGCCACCTTTTTACGTTGCAGAAAGTTTGGATTACTCCGCTTTGCTATCCGCAAAGCGCATGAGGATGGTAGCGACCTCAACGCGGGTGGCGGTGCCGGTGGGATCCAGCTTGCCGCCGTCCTTGCCGGACAGCAGGCCGGAGCCTACCGCCCACTCCATGGCCTCAGCGGCCCAGGAGGAGGTGTTGGCGCCGTCGGCGAAGGTGGTCAGATCGCCCTTGGCGGACACATCGTAGCCCTTGCTCTCAGCGTAGCGGTACAGGATGGTGGCCAGCTGCTCCCGGGTCACGGTGTCGTTGGGGGCAAACACGGTGTCGCTGTAGCCCTTGACGATACCCTTGGAGGCGGCCCAGTTCACAGCGTCGGTGTACCACACACCGCTCTCCACATCGGTGAAGGACAAGGTGGCCTCAGCCTTGGGCTGGCCCTCCAGCCGCCACAGGATGGTGACGATCATGGCACGGTTGGTGATCATGAGGGGAGCGAAGGTAGTGGAGGATGTGCCGTCCATCAGCTTATTATCGCAGACGTACTTCACGGCCTCATAGAACCACTCGTCGGCCTTCACGTCGGTGAAGGGCGTGTCGGTATCCACGGGGGTATCGTCCTTGACAAATGCTGCTTTCACGGTGACGGCGGAAGCAGGCATGGCGAAGGTGTACTTTCCGTCGCCCTTGTCGGTGAGCTTGACCTCGCTGCCGTTCTTGTCGGTGACGGTGATGGTATCCAGCTTGTAGCCCTCGTCAGACTTCACAGTCAAGGTGATGGTGAGACCCTTGGAGGCGCGGGTGCGGCTGGACGTCACAGTGCCATTGTCCGTCTCGTCCACGGTGATGGCGTAGGAGGTAGAGGGAACACCACCGGAACCATTATCCTCCCACTTGGCGTACAGGGTCATGCTCTCGTTTACAGGATCGCTGAAATTCCACTGGGTGGTATATATATTGTCGGTATACCAGCCTGCAAACACATAGCCCTCGCGAACAGGTGCCTCAGGTTCGGCCACAGTGCTGCCGACCTCGACCGTCTGTTCAGGTACACTGCTTCCGCCGTTGCTTTCAAAGGTCACCGTAACCGTCTTGGGCGCATTGGGGTCGATGGCATCGGCCCGGATCAGCACCTCCGCATTGATGTTGGAGATGGTGACATTACCAGTGACAGCGTCGTAAGTATACCCCTTGCCCTGTTCAAGGGCAGTGCCGCCCATGGTCACGGAAATGGTCTCAGGCAGGATATAGCCCTCGGCGGGAACCAACTTGAAGGTAAGGTCGGTCCCATCCATCACACTGTCTGTCTTGGGGTCCACACTGGCATTGTACAGGATGTATTCGATATGGTGCATCACAGCAGTCTCAGTCTTAAAGGTGCAGGATGCGGGCTGCGACTCGTTGCCGCTTCTGTCGTAGGCGGTAACCGTTACCGTATACTCTGCGTTGGGAGTCAGGCCGGAGAAGGCGTAGGTGCTGGCCGTGATATCGGCCACCGGGTCAGACGCTCCGTTCAGATAGACACGATAACCGGCCAGGTCGGCCTCCGCGGAGGGCGTCCAGGTGACCGTGGCGCCGGTCTGCGTGACTCCGGAAGCGGCCAGTCCGGCGGGCGCCGCAGGAGCCGTGGTATCGGGCCGCTCCACAGTGATGGTCACACCAAGGTCATTCACTGCGTCCAGGGTGCCGTGAATGGTCTGGGCAGCTTCGCTCTCGGCGGCATAATCGCTTTCCGTCCAGGCCACATTGCATACCACAAAGGTACTGTCGCTCATCTCGACCACAGCCCGAGTGGGCAGACCGAGCTCGGCAAAAGCGGTGCCCTGCTGTGCCGTGACAGAAGCCGGGTTCACGGCTGCGGAGACAGCCTTGGGTTCTTCCGTCAGCGTAAGGTGCAGTTCTGCCTTCACACCATCCGTGTTGGTCACGGGGTCCTGACACTGAAGCGTACCGGTCAGAGTCTGCTCCGCGCTGTTGGAATTATATCCCTCGTCGCTCCAGGTCACATTCAGGGTGATCGAAGTGCCGTCAGCCAGAGTTGCGGCTACCGTCTCAGGCAGATTCAGATCGCCAAAGGCTGTTCCAAGAACGCCTGTGGCAGTGGCAGGTTTGACCGATTCCACGTTAGGCTCCGCAGGCGCCACAAACCGGGTACCGGTAACGGTAACTTCTTTCAGGCCGATGCAGGTACTTTCTCTAGGTATAACACTATTGCCCTTCTCAAAATAGAGCCGGAGATAACGGGTGCCCGCAGGAATGGGCTTTGTAAAGTCCGCCTTGGCCACGCTGTGGGTAGCGCCAGATTCCGTTCCCGACTGCGTCACAGTGGCAATGGTAGTCCAGGCATTGGCATCCTTTGCGTTTTGGCCGGTGAGAGCCTCTTTATTATTCATAGTCTGATAGAGGTTCTCTTTGCTGTAGTCCTGGGGCGTATAGTCGCTGCCCGCAACCTGAATCCAATATTCATCGGACCAGGTCTTATTAAAGTAGGACATGGAGATCCCGGTGACATCAGCCACATCTTCCCCAAGATCGATCACGATCCAGGCGCCGTTGGAATCTGTCGCCACTTCGGGACCCACCCAGTTGCTGCTCCACCGAGTGCCGGTATCGCCGTCCACACTCTTGCTGGGTTCAAATCCAGAACTCAGTTCCATACCGGAGGCATAGACGGGGTGCTCCAGAGAAAGATTCTCTTCCGCTCCAACGCCGGCCGAATAAGTCTTGGTACCATTGATTTTCAGTTCAGCCACACTGATGCCAGTGGCGCCGGTGGCATACTTGTTGATCTCATTAAACACTACGCACACATACCGACCACTGGTGCCCTCAGGCAGTACAGTTACCTGATCGTCGTGACCTTTTTGATCGGTAGGATCATAGGACGCGCTGGCAGCCTTTGTACCGCCGCTTACCTTGCCGTCTTGTACCGTAAAGGGCTCGTCGGAGACGTAGATATCATATTTGGTGGGCCAGGATTTATCTGTGTAGCATTTCAGCGTAATATCGGTAAGCTCATTGGTGCCGCTCAGATCTTCTCCGTCTTTGCCGGTGTTCAGATCCACGATGATCCACTCCACGCCCGGAGTCTGAGGCGCATCCACGCTGCCGGTCTCCTTGATGGCAGGACCCGCGCACCACCGGTTGCTGGGATCGCCGTCCAGGGCCTTCCAGGACTGAGGATCGTCCGAAGATCCGGAAACACCAGATGCCTGATGGGCCTTATTCAGCGCCAGATTACCGGCAAAAGGCTCCTGAGGGGTGGAACTGTCCCGCCGCACAGCGACCACGGCAGTCAGAGCAAAGCCACCGGGATTGGTGATGGTATCGCCCAGGACATAGTTGCCCGTTACGGTGTATTCCTTGGCAGCGGTAGGATCATAATCTTCCCCGGACCAGACAACAGGAAGGGTAACCTCTTTGCCGTTGCTCAGGGTCACAGTACCCTGCGCAGGCAAGCCGGCCCGATCCAATTCGGTGCCAAAGGCCACTTCCACTTCGATTTCCGGATTGGGAGCGGTGTAAATGCTGGGCAGCGGGAGGGGTGCCTTACCGGCTTCGCCCTCGTCCAGACGTCCGTTGAGCAGGATCTCCGCAATGCTGACATTGCTGCCGGCCGCCCAGGCCACTTTAATCGCGGAGATATCGCCCAGCTGGGAAGTATCGCCTACCCAGACGGTATTGTCTGCCGTTCCAACAGTCTCCCAGTTATCGCCCACCTTCACGGTCACGCTGGCATTGGAGACAGAATTCTGAATCACACTGACCGAATCCAGATGGACCGGCTTCTTCAGAGTATAGACCAGCTCGCCGGCAGCACTGCTGTTAAAAGCGGTCAGCAGATTGCCGTCCATTGCGTTTTGTTCATTTGCGGCGCCGCTGGTAAAGGTTCCGGCAGAGGTGTCTACGGTAAATTCCCGAACGTTGAGCTTGCTGCTGGAATCTTCTGTCTGGCGCAGCCGCAGGTAGCGGGCACGAATGGCAAGATCAGACAGGGTGATATGAGTGGAATCTACCTCAGGAACCAGGGTAATCCACTGGATTCCATCCTGAGAATACTCCAGAGTGGCGTTATGATAATAGTTGCTGTCCTCATCCTTTTCGCCCTGAAGGATAGAAACGCCGCGCACGGTCTTTTCGATGCCCAAATCCACGCCGTAATAGTCATTGGCCTGCTGCGCAACATCGTACTTGGCGGCGCTGCCGGCATTTCCATCCAGCATTGCGTTGGAAGCGGTGGCCTCCTGGCGGACCCCGCCGATCACCGCATAGAGGGTGGGCTCGGTATGAGATACCTGCGGGCTCAGCTCTTCAAAAATGCGGGTGGATACACCTTCCATCAGATCCGTAATGAACGGCTGCAGCCGCTTGGAGCCGCCATAAGTGTTAAGGCTCTTCTTTTCGGTATTGGCAGCATTGTACTGGGCCCAGGCCTCAGCCAGATTGTCGCTGTTGACCGCAACAGCCGCCTGAAGAGCGGGCTGGATCGCCTGAGCGACTTTTTCCAGATTGCTGAGCCAGGGATTCAATTCACCGATCAGTTGAGCGCTGGTGCAGTGTTCCTTAAAATATGCGATCGCTTCCACAATGTGCTGGCATTCATCCCGCAGCTTCACAAAGTCCGGATCCTCAGCGGTCAGGGTCCCGTTTTTCGTCTTTTCCAGAACTGCCGCCATGGTGTCCTTCAGATAATCAGACTCAGGGAAGGGATTTCTGCCAGGGAAACGGCTGGGCACGTTGGAACCAACTGCTGCGCCCACATTCCGGGCAATGGTGAGATAGGCGTCATACACCTCGGGCTGGAGGTACTTGAAGCAATCTTCCCAGATGTCCAGATAATTCTCGTCATAGCTTTCATTGTTCCAGTTCCAGCACATCAGCTGGTAGATACCCACCTTACTGACCTGGGGCTTATTGCAGGGGTTTGAGATAATGCCCAGGTGATGTTTCAGTCCTTTTGCCCATTGCAGATAGGCCTGGCTGTCACCCAGGAAAATGCCCCGGCCACCGGTATGTTCGTTACAGGGATAGTTCAGCCAGGTTACGATGTCATGTCCGCTGCGATCATACGCATAGTCGTAATTCTTCTGCTCCACGGGAGAATTTACCGTAGCGCCCGTCCAGTAGATTGGAATACGGGAGTCCAGATTTTTAAACGATGCCAGCTCCTCGCCGTTGTCTGTCTCCGCACGACCGACATTATAATGCTGCGGGCAGTACACAATGGTTGCACAATCACCCTTTTTATCCACATAATCGGTCATGATCCGGTTCAGCAGATTTACCGCATCGGCATGGGTGCCGGAACCGAAATCGTCGTTCAGGATGTGGAATTGGCGCACACCAATCGCATAGAACTGGTCAAGCTTTTTGGTGAGCAGATCAAAGCGTCTGTTATACTCCGCATAGCCCGCTTCATTACTGGGATCGGTGCTTACGCCGCCTTTAAAAAAGCTGCCCAGATGAACAGACCAGACAAATTCCACTTTGGTTTCTTTTCCGACTTCGACAAGCCGTTTAAAGTCCTTCATCTGATCCTCTGGATAGAGTTTGTCCCAATCAGAAGTATGATACTTGTCCGTTTTGGACGCATAGACAAAGATGTTCATTTTGACATCCCGCCCCATGCGCATCACGCTTTCCCGGTTTTCAACATCCCAGCCGCCATAGAAGCCTTCTATCACACCGCGGTACAGGTTGTTGGAATAGTCCTCGATCTCCACCGGCAGGAACTTCTGACCGGCAAAGGAGCTGAACATCATCTGCAGGGTGGCCAGACCGTAGTAAACACAGTCTGTATCCTTACCCACGATGGTAACCACTCCGTTGGCGTTGTTGGTGGTATCTGCCACCAACATATAGGGATCATACTTCCCCATACCGGTACTGTCGCTGTCGTCGAACAGGTCCGTACGAGCGGTGGGAACAGGGTCTGCAACAGTCTTGTCCTCGTCCCCGTAGACGCCCAACAGGATGTTGGTCTTCCCGGCCACCACCGCACTGGAGGTAGTCATGGTCATGTCATAATCGGCCAGGATTTCTTCCAGAAAATCTTTGGTGTAGCTGTCGATGCCGCTCTCCACCACAACGTTGACTTCTTTGGTCATGGTGAAGGGTACTGCTCCGTCAGGATAGACGACCGAATGGGGCACCGGATAAATTTCATAACGACCTTGGTCCTCTGAAAATCCGTTGACAAGACTATCTTCCACCATGCCCTCTTTGGGCGGCTGCAGCGCAAACGCAGGCGACACGGTGGTAGACAGCATGGTACCGGCCAACAGCAAGGCCAGTACCTGTTTGTTGCCTCTTGACTTCATCCTCTTCACATCTCCTTTTTAAAAATCGGACCTACTTCCGGCAGGATTGCGTTTACGCCTGCGGATTGGTATCATATCCACCCCTTATTTCTCCCGCCTTTGGCACTCCGGGTCTTAAAATCTTCGTTCATAACCTCCTTCTTATTTTTCGACACAATAGTCTATATTTAGTTTATCACGGTACCCTACAGCCGCAAGTATGATTTTTTATCATACTTTTACTCAGTACAGAACTTTTTTTCAAGGGTATCAAAACTTTAAAACTATTTTAATGAAATTGCTTTCCCATAGTTTTATAGTCGGCATCCATATTCTTACCTTAATTGGCCAACCTCTCCCTTGCTTTATACAGCCAGCCTGCGCCTTTCCTTCTTTTCACGCATATCATGTTGCGGGAGCATCTCCCAGAAGGGGGTAACACGCATGGGTGTTACAAATTCCAACAAACTCACCAATACCGACCACATTGCCTGCGGCGATTCACTGCGTGTAAGCCTGTCCCTGACAGCTGCACCAGATATTATTTCCAATCCCACTGATATTGTGCTGATTCTGGATCGCTCAGGCAGTATGGCCGGCACACCACTGACCAACATGAAACTGGGTGCAAAAACATTTATTGATATCATCGATGAGGCCACCGATAATATGAACGATGGTCAAATCGGTTCCGGCAGCCGCATCGGCATTGTCAGCTTTTCCAGTACCGCTGTGGCGAACACCCAGCTCATCACCTCAGTGAACACGCTGAAAGACGCTGTGGACAGTCTGAGCGCCTCAGGCCTGACCAACCACGCAGACGCCTTTTCCAAGGCCATCCAGCTTTTTGATCCTACCTCCGGCAATGCAAAGGTGATGATCATATTTACCGATGGCAATACTACGGCCGGTGCGCCTCCGGCACCTGTGGCCGCCGCCGCCCGGGCTGCGGGTATCACCATCTATTGCATCGGCCTGATAGGCTCCGGCGGTCTGGATATTGACGCATTAAACAACTGGGCCACCGACCCGGACGCTGCACATGTGGCGGTAACGCCCGATGCCGCCGATTTGGAAGACCTTTTCAAAGAACTGGCAGCCAACCTGACCAAGGCAGGCGCAACCAACATTGTAATCGACGAAATCGTCAACTCCGATTTTATGATCACAAGTATTCTATCTCCCACAAAGGGCTCCGCCGCCATGTTGGACGCACACACTCTGCGGTGGACCATTCCCGCATTGGGGGTGGATGCCAGCGAGAGCGCTGTGCTTGATTTTTTCATCCGGCATATCGGCCGGGAGCCGGGAACCAAACTGGTCAATCAGTCCATCACTTATTCTGATACCGAGGGGAATGTGGTGTCTTTTCCCGCCCCCATGGTAACTGTGGAATGCGACATCGTGGTAACGCCGGAAGCTTGCCCCACGCCAGTAGATTTTACCGTGGAAGGTTGCACCGACTCGGTCCTGGTCGACCTGGGAGACACCTATTTGGAGTCTCAGGGCCGCATCATACAAACAGACGTCACCATCAAAAATGTATGTCCCGGAAAACGGATCGCGCTGGCCGCCATTCTCTCGGAAGTGGACGCCAACGGAACAGAATATCCACGGGGCATGAAGGCAATGACCATCCCGGCCCACAACTTTCCCACTTGCCGGGACATACAGGTCCGGTGCATCAAATTTGTTGTACCCGAAGACTTGAATGTTTCCGGAACCTCATTTTGCAGTCCCCGCAGCTTCAAGGCTCGCTTTATCGCCAACAGCATTGATACGGATTACCACTGCTGCGAATCTACGATCACATTATGACCCAACTCCCACTGTTTTGTTTTCACAGCACAGGATCTCTGCTGCAAAACGTTGATCTGCTCTCTTCGCAGGCAATGTCCCCAGTGCAGCATACAAAATAAACAAAACGCAGCTACCGCAAACAGGCAAGCGCCTGATTTCGCGGTAGCTGCTGTTTTTGCCCGATAAAGGCGGCTGTAACGGCATGAGATAGGAGCTTCTCAAACGTGTGCGGCGGACACGTAAGGTACAGCGTACAAAGCAAATTTTCACGATACCCTATGCAGCCAGGATATTGTATTGACCGCAGGGCGCTATTAAGATTATTGTGTTGGATTAGCTTCCTAATTGCAGCAAAAACGGGCGGGTTTCCCCGCCCTTCAATTAGCTTTCATCGTCTTTGATATATTTCATAATATCGCCCACTTCGCAGTCCAGAATACGACAAAACACCTCTATGGTATGGGTACTGACACTTTCGTTGCGCTTCAACCTTGTAATCTGTGCCGGGCTGATATTGTATTTCTTTATGAGGGCATATTGGGAAATCCCTTTTTCCCGCATGACATTCCATAAGTTGTCGTAAGAAATCATAACATTCAAGCCTCGCTCTCTACTTGAATGTTAACCGAAAACGATGTACAATTAGATTAACCAATATCGGTTAATATATTTATGTAGGAGGAGACGGAAATGAAAAAAATATTGTTGTTTGTTCTATCAGCGGCTCTCATATTATCTTTGGCAGCTTGCGGCGGGGACACAACCAGTGACTCCAACGTATCAGGCAGCAATGAAACCAATACGCCAAACAACAGTGGAACACCCGGCAATGATGCTGATAGCGTTCAAGAAGCAGAGGTACCCAACAACGGGGAGTGGGACGAAATCCTTTGCTCCGGGGACGGCTATCACTTGGTAAAAAAAGAGGTTGATTCCTACGATGGCTACAAATTCACACTTGGTGTAGTGGATGATGAGGGCCAGTGGGTACAGGAAATGACCGACACCGGAACTTTTGTAGACGAAGTACGCTTCCGCGCCGAAGGCAGCAGTGAAACCCTGCGAGACAGTTCCTGCTATATGTATCTGGGAGAAGGCGTGTTTCTTGCTTCTCCAGGTGTGTCCGTATACACAAAGGACGAAGAACACCGGGTCGGTCCTTGGGAGAACAGCGTATCTTACAGCCCTACTGGACGGGCTGAGGTTGCAATCTGGGAATGCCTTCTTTGGAATGTAAAAACTAATATGCAGACAGAGATTGACGCATCCAAGATGTCCATGTTCCAGGACGGATACTTGCTGTTCTGCAAAGAGGACGAGTCCGGCAGCGGTACACTCAGTGCCATGAATACTAACGGCGAAATCACTGAATTCACCTGTAAGTTCTTGCCCAATAAGCCCGGCCACAATTTCCCCGTCTATTCAGAGGGATTGTTCTATGCCTGCACTGACAAGGGGTCTCGTCCCGGTTTTTTTGACATCTCGGGTAATATGGTCATTGACTTATCGTCGTATGATGTAGGCAGGATACCCTATTCCAATGAAATGGGAGTAAACGCCCCGTACTTTGAGAATGGGCAGGCTACTATTTTATTCGCCAACAATGCCGGGAGCGTGTTCCAGGCAACTATTGATAAAACAGGGGCTTTCGTGGGAGAACCTGAAAAAGTAGATGTTTCTGTTTATTAAGCACAAAAAGAGAGGGCGGTACACCATCAGTGCCGTCCTCTCTCATTTTGTATTCCATTGTTATCAAGCGCTCTCCTGCTCCTTCTTCTCTTCCTGCTTCTTCTGGAAGCCAGCAAGATCAATCACCTTGGAAGCATTGGAACTAAAATCGGGCTGCTCCTTGTACTTTGGGAACTGGGTCTCAAACCAATTCCGCACAAACTTGTAGGGGATGGGCTGCTCCAGGGAGCAGGTCTTGACCACCTCAGACTGGGCCAACAGCTCACCAGCATTCTGAAACACGCCCATATACTTCTCCATGTTTGCGCAAGTCAGGTTCTTGTAGGTGCGTTTGCTGGCATTTTTCTTGATGGTCTTGGTCGCTATCTGAGTACTGGGGAAGTCCTGGCGGTAAGCTCTCCACTCTCTGTATTCAGGAGGGCCGAAGATACGGGTCTGCTTCTTGAAAGCCTTGCCGTGGTGGGCAATCCCCATGGGACAAATCCCATGGGGACCCCAATGATTTCATCTGCTCGGGCGGAGTGAATCCGCCCGGCTTCGAGGTTTCAGCTTCGCCAAAACCCTCGGTGACGAGGCCCGCCACGGCAAAAAAGATCCCGGTCCGTTGGACCGGGATCTTTTAGGTATTCAGATTAGCCGAAGTAACGCTTCAGCAGGCCCTCGAAAGCCTTGCCGTGGCGGGCCTCGTCGCGAGCCATCTCGTGGACGGTGTCGTGGATGGCGTCCAGGTTGTGCTCCTTGGCCAGCTTGGCCAGCTCGAACTTGCCGGCGGTAGCGCCGTTCTCGGCGTCCACACGCATCTCCAGGTTCTTCTTGGTGGAATCGGTCAGAACCTCACCCAGCAGCTCGGCAAACTTGGCGGCGTGCTCGGCCTCCTCCAGAGCGGCCTTCTCCCAGTACAGGCCGATCTCGGGGTAGCCCTCACGATGAGCCACACGGCTCATGGCCAGATACATACCGACCTCGGAGCACTCGCCCTCAAAGTTCATGCGCAGGCCCTGGATGATCTCCTCGGGAGCGCCCTTGGCAACACCGACAACGTGCTCAGCAGCCCAGGTACGATCGCCACCCTGGAGCACGAACTTCTCCTTGGGAGCCTTACAGATGGGGCAGAAATCAGGGGCGGAATCCCCCTCGTGAACATAACCGCAAACAGAGCAGACCCACTTTTTCATGTGATTTTCCTCCTAATTTAATGATTTATTTTATTCAATTTCGGGTTAGCTGGAAGTGCTAATCAGTAATGATTATCATTTCTGATATTAAGATAGCACAACTTAACTCTGCCGTCAAGTGTTTTTTTCAAATTCCGAAAACTTTTTTATTTCACCTTACTTTTCATGTTTGCGGCGGTAACGGCGGTGTCCCAGCACCAGAATAAAAACGCCTGCCGCTGCCAGGATTCCGCCCAATACAATCTGGGCGATGATGGGACCATACATGATAGATATCACACGATCTATACTACTACTATAAAAGCCGAGATCCATTTCCTTATCCCCCTATGGCAGACATTCGGGCAACTTCATAAACTCCCACAGGCCATTTATGGTCAAAAGCTGCAGCAGCCCCCGTATCAACAGATAGCTCCCCACTGCCAGCGGTAAAATCCCCAGCAGATACCATCTGGGTTCTCTCCTCTCAGGTGCCGCCTCTGTGGGCAGGCCCGGATCAGGCCTCTCCCCTAACAGCAGCTGGTCTGTTGTGATCCCAAATAGTTTGGCCAAGGCCACGATCTTATCCAATTCCGGCTGGGCAGCGTCACCCTCCCACTTGCTCACCGCCTGGCGGGACACTCCCAGCAGTTCGGCCAACCCTTCCTGAGACAGGCCCGCGCGTTTGCGGTAATTCAGAATCCGCTCTCCCAAGGTCATCCTTGCTCGCCATCCTTTCTCCCGGCGTCACCGGACAGTTCCAGACTATCAAACGATCCGGTTTCATACCATAAAGTTTGGCTTGAACTTCCACAACCGCTGGTTGTCAAAAGGGTTTTCAAGCAAAATCATCATAACATAGCCTGCCCAGCGTATTCAAGCATCCCTTGGTAAAGATCCGGCATAACAGAAAACGGGCGCGCTGGGATATACAGCGCGCCCGTTTTGAGCGGTTTTTATCAGGCAATTTATGTGTCCGCAAGTGCCTGGGCGGCAGCCTTGATTACAGCCACGCAGGCATCGATACCGATACGGCTGTTGACGCACAGATCATACTCCCGGCTCTGTCCCCAACGGCCGGTGGCAAAATAATTATAATAGGAGGCTCTTGCCTTGTCCTGGCGGATAACATAGCTCTCCAGATTGTTCTCCTGTACACCGTACTCCTCCCGAGCCCGGCGGATCCGCTGATCCAGAGGTGCATTGACAAATACCTTCAGGCAGCGGGGGTGATCCCGAAGGATATAGTCGGCGCAGCGGCCCACAATGACACAGGATTCCCTGTCAGCGGCCTCCTTGATAACTTTAGCCTGCGCGATAAACACCTGATCGGGAACCGATGGCGTCTGTACGCTGGTATAGAGATCATAGAGAAAACTATTGGTGGGGCGCTGATGCTCGGCATTGCGGATAAAGTGCTCGGAGAAGCCTGTCTTTTTTGCCACATCGGAGATCAGCTGTTTGTCGTAAAATGTGATGCCCATCTCTTCGGACAACTGCTTGGCAATAAGCCGTCCGCCGGAACCGTACTCACGACCGATGGTAATGACGATGTGTTTCATAAGAACACCTCCTATCCTAATTTAAGTATAATGCTTTTTTCTCCTTCCGTCAAAGAGTTTTCATTTTCATATCTTATATTTATTATCCTATGTTAATATGCAAAATTTATTACGGATTTCGATTGACTTTCCGCCAAACCTGAGTATAATAGTTGCCATCTGGCCCATATGTCCAAAGGGTCTTTTCCCTCCGCAAGGAAACTGAAAAAGAGAGCACAAAAAGAAAGGAGTATCCATATGTTTATTCTGGGTATCATTCTGATCATCGCCGGTATTGGCTGTGCCGGTTACGGTTTTATGCAGAACAACAGCTTGGAGGCCCAGTTCACCAGCATCATGAGCAGCGGTACCGCTAACCCCGGCACCATGTTTATCGTCATTGGCGTGATCCTGCTGGTAGTCGGTATCATCCTCTGTGTGGTCGGCAAAAAGAAGAATTAAGGTAGTACATATGACACGGGCGGTCGTCAATGCGATCGCCCGTTCTTCTTTGCAACCCAGCAGTCAAACTGGTGCACTTCCCCCCGGTCAAATCAAGCATTTTTCGTCAAATATGCAATTCTTATTTTTTCTCTTGCATTTCATGAACGTATGCATTATAATAACTTCAACATAGCAAAGTGTTCCTCTAAACAGCTGAGCATGATTAAATTTTGGCTGGTCCCGCAGGGCCGCCAGGCAAAGGGGTTTGGCAATATGGCATTTACGATCACCAATTCTTACCTTCAGAGCGTGTATGACGGCGTCTGCAAGAAGAACTCCCATGAGCCCGAGTTCCTCCAGGCTGTAGGTGAGGTTATGGAATCCCTCCAGCCCGTGTTTAACCAGAAGCCCGAGCTGGCCAAGATGGGCATTATGGACCGCATGGTGGAGCCTGAGCGCAGCCTGTTGTTCCGTGTGTCCTGGGTGGACGATAAGGGCCAGGTCCAGGTAAACCGCGGTTACCGGGTGCAGTTCTCCACTGCCATCGGCCCCTCCAAGGGCGGCCTGCGCTTCCACCCCTCCGTCAACCTGTCCATCATCAAGTTCCTGGGCTTTGAGCAGGTGTTTAAGAACTCCCTGACCGGCCTGCCCATGGGCGGCGGCAAAGGCGGCTCTGACTTTGATCCCAAGGGCAAGAGCAGCAACGAGGTCATGCGTTTCTGCCAGTCCTTCATGACTGAGCTGCAGCGGCACATCGGTCCCGACACCGACGTGCCCGCCGGCGATATCGGCGTGGGCGCTCGTGAGATCGGCTACCTGTTTGGCCAGTATAAGCGTATCCGCAACGAGTTCAACGGCGTGCTCACCGGCAAGGGCCTGACCTATGGCGGCTCTCTGGCCCGCACCGAGGCCACCGGCTACGGCCTGTGCTACTTTACCAACGAGATGCTCAAGGCCGCCGGCAAGTCCTTCCAGGGCCAGAGCGTGGTGATCTCCGGCTCCGGCAACGTGGCCATCTACGCCAACCAGAAGGCCACTCAGCTGGGCGGTAAGGTCATCGCCATGAGTGACTCCAATGGCTACATTGTGGACGAGAACGGCATCGACTACAAGGTAATCAAGGAGATCAAGGAGGTCAAACGGGACCGCATCAAGACCTACCTGGATTACGTCCCCACCGCCAAGTATTACGAGGGCTGCCAGGGCATCTGGACCGTTCCCTGCGGCATCGCTCTCCCCTGCGCCACCCAGAACGAGCTGCCCCTGGAGGGCGCCAAGGCTCTGGTGGAGCACGGCTGCTTTGCCGTGGCCGAGGGCGCCAATATGCCCTCCACTCCCGAGGCGGTTGCCTGGTTCCAGGAGCACGGCGTGCTCTTTGCCCCCGCCAAGGCTTCCAACGCTGGCGGCGTGGCTACTTCCGGTCTGGAGATGAGCCAGAACTCCATGCGCCTGAGCTGGACCTTTGAGGAAGTGGACCAGAAGCTCCACGACATTATGACCAACATCTACCACAATGCTGCCAAGGCTGCCGAGGAGTACGGTATGCCCGGCAACCTGGTGGCGGGCGCCAACATCGCCGGCTTCATGAAGGTGGCCGACGCTATGATCTGGCAGGGCGTGTCCTACTAAGCAACGCCCCCTTATGCTGACTTTCCAAGGAGGGACGCGGCAGCGCCGCGTCCCTCCTTTTTCGTCGGCCACCGGGGCCCCATCAAAGATGGGGCGGCGCGCAAGCGCCGTACAAGCGTTTTACCGGCAGGCAAAACCTTAATGCCGGGCGGATTCATTCCGCCCGAGCAGCTCCAATCATGGGGTCCCCAACCTGCCCCGCAGGTTGGGGCTGGCCGACGCTATGATCTGGCAGGGCGTGTCCTACTAAACTTGAAACAAAAATGGCACCCATCCTTTACAACGGATGGATGCCATTTTTCTTTATTTATGATATAATACCAGCATTCTGAGAAATACGAGGACTACTCTATGCTCCGCATCCAAAATATCTCCCTGCCCCTTGACGGCAGCCAAGGCCAGCTGAAAAAAAAGGCCGCCCGCATTCTTGGCGTTAAACCAGAGGTCATCACCGGGCTGTCTTTGGCCCGGCAGTCCATTGACGCCCGGAAAAAGAGCGACGTCCACTACGTCTGCACGGTGGATGCAACCGTGGCCGACGAAGGCAAGGTCATGGCCCGGTGCCGGGACAAAAACGTCTCTCTCCACCAGAGCGCCCCCTATGTTTTCCCAACCGTGCGGCGGACCTCTTCCCTGCCGCCGGTGGTGGTAGGCATGGGCCCCGCCGGGCTTTTTGCCGCCCTCTTCCTTGCCCGGAACGGCCTGGCTCCCATTGTGCTGGAGCGGGGCCGCCCGGTGGAGGAGCGCACTGACGACGTAGAGCGGTTCTGGTCCACCGGCTTATTGGACCCCTCCTCCAACGTTCAGTTCGGCGAGGGAGGGGCAGGCACCTTTTCCGACGGCAAGCTGACCACCGGCACCCATGATCCCCGCATCTCCACAGTATTCCGCACCCTGGTGGGCGCAGGGGCTCCCGAGGATATTCTGTACCAGCACAAACCCCACATCGGCACCGACGTGCTGCGGGACGTGGTGAAAAACATACGACAGGAACTGATCCGCCTGGGCTGCGACGTGCGCTTTGGCCATCAGCTCACCGGCCTTATCCTCCGGGATGTGGCAGTGGCCGGGCTGACGGTGGAAGGCCCTCAGGGAAGCTACGACCTGTCCTGTGACGCACTTGTCCTCTCCCCCGGCCACTCTGCCCGTGACACTTTCCAGATGCTGCTGGAGGCGGGTGTCCCCATGGAGCAGAAACCCTTTGCCATCGGGGTACGCATTGAGCATCCCCAGAGCGCTGTCTCTCTGGCCCAGTTTGGTCCGGTTTGGGAGAAACTGCCCGCTGCCGACTATAAGCTGGCCTGCCACCTTCCTAACGGCCGCTCCGCTTTTACCTTCTGTGTCTGTCCCGGCGGCCAGGTGGTGGCTGCCGCCTCGGAAAAGGGGCGGTTGGTGACCAACGGTATGAGCCATCGGGCCAGAGATGGAAAAAACATCAACGGCGGTTTTCTGGTGGGAGTGGGTCCAGCCGACTTCGGCTCCGACCATCCCCTGGCCGGAGTTGCCTTCCAGCAACACTGGGAGGAGGCCGCCTTCCAGTTGGGCGGCGGGACTTACCACGCCCCTGCCCAGACCGTGAAGGACTTCCTGTCCCGGCAGACCTCCAAAACCCTGGGCACTGTGGAACCGACCTACCGTCCCGGCGTCACCCCCACTGAACTGGACCGCTGCCTGCCCGATTACGTCACCGACACCCTGCGGGGGGCGCTGCCCATCTTTGACCGCAAGCTGCACGGCTTCGCCGCGCCGGACAGCCTGCTCACCGGCGTGGAGACCCGTTCCTCCTCCCCCGTCCGCATCCTCCGGGGGGAAGACTGCCAATCCGCCATCCGGGGGCTCTACCCCTGCGGCGAGGGGGCTGGTTACGCCGGCGGCATCACCTCCGCTGCTGTGGACGGCATCCGGGTTGCCGAGGCGGTCGCTTCACAGCCTTAAGTGAATTTTACCCATAAAAAAGTGCCGTCCTTCAGGACGGCACTTTTTCTATCATTCAGCGCTGATCCATGGGCACATAATCCGTATGGCTGCCCACATACTTATAGGCAGGACGGATGATCTTACCCATATTGATAAGCTCCTCAATGCGGTGGGCGGACCAGCCAGCCACACGGGCCATGGCAAAGATAGGCGTATACAGCTCCAGAGGCAGATCCAGCATATGGTACACAAAGCCGGAATAGAAGTCCACATTGGCGGATACGCCCTTGTACATCTTCCGCTCTCCGGAGATGACCTCGGGACCCAGCCGGGCCACCAGGGAATAGAGCTCATATTCCTCATTGCGGCCCTTCTCACGGGACAGCTTCTCCACAAAGGAGTGGAGCAGGTTGGCACGGGGATCGGACAGAGAGTAAACCGCATGCCCCATGCCGTAGATCAGGCCCGCCTTGTCGAAGGCCTGCTTGTTGAGCAGAGCCTGCAGGTAATGACGTACTTCGTCCTCATCTTTCCAGTCCCGCACGGTCTCTTTCATGTCATCAAACATCTGCACCACCTTGATGTTGGCGCCGCCGTGCTTGGGACCCTTCAGAGAGGCCAGAGCCGCCGCCATACAGGAATAGGTATCGGTACCGGAGGAGGTGACCACATGGGTAGTGAAGGTGGAGTTGTTGCCGCCGCCGTGCTCGGCATGGAGTGTCAGACAAATATCCAACACATGGGCCTCCCAGAAGGAGTAGGAAGAATCCGCCCGCAGCAGGGAGAGGATGTTCTCCGCCGCCGACAGTTCCGGCCGGGGGGCGTGGATGTACAGGCTGCTGCCGCTCTTATAGTTCCAGGCTTGATAGCCATAGACACTGAGCATGGGGAACAGGGCAATAAGCTGGACACACTGGCGCATGACATTGGGCAGGGAGATGTCATCCGCCCGGTCATCATAGGAGGCCAGATTGAGCACACTCCGGGCCAGGGAATTCATGATATCATGGCTGGGCGCCTTCAGGATCACATCCCGCACAAAGTTGTTGGGCAGGGAACGATAATAGGACAGCTGCTTGGAAAAGCCATCCAGCTCCTCCTTGGTGGGCAGCTTGCCCAGCAAAAGCAGATAGGCTGTCTCCTCAAAGCCGAAGCGGCCCTCCTTCAGAGCGCCTGCCACCAACTGCTCCACGTCCACACCGCGGTAATACAGCTTGCCTTCGCAGGGAATCTCCTGTCCATCCACAACCTTTTTGGCTACAATATCAGAGACTTCAGTCAGTCCGGCAAGCACGCCCTTGCCGTTCAGGTCACGCAGGCCCCGCTTCACATCATATTTGACAAAATCGCCCGGATCAATGCAGCTGTTTTCCTGTGCCAAAGCCGCCAGGCGCTCAAGTTCAGGCGTAGTATTGCAGTAATTCGGATTGCTTGCCATGAAAAACCTCCATTCTCTTCACATACCCAGGGGACAACCCCTTTGCCAATCAGTTCATTGCTAACTATTATGGCATAAAAATGTTACCACAATATGAATCGCTCTCGATTTTTTCATTGAAATTTTTCTTCTATAATGGACCGACCCGCTGCGGCAAGGCCGGACAGCGGGTCGGAATTTAGAACAGGTCTTTCTTCTTCAGGATGATGCCAGTCACCAGAATCACGCCCAGAGACAGCACCAGCGGGAACCACCAGAACTGATCCAGGGGCAGATTGGCTACATTCATACCGTAGAAGCTGAAGAAAATATTGGGGATGGTCAGCAGGATCGTGATGGAGGTCAGCACCTTCATGATCACGTTCAGGTTGTTGGAGATCACGGAGGCAAAGGCGTCCATCATGCCGGAAATAATGGAGGAATAAATATTGGCCATCTCAATAGCCTGGCGTACCTCGATAAGCACGTCCTCCAGCAGGTCATGGTCCTCTTCGTAGAGGGTAATGATGCGGCCGCGGAGGATCTTCTCCAGGGTGACCTCATTGGCTTTCAGTGAGGTATTAAAGTAAACCAGTGACTTTTCCAGGTCCAGCAGCTGGATCAGTTCCTTGTTCCGCTGGGACTTGTAAAGCTGACGCTCCATGTAGTTGTAGATCTTGTCGATCTGCTTCAGGTATTGCAGGAAGCGTTTAGCCACCTGAAGCAGCATATAGAGGATGAACTGGGTCCGCTTCTGGGTATCCGCATTGCGTACCAGCCCGTCCTGGAAATCCTTCAGAATAGAGGTCTCTTTCAGGCAAACGGTAATGATGTGCTTCTCAGTGACGATGATGCCCAAAGGCAGGGTGGAATACACCACCGCGTCGTCCTTCTCCACCGAGGGAGCGTCAATGATAATGAGGGTCTGCCCCTCTTCGGTATCAATACGGGAGGTCTCTTCTTCGTCCAGCGCGGCCCGCAGGAAAGAGGGCTCCACGCCCAGGGTTACCGCTACCGTATTCAGCTCATCCTCGCTGGGATAGGTCAGGTTGACCCAGCAGCCGTCCTGCACGGCATCCAGCTTGGTCATTTTCCCATTGATGGTCTTGTGAATGGAAAGCAATTAACTCACGCCTTTCTGGGCGCAGGGACCAAAAAGGCATAAAAATCCCCGCACACCTATTGTCTCGCCGATCCGCTCCACTTATACCAACGGACCGAAAAAGGGCACAGGCGTGCGGGCGCTCCCGGTCATGCCGGTCAAACGCCGATCCAATACGCCGTGCCAGTTGTGTTGCATTCTCGACTCAGAGGGTCACCGCTCACGGCGCATATCACTCCCTTATGACATAATCTGTCTTTCCAAAACCAGCCGACCAATGTCGCTGGTCCTTGAATCGGTCTTTATTATATGCTACTTTCAGCTGAATTGCAAGCCTGCACTCTTGCCGCCTCTCCTTTTCTTCCACAATAACGCCCAGCTCCAGACAAATTCCTTCCTCCAAAATACATTGCTGGACGTCCCGTCCATTCAGCACAGATGGCCAGCTTATATGATTCTGTCCTTTATGGAACTACAAAGCGGTAGCCCAGTCCACGGACCGTCTGGATATATTGGGGCTTGGATGGGTTTTCTTCGATCTTTGCGCGGATTCGGTTGATATAAACCATAATGGCATTTTCGTCAATGATAGCCGACCCCCATACCAGGTCGTAGATCATATCCTTGGAAAAAATATGATTCACATTGTCCATAAACAGCTTGATCATGGCGTTTTCCTTGGAGGAGAGAACCACCTCTTCTCCGTTTTTATAGAAACGGAGCGTGCTGGTATTATACTGAAAGGGGCCGGCGGTAATGATCTGATCCGCTCCGGGCAGATTCCCCCGGCTGCGGCGGATCAGCGCTTTTACCTTTGCTGCAAGGGTAACCGGATTGAGGGGTTTTGTGATATAGTCGTCTGCACCAATATCCAGACCATAGAGGGTATCATAATCCTCTTTGCGTCCGCTGACGATCATAATGGGGATCTTGCCTCCGTTGCGCCGGATATGCTGGATCACCTGAAACCCATCCATACCGGACAGATTGATATCCAGCAAAAGCAGGTCGTACTTTTTCTTTGCCAGCATCTCAAGGCACTGTTCCCCGGAATCGGCGGTATCCGCCTGAATGCCGTTGCTGCTGATCACTTTATACAGCATGGTAAGAACAGCTCTGTCGTCATCAACAATGAGTACAAGATCCGCCAAGGTGCATCCCCCTTTACACAGCTTGCTTCTTCCAGTATGATATCCAGTATAAAAGACGAGTATATGTTTGGCAAGGGGAGAATTTACTTGAAACCGCCCATCAAACTGGAGCGCAAATTCCTGATGATTATATTGCTGGCTTTCGCCCTCATATTTGCCGGAATTTTTATGGTATTTCGTGTTTTCCACCAATACGAAAATATGATGATCCAAAACGAAGACCGGCAGCTTTTGGGGTTGTCCCGCTCGGTGGACCGCAGTATCACCAGCTATATTCAGCAATTTTCCCGGGATCTGAAGCACACGCTGCAGCGCGACGGACTGGAAGAGGCGGAGACTGCTTATCGGAACACTGGAAGCATGGAAGAAATTGCTTTGCAAATCGAGGCAACCATCCTTTCAGAGCATCCCTTGACATACGACATCCTGTGTATCGACAACGGAACCATTCTTTACTCCTCCCGCGGAAAAACAGACTATGTGTTTCCGCCAAATGCCGGTCTGGAGGGAGACGTCGATATCCGCCCCTGCGTCGATGCGTCAGGAACGATCTACCTCTCCTTCCAGAAAAGCATCCAAAGCGATCTGCGATACGCCGTACTGATCGAGCTTACGGAATTTTATCAGGCTGTGGCGGGAAATCTGATCGTCGGTACCCAAGACCGTATTCTGCTTCTGGACGCAGGGGGACACACACTCTTATATCAAACGGAAGAAGGCCCCGCGGCCTCACTTGTCCAGAATGATCGGGAGGGCGTGATCGATCAGGACGAGTTAAATGCGCTTCTGAACTGCCAAAGCCGCGGGGAAGATGTATCTCTTTTCTACCAGGCTCAGACCAGCAAAGATGCAAAAGCTTATACGGCGCGCATGGCAGCCATTCCGGCCGCCGGAAACAATGGTGTGTTTGCAGTGGGGGCCTCCCTCAATTATGAAACCATCAAACGTCCCATCCATATGTCCGCCATACGGCTTGCCGCCTACAGCAGCATGATCATACTCGGAATTTTACTGTTGGCTGGCTCCATCCTGCTGGTAGCCCGGCGCAATGCGCGGACCCAGCAGGAAGTGATCATGCTGCGGGAACAAAATCTCGCCCTGGAGGCGGTCACAAAAAAGTCCCAGGCTCTGGCCCACCATCAGCGGCTGGAGATCATTGGCACCCTGACCTCCAGCATTGCCCATGAATTCAACAACCTTCTGACCCCCATTATGGGTTACTCCATTCTGGTTCTGGAAAAACTGCCGCCTGACGCCGAAGAGACCTATGACAATGTACTGGAAATTTACGAGGCTTCCAGAAAGGCAAAGACCATTATCTCCCGCCTCTCAGACCTCTCCCGCAAAAATACCCCCCTCACTTTTCAGTATGTCTCGCCGGATGATCTGGTGCTGCGTGTTCTGGAGATCGCCGCGCCGGCGAAACCGCCCAAGGTACAGGTCAGCAGCAAGCTTCAGTGCCGGCACCTCTGGGTGCACGGCAATGAGATCCAGCTGTCCCAAATGCTGCTCAACCTGATTTTGAACGCTTACCAGGCCATGGAGACAGACGGCGGGACCCTTACCGCCACAACTGAACAGGAGGATGACTGGATCTGCTTCCATGTGGCCGATACAGGCCCGGGAATCGCCCCCTCGCTGCTGGAAACGATCTTTGAGCCCTTCTTTACCACCAAGGAACGAGGAAAAGGAACCGGGCTGGGTCTGGCCATTGTGCAGCAGGTCGTAGAGGAACACCACGGTACTGTCTGCGTCCACAGCGAATTGGGACAGGGAACCACATTCACCGTTCGTCTGCCCCTCCCCGCCCAGGAGGATGGACACAGCCATAACAGCATATCATAAGCAAGAGGATGGATGTTTTTCCGTTGGGAAGCATCCATCCTCTTTCCTTAACAAATATTAAGGGTACAGTAATTCCCCATTAAGCAGGGATTGTTATAATTTTGACAAACTCATTCTTGTCACGAAGTGGAGCAGTCAGATGATTATAACGATCGCACGAAAGTACGGCAGCGGCGGCCGGGAGATCGGCCAGCGGCTGGCCAAACATCTGGATATTCCCTACTACAACGTGGACGCCCTGCCCCACACACAAACCGGGGACTGGCGGGAAGAGATCCTTCTGCTGGCCGATACCGGTCCATGCGTCATGGTGGGTTTTTGCGCCGACCATGCACTGGCTGGGCGGGAAGGCCTCATGCGTATCTTTATCCACTGTGACATGGAGCATCGCCTCCAGCGGATCATGGCGGAGCATCACCTCTCCAGAGAACAGGCCCAGCGCGAGGCCCTCTATCAGGACCGGGAGCGGTCCCGGCTGTACGGATTCTACACCGGAGAAAAATGGGCCAATCTGGACCGGTACGATCTGACGGTCAACAGCAGCCTTTTGGGGACAGCCGGTACCGTGGAATTGCTGGGCCAGTTTGTGGCGCTGAATGTCATGCGTAAACGCAGAGGCCA
The DNA here is from genome assembly GCF_037572415.1 of Flavonifractor porci. Taxonomy (NCBI): domain Bacteria; kingdom Bacillati; phylum Bacillota; class Clostridia; order Eubacteriales; family Oscillospiraceae; genus Flavonifractor; species Flavonifractor porci. The sequence continues at coordinate 205,223 of NZ_JBBHLB010000005.1, forward strand.
GTGAAATGAGAGAAACACGCAAAACAGTTCGACCGGCTCTGTGCCGGGATGATGTTCCGGCCGTATGCCTGGTTCCCATCGCCGCGGCCCACCAGACCGGTCAGGACCTGATCGCGGCGCAGCTGCCCTTGGTATCAAACATGGAGGTTTCCTATGCTGGAGAATTTGATTGAAACCGCACTGCCCACCATCATCGCAATTCTGGAGATCATGGGCATCTTCGTAGTGGTCGTCTCGGCCACCGGCGCGTTTATCCGTTACCTGAAAGGGCTTATCACCCACTCCGGGTCAGACGTCAAGTTTGCCCTGGCCAACGGGCTGGCCATCAGTCTGGAATTCAAAATGGCCGCCGAGATCTTGAAAACCGTCCTGGTGCATGAGCTCAATGAGCTGATGGTATTGGGGGCGGTCATCCTTTTGCGTGCGCTGTTATCATTTCTCATTCACTTTGAAATGAAGCAGATACATCACACCGAATCATAATTCAGGAGGTACCACAAATGAAGAAACTGCTTGCACTGATCCTGTCCGGTACGCTGACCATGGGCGCACTGTCCGCCTGCGGCAGCACGGCGGTGGTGGCTGTCCCCCAGCCTGAGGAATCTGCGCCCGCCGTCACCGAACCGGTTCCGGAACACACGCAAGGTACATCGGATGCCGCGGTCAAAACCGGCCTCTATCTGGGCACCAGCTTGTCCAGCAGCAAAAATGCCGCCGACGGCGAGGATGGATACAGCCAGGCCAACGTCGAACTGGTGGCGGTCACTGTGACCGACGAAGGGGTCATCGACTCCTGCGTGATCGACTCCATCCAGGCAAAGGCCTCCTTTGACGCCACCGGAACCCTGACTGCCGACCTGACCGCCCAGGTGCCCTCCAAAAACGAGCTGGGCAGCAATTACGGTATGGGCCAGGTCAGTTCCATCGGCAAGGAGTGGAACGAACAGGTTCAGGCTCTGGCCGATTACGTAGAGGGCAAGACGGTGGAGGAGATCAAGGGCATCGCCGTGACCGAGGAGGGCAAGGCCTCCGACGCGGATCTGGCCGCCTCCGTTACCGTCTCCATCGCCGGCTATCTGGACGCCATTGAGCAGGCGGTTTCCAACGCCACTCATCTTGGCGCCATGCAGGGAGATCGTCTGGTTCTGACCACCTCCACCAACATTGCCAACAGCAAGAGCGCCACCGCTGAGGAGCCCGGCCAGGTCCAGACCTCCGCCACTGTGGCCGCCGTTACCCTGAGCGGCGACGTGATCACCAGCTGCTACATCGACGCTGTCCAGGCCAATGTGGACTTTGATGCTGCCGGCGTGATCACCACCGACCTGACCGCGGCGCCGCCCACCAAAAATGAGCTGGGCGACAACTACGGCATGGGCCAGATCAGCCCCATCGGCAAGGAATGGAATGAGCAGGTGGCTGCCTTCTGCGCGTATGTGACCGGCAAGACCCTGAACCAGGTGGCGGGGATCGCCGTGACCGAAAAGGGCGCTGCCGCCGACGCAGACCTGGCCGCCTCGGTCACCATCGCCATCGGGGAGTTCCAGGCCCTGATTGCAAAAGCCGCCGCCTGAGTTTTTCTTCAGGCAGCAGCTTGATACCCCTGTCATTTGGAAAGTAGAGGTTATATGAAGCGAACGGCCACTTTGATCCTCCTGCTGGTTCTGCTCTGCGGGTGCGCAGCAGCCCCCGCAAAGTCTGACGACACTGGACTGAACCGCTATGAGGCCACATTTCTGACCCTGTTTGATACCGTCACCACCATCGTGGGATATGCCGAAACCGAGGAGGCCTTTACCGACACGGCCCAGGCCTTCCATGATGAACTGCTGGAATATCATCAGCTCTATGACATTTACAACGAGTACGAGGGAATCAACAACATCAAGACCATCAACGATCACGGCTGGGAACACCCCATCAAGGTGGATCAGCGGATCATTGACCTGCTGTTGTTCAGCAAGGAGCTGTATACCCAGACAGAAGGCAGGGTCAACATCGCCATGGGCAGCGTACTCCGCCTGTGGCATGATGCCCGGGAAACCGGCATAGCCGACCCCAGCCGGGCGGCACTGCCGGACCAGGCTGCCCTGGAACAGGCCGCAGCCCACACGGATCTCGACAGCATCCAGATCGACGTGGAAAAACGCACCGTTTTCCTGTCTGACCCGGAGGTCAAACTGGATGTTGGCGCCATTGCCAAAGGCTATGCGGTGGAGCAGGTCTGCCGGAACACCCCCTCTGGATTGCTCATCAGCGTGGGCGGAAATGTCTGTCCCACCGGCCCAAAGCCGGAAAGCGGCCATCCGTGGGTGGTGGGCATTCAGGCCCCGGAAGATCCGGATCAATATCTCCATACCATCTATGTGGAAGATGTCTCTGTGGTCACCAGCGGAGATTATCAGCGGTATTTTACCGTGGACGGCGTTCCATACCACCATATCATAGATCCTGACACCAACTATCCTGCCGGTCACTGGCGCTCGGTCACCATTCTGTGTCGGGATTCCGGTGTGGCGGACGCCCTCTCCACCGCCCTTTTTACCCTGCCCCAGAAGGCGGGACAGGCCCTGCTGGACGCCTTCCAGGCAGAGGCCATGTGGGTGCGTCAGGACGGAACCATCCTGTACAGCCCCGGATTTCAGGCGTATATCCGCGTATAGCCAAAGCGCTCATATCATCGAGGTGGAAAGAATGAGAAAATTGTTTTGGGGTGGTATCCACCCAGAGGGACATAAAGCTCTCTCCCGGGGTGCATCCCCCATTCCCGCACCCCTGCCGGCGCAGGTCGTCCTGCCCATGGTCCAGCATATCGGCGCAGCCTGCACCCCTGTGGTCAAAGTCGGCGATCAGGTCAAAATGGGACAAAAGATCGGCGACGGGGAAGGGATCTGCGCCCCCATCCATGCCTCTGTCTCAGGCAAAGTGGTGGCTGTGGAGCCCCGTCCCCACCCCGGCGGCAGCGAAGCGCTGTCCGTGGTGATCGAAAATGACTACACAGATACACCGGACGACACCTTAAAGCCCCATCTGGCCCACCATGACCTCTCCGGAGAAGAGATCCTCCGCATCATCCGGGATGCAGGCATCGTGGGCATGGGCGGCGCCGCATTCCCCACAGACGTGAAGGCCTTCTCCGCACTGGGCCAGGTGGACTATGTGATCATCAATGCCTGTGAGTGCGAGCCGTATATTACGGCGGACGATACCCTCATCTGTACTTATCCCGAGCAGGTGATCCGGGGAACGGAGACCCTGATTCATACCCTCACACCCAAGCATACGGTGATCGCCATTGAGGACAACAAGCAGGAGGCCATCCGCATTCTGAGGGACGCCCTGCCCAAGGACTCATCCATCGAATTGCGGGTACTGCCCACCCGCTACCCCCAGGGCGCCGAGAAGCAGCTGATCCAGGCCGTAACCAGCCGGCAGGTCCCTCCGGGCAAGCTGCCCGCCGCCGTGGGCTGCGCCGTGTTCAACGCAGCCACCGCTGCCGCCGTCTATCAGGCGGTATACGAGGGCAAGCCGGTCACCCGCCGCATTGTGACGGTCACCGGCGACGGAGCTGTGGCGCCCAAGAATATGATTTTCCGCATTGGTGCCACCTTCGGTCAGGCCATTGACGCTGCCGGCGGCATGGCGGAGGACACCCAAAAAGTGCTGTCCGGCGGTCCTATGATGGGCCTTGCCCAAAAGGACCTGGCCGTGCCGGTTCTGAAGGGCACCAACGCCATTCTGTGCCTGAAAGCCACAGTTCCCCAGACCAAAACCCAGACCTGCATCCGCTGCGCCAAGTGCGTGTCCGTTTGCCCCATGCACCTGCAGCCGCTGTACCTGTACCGCTTTGAACAGGCCGGGAACTGGAAGGAACTTGAGAAGCTGCATTTGACGGACTGTATCGAGTGCGGAAGCTGCAGCTACACCTGCCCGGCACAGCTCCCGCTGGTGGAGCGGTTCCGTGCGGGCAAACAGCAGCTGAAGGAGGCAAAGAAAGCATGAAACTGCTTGTAACATCCTCTCCCCACATTCACAGCGGGTCCCGTACCAGCCGTCTGATGGGCGCGGTGCTGATCGCGCTGATTCCCGCCCTTGTGGCCGGTGTGTGGTTCTTTGGTATCAGAGCCCTGGTCCTTACCGCGGTCACTGTGCTGGCCTGCCTGCTCTCCGAGTGGCTCTACCGCATGGTCACCCGGCAGAGCAACACCCTGCCGGACCTGTCCGCAGCGGTGACCGGCGTTCTGCTGGCTATGACCCTCCCCGCCTCCGCCCCCTACTGGCTGGCGGCTCTGGGCGGTGTCTTTGCCATTGTGGTGGTCAAGGGGCTGATCGGCGGTCTGGGACAGAACATCTTTAACCCTGCCCTGGCTGCCCGGGCTTTCCTGGTCCTGTTCTGGCCCAGCTGGATGGTCCGCTATGCGGCGCCTGGTACCGCCCTGGACCCGCTGTCGGTCTCAGTGGACATCGTATCCTCCGCCACTCCTCTGCACCATATGCAGATGCCCGCGCTGCCTACGGAGTCCCTGCTGGATGTATTTCTGGGAAATATGGGCGGCTGTATCGGCGAGGTGTCCGCCCTGGCCCTGCTGCTGGGCGGCGGATACCTGCTGCTCCGTAAGGTGATCTCCTGGCGCATTCCGGCGGCCTACCTGGGCGCTGTGGCACTGCTTACCCTGATCTTCTCCAAAGGCCAGGATCCCGTCCTGTGGATGCTCTACAGCCTGATGGGCGGCGGCGTGCTGCTGGGCGCCTTCTTTATGGCCACGGACTATGCCACCTCCCCTGTTACCCCCAAGGGCCAGCTGATCTACGGCGTGGGATGCGGCGTACTCACCGTCTGCTTCCGCTGCTACGGACTTTTCCCGGAAGGGGTCACCTATGCCATCCTGCTGATGAACGCCTGTGCCTGGAGCCTGGACCGGCTCACACCCCCCAAGCGCTTTGGCACTGTGAAAGGAGGCGGCGTACAGTGAACATAAAACAGTTGATCCAGCCTGTGGCTGCCCTTCTCATCGCCGCCCTGGTTTTGTTCCTGGGCACCACCGTGCTCTCCCCCATTGCTCAGGAAAACAAGGAGCAGGAGCTGCAGTCCATCCTCTCCACCCTTCTGCCCGGCGCAGAGTCCTTTGTCCAGGAAGAGTACACCGGCGAGGACGAGGCTATCTCCGCGGTCTACAAGGCGGATAACGGCTATGTGATCGAAACGGTCACCGCCGGATATGCCGGCGATATCACCATGCTGGTAGGCGTCAATCTGGACGGCACCATTGCCGGTCTGGTGGTGCGGGATATGCAGGAGACCTACGGGCTTGGCATGGAGGCCCTCTCCGACGTATCCTTCCTGTCTCAGTTCCTCTGGAATGGCACCACCTTTACCGTAGGCGAAAATGTGGACGCCCTCACCGGCGCCACCGTTACCTCCAAGGGGGTGGCCAAGGCTGTTACCTCAGCCAGTGCCTTTGTAACCGGCGCGGATATTGGCTCCAGCGCCACCGAATGGGGAGGTTGATGTGATGAAAAATACCTATCGTCTGAATACCTTCCTGGCTTTGGTGGCAGGCCTGGTATTTCTGGGCTACCTGGCAGTGCAGGCCTATTCTCCCGCCGCCATTCTTCCTCAGCTGGATCTGATGCTGGTCAGCGGGATCTCCCTGGTGGCCCTGATCCTGGAGTATTATTCCGGGAAGCCGGTGGAGCGTCGCAGCTGGCCTGTGACAGCGCTGCTCAGCGCACTGACGTTCGTTCTGCTGCCTCTGGCGGCGGGTCTGATGTCCGGTCAGGAGCTGCTCCGGTTTGCCCTGGTAAGCTGGGCTGCGTTTATGGTGCTGACCTTCCTGTTTACCGCCATCTGTCAGCGTCTGGCCTCCGGACCAGCAAGCAAGATCGCTCCCCTGCTCTCTGCCGGAGTCCTGTTCCTGGCGGTTCAGGGCTGCAGCAGCCTGTTCCTGTGACCCCGCAAGCTTCCTTGCCTTCACGTTTAAAAAGAGAAAGCCTTGAAACTGTAGTTTCAAGGCTTTCTCTTTCCGTTTTAATAAAACTTCTGCTCCGCTTGTCCGCCATTCCCTTTCTCTGCGGCCATTTGGTTGATTTCCTGCAGCGTATACTCCTTGCCAACACATTCCGTCATCCCGCTGCTGCCGGCATCCTGCACCTTTATGTAAATGACTCCGTTTTTCTTGCCAGAAAGCTTTTTCAGCAGTCCGGTCGTCGTAAGCATCGTCTTGTTAAAGCCGGTTACATCAGGAACAGGGGAGCTGAGGATGCAGCCACACTGTTCACATTTGAACAGGTATAGATTCCCTTCCAACTTCATCTGCATTTTCTGATCAATGCTCCAGTGGGGAACCGACGTTCCACACAGGGGACAAGTCTGAACATTGCGGTCAATAAATCCCTGAGGAACACTTCCCGCAAAGCCTTCCATCCTCTTAAACGCCATCATGAGTCCCCCTTATCTTATAGTCCAACCATCATGGAAATGATAAAATACAGCAAGGCTCCCCCTGCAATCGTAAAAATGGTAATAGCCAGATAGTTGAGCCCGAACTCCTTCGCCCTCGCTTTGTTGGCTTTAACTGCCACAGTGGATGCTTTTACGACAGGGAATCCATTTTCGATCACGACATCGGCGGTAAAGTCATTTCTGATCATAGCCCCATAACTATTCTGGGAGTCTACAAAACCGGCTATATGGTATCCTCTTGTCTCATCTCCCACGATGGATATCATATCAACTGGGAACTGCGCCGATGCCGGGCTTTTGAGTTGGGCACAAATTGCCGGTTTTACAACCTTCATAATTTCTTCGTTGGTCACTTCGATTCCTCCCATGTTGAACGGATTCCGACAGATGCTTTAAGCCTTCCCGACCGCTCAGGCAAGTATGCCGAAACCTCCTTTGCTGCTCCAAATCCATACAGCTTTTACGGATCCATTTCTATTTTATGCCGTTTTTAATAGAAAACAATATTCCAGCTGCATAGTTTTTGCATCTTATGGCATCTATCCCATTTTTGTGTGCCAGCCATGGCTTATCCACTGGGAGGGCCGACCGCAGCGAGGAGCACAATCTCCGCACTTATCGTGATTGACAGCGTAATCTGCAACCACATACATACACGGGCAAGCCTTCTGCTCAGATATGGATTTTTCTCAGCAGGTTTTCCACCTCATTTGCTTTCAGAACCTTGCCCATCGTGACCACCCTCTCATTGACCACCAGAGCGGGAACGCTCATGACTCCATAGCCGACAATCTTGGCCATGTCGGTCACATACTCCACTTCTACATCAAGGCCCATACCCCTCACAGCTTCTTTTGTATTTTCCAGCAGGGTATGGCAGGAGGCACAGCCTGCACCCAATACCTTGATGGAGCGCACGTCATTGGCAGTGCTGTCCCCTCCTTTCACAACTTTGGAAACATCCACCTCGGCGGTGGGGCAGCCGCACTGACAAGCACAGGCAGGCACTTTTTCTTCTTTCTTCTTGCTAAAACCAAACAGACTCATTGCAAATACCTCCAAATCAAATAAATGTGAAGCAGACTGGTTCACATCCAATCCGCAACATCCAAATCCACATGGCGCTGGATCCTTCTTGTTTCCTAAACCAGCAGGAACTGGATCGCATTGAAAAAATAGCCCACGATGATGATGCCCGCGGTGCAAATGGCGATAAAGGTAGCCAGCAGTTTAGGCTTTACCGCCTTTTTCAGCATGATCATGGACGGAATACTCAAAGTGGTAACAGCCATCATAAACGACAGGATCGTACCCAGGCCGGCACCCTTGAACAGCAGGCTCTCCGCCACAGGGATCGTCCCAAAGATATCAGCATACATAGGAACGCCCACCAGAGTGGCCAGGATAACGGCAACAGGATTGTCGCTGCCCAGAACCATCTCCACCCACTCCTGGGGAACCACATTGTGGATAAAGGCGCCGATACCTACACCGATAAAGATATAAGGGGCAACCTTCTTGATGGTTCCCAGCAGCTGTTCTTTGGCAAACCAGACCCGATCGCGGCAGGTCAACTCCTGACCATCTGCGTCCATGTGCGGGGCGTTTTTGATAAAATCCTCCACATAACGCTCCATCCTGAATCTTTCCAACAAGGTGCCGCCAACAACAGCGATCACCAGACCGAGGACCACATAGATGACCGCAACTTTGGTGCCGAAAATGCTCATCAAAAGCACCAGAGAACCCAGATCAACCATGGGGGAAGAAATCAGGAAGGAAAAGGTCACGCCCACCGGCAGCCCCGCGCTGGTAAAACCCATAAAGATGGGAATAGAGGAGCAGGAGCAAAAAGGCGTCACTGTACCCAGCAGGGCCGCAGCTGAGTTTGCGCCGATACCGTGAAACCGCCCCAGAATCTTCTTGGTGCGCTCCGGCGGAAAATAACTCTGAATGTAAGAAATGCCAAAGATCAGTACCGAGAGCAAAATAAAGATTTTAATGGTGTCATAGATAAAAAATTGCAGCCCCCCGCCGATGACGCTGTCAAGGGATAGACCTATGGCAGTCAGAGCATCACCGATCAGGGCATTCAGCCATTTCATTCCAAGGATCTGATCCTGGAAGAACAGCCAAATTGTATGAATCACTTCCATAAAGCGTTCTCCTTTCTCCGGACAAACAGTTCTAATTTTTTCGATTTAATCTTTTGAATAAAAGCCATCGTCCCACCGATGGCTTTTATGTCCGGCAGACGCAGTCACTGCTGCCGCAAGTATTCCTTCTGGTCAGCATCTGCAACAGTTCTTTAGCGTATGCGCTGCCTTCATCACTGATCCCGTAGTATGTCCATTTGCCTTCCGCCCGGCCAACCACGATACCCGAATCGCACAAAATCTTCATGTGATAGGACAAGGTGGATTGACTGATGTGCAAATCCTCCAGCAAGACACAGGAGCATTTCTCACCGCTGCGCAGCAGTTCCAAGATCTGCAGCCGGTTCACATCACAGAAAGCTTTGAATACCTTTGCATCCGCAGCGTGGTCGCGCATCGTACTCCTCCCTCCAAATCTATTATATTCGAACTGTACTCCAGTATATACTCCAAATCGAAAAAAGTCAATGTAAAATAAAATTTAACAATAGTACATTCACTGCTCGGTCTATACAGAATGTATTATAAAGCAGCAGGGAAATGCACGGAAAGCGGCAACCAGTTACTAAATGACTTTTCACCGGATGGCCAGCCGTCGTTCTCCGCTTCGGAGTATGCTTTTTTACAGCAGATAAAGGTGCTCCAGGCGCTTGCAGAAAAGAGCGGCTGTGTGATCGTCGGGCGCTGTGCCGCACATCTTTTTACAGTATCATAAGGGAAAAGATCACGGTAACCAGGCCGCATACCCCAATAGCCAAACCGCTCATAGCACCCTCAGTCTCGCCCAGTTCCAGGGCCTTGGAGGTACCCACAGCATGGGAGCAAGCCCCGATGGACAGTCCAGCAGCAATGGGGTCTTTCACCTGGAACAGCCGGATCAGCAGGGGGGCCAGGATGCTGCCCAGAATGCCGGTGAGGATCACCGCCACCACGGTGATGGAGGGAATTCCGCCGTGGGCCTGGGCTACGCTGACCGCAATGGGGGTCGTCACCGACTTGGGCAGCAGGGAGGCCGTCATGGCCTGATCCAGCCCAAAGAGGCGGCACAGTCCCAGAATGCTCCCCATAGACACCAGGGAGCCCACCACGCAGCCCACCAGAATGGGCAGCCAGTTCTCCTTCAGCAGCCGCACTTTGCTATAGATGGCCACGGCCAGACAGGCAGTGGCGGGAGAGAGGAACAGATTGATGAGGCTGCCACCCTGGTCATAGTACTCGTAGGGAATCCCCAACGCCAGCAGCAGGCCAATCACCAGAATCACGCCGATGAGCAGTGGATTGCATACCACCAGGCCCGTCTTTTTCTGGATCTTGACGCCGATCCAAAAGGCCAATACACTAATGGCAACCCCGAAGAAAGGAGAATTGGTCCACTCAACCATGACTCTTCCCCCTTCCCATCAGCCGCAGGGTCAGCTTGATGCTCAACGCGGTGGCGCCGAATACCAGCACTGTGGTCACCAGACAGATCACCAGCAGGGGTACCAACGCACTGCTCAATACATCAAAGTAGTTCATGACGCTGACACCGGCCGGCAGAAAAAAGAAGGCCATGTTGGCCAGCAGGAAGTCAGCCTTCTCCCGGACGTGCTCCAGCTTCAGCACGCCGGCAGCCAGCAGCACAAAGAGCAGCACCATACCGATCACGCTGGCCGGAAAAGGAAAGGGCAGCAGGCGCTCCAGGATCTGGCTCACCCAGCATACCCCGAAGATCACACCAAATTGACACAGTATTTTCATTGATATCTTCGCCTCGCTTCAGGGATTTCCGCACCGGCACAGTATGCCCGGTACAACAGGCCTCATTGTAGTCCCGGCCCATACTCTTTGTCAATTCTTCCTCCTTCAAAAAAGGGACTTTCCGCCCAAGCGCGGAAAGTCCCTTCCCTTTTGATACAATTACTCCCAAGGCTGGAACTGCTCATCCAGAACTGCCCGGCGGTGGAACACCGCATAATCGGGGGCGGCGTCGGGACAGTAGGTACGGATGGCCGACACGATGAGCTCGGGATTCAGGCCCGGATTCTGGGCCTTCAGGATCAGGTCCAGAGCGATGGTGTCCCGCCGCTCCTCCACGGTCGCCTTGGCAATGAGGGGGATCAGATCCACCTCCACCTTGCCGGCCTTGGCCTTCTTGCTCTTTTTTTCCATCACCAGGCTGTCCCGGCTGAGCAGGCCCCGGATGGCGGATTCCGCCCCAAAGGGAGCTCCGGCCTCATACTCCAGGGTGACGATATAGTTGACGTAGTACAGCTCCTTCACCGGCCGTACGCCCTCATAGCACCGCTGGACGGTGATACCGGCGGGCAGGGCGGCGTTCATCCGCTGGGGAACTTCCTCCAGGGGCGTATCCAGCACCTGACACTCCAGCACTTCACAGCTGCTGGAGTAGCCCACCGACAGGGGCAGAGGGATAGAGACGAAGGCGTGAGGATTAAAACCCTCGGTGTGCTTAATGTGGATACCCGCCCGCAGGAAAGACCGCTGGAAGGTACGCATCAGATCCAGGTGGGAAATGAATTTGGCGGTATCCGCCTTGCTAAATGCCAGTCTATGCATCACATTTCCCTCCCGGATAGAGCTGATTGGCCCCGCAGCCGGTGCACTGGACCCGGCAGTCGGGGGTAATGACCGCCTCATAGGCCCGCTCCCGCTCCCGCCACAGGAAGTGCTTGGTCACGCCCACGCTGGTCACATCCCAGGGCAGCAGCTCGTCCTTCTCACGGGTCCGATTGGCATAAAAAGCGGGGTCCACGCCGCAGGCCTCAAAGGCGGCCAGCCAGCGATCAAAGTCAAAATACTCGCTCCAGGCGTCAAACTTGGCGCCCTGCCGCCAGGCGGTCTCAATGACGTCGGCCACCTTCCGGTCGCCCCGGGCAAAGACCGCTTCCAGGAAGCTGGTCTGGGAATCGTGCCAGTTGTACTTGATGGACCGGCCCTTCATATGCTCCCGCAGCAGCTTCACCCGGCGCTGATACTCCTCCATGGTGATCTGAGGCTCCCACTGGAAGGCGGTGTGGGGCTTGGGCACGAACCAGGCGGTGGACACGGTGATGGTCACGCCCCGCCTGGGGTTGGGGGTGACCTCCTTCCAGGTCTTATATACCTTCTCCGCCAGGTCGGCAATGCCCAGCACATCCTCGTCAGTCTCGGTGGGCAGGCCCAGCATGAAGTAGAGCTTTACGCTGGACCAGCCGCCGGAAAAGGCGGTACGGCAGGACCGCAGCAGGTCCTCCTCGGTAACGTTCTTGTTGATGGCGTCCCGCAGACGCTGGGTGCCCGCCTCAGGGGCGAAGGTGAGTCCTGACTTACGGACGTGCTGCACCCGCTCCATCAGCCCCAGGGAGAAGTTGTCCGCCCGCAGAGAGGGCAGGGACAGGGACACCCGGTTGGGCTCACACCAGTCCAGCAGCCCGTCGCACAGGTGCTCCAAAGGACGGTAATCGCTGGTGGACAGTGAGGACAAAGTCATCTCCTGATAGCCGGAGTCCTTGCAGGCCTCAATACCCTGCTTCAGCAGGATCTCCGGGTCACGGGACCGGACCGGCCGGTAGGCATAGCCCGCCTGGCAGAACCGGCAGCCCCGGATACAGCCCCGGAACAGCTCCAACATCACCCGGTCATGGACGATCTCGGTGGAGGGCACAATGGTCTTCACGGGGAAGTAGCTCTTATCAAAGTCCTGAACGATCCGCTTGGTCACCACAGCAGGGGCGCCCTCACGGGTGGTCACCCGCTCCAGGGTGCCGTCAGAACGGTAAGATACCTCATAGAGGGAGGGCACATACAGGCCGGGGATCTGAGCGGCGGCAGCCAGGAATTCATCCTTGCTCCAGCACTCCTCCCGGGCCTTACGATAGAGCTGAATGATCTCCACGCTGACGTCCTCGCCCTCACCCAGCACAAAAATGTCCACGAATGGAGCCAGGGGCTCCGGATTGTAGGCGCAGGTGCCGCCGGCGATCACAATGGGAGACAGGCCGTAGCGCTCCTCGGAGCGCAGGGGCAGTCCGGCCAGATCCAGCATATTGAGCACATTGGTATATGCCATCTCATAGCCCAGGGAGAACCCAATCAGGTCAAAATCCGCGATGGAGTCGCCGCTCTCCAGGCCATAGAGCAGGATGCCCTCCCGGCGCATTTCCTCCTCCATATCGCCCCAGGGCGCGAACACCCGCTCGCACCAGACGCCGTCCATCTGGTTCATGACCCCATAAAGGATACGCATACCCAGATTGGACATTCCGATCTCATAGGTATCCGGGAAGCAGAGCGCATAGCGCACATCCACTTGGCGCCGGTCCTTCACCACCGCGTTATACTCACCGCCGGTATAGCGTGCAGGCTTCTGCACCCGGGGAAGGATATGTTCCAACGTACGATTCATGTCATGCCGAACCCTCTCTAATGGAATATAGGCCGGGTCCGGTGATCCGGCCAACAAGGCTGCCGGTTCCCCCGGCCCGCCGTAATACGCAAAAGAAGCAGTATATTATTATACTATGGTTTTTCGTCAAATACAAGCCGCAATCCGCTCATATTGGGCTCAAAATTCGCTTATCCGGGAAAAATTAGCCCCATCAGCATGACGCTGCCCGCCAAAATGGCAAGGGCTGCCACATTGGCCAGGGTAAACGCCAGCAGATAGCGGCCGGCACTGGCGCCGGGGGACTTGAGATAGGCTTTCATGGAGATCAGGCTGGCCAGGGAGGCAATGGGAGTACCCAGACCGCCGATGTTGGTGCCGACAAGCAAACCATGCCAGTCGGTGGTAAAGTTGGACAGCAGCACCGCTGCCGGCACATTGCTGATGACCTGGCTGGTAACGCCGGAGGCCAGGGCAGTGTTCTGCTCCATTACCGCCGTCAGTGCCTCCCGTACGGGGGCGCAGGCTCCCACATTGCCCGCAAAAAGGAAGAAGCAAAAGAAGGTAGCCAGCAGGCCGTAGTCCACTTTTCGAAACAGGGGACGGTCAAAGATCAGCATCCCTGACACCACCACAGCCAGCAGGGCCGGATAGGGCAGCACCCGGAACACCGAGAGCAGGCACAGCACAAACAGTCCCACCATTAGTCCCAACCGCCCAGGACTGCGGATGGATGCTTTTTCCGAAAAGGTGACCCGAATCCCCTCCGGTTTGACACACAGGGCCGCAATCACCAGCCCCGCCAGACTGATCAGGGTAAGGGGCACCATGGTGGCAAAGAACTGACCGGCAGTCAGCTCATAGTTGGCATAAAGATACAGGTTCTGAGGGTTGCCCACCGGGGTGGCCATACTCCCCAGATTGGCGGCAATGGTCTGGAGCACCACAATGTAGATCAGCCGTTCCGTCCGGCCAATGAGTCCCAGCACCAGCACCGCAAAAGGCACAAATGTAATGAGTGCCACATCGTTGGTTACCAGCATGGACACAAAGAAAGGCAGCAATACCAGCGCCAGGGTCACAAACCGCATCCGCCGCTCGCCGGCCAGCAGCCGCTGGGCCAGTACTGCAAACACGCCGCACTCCTGCAACCCAGCCACTACTGCCATCAGGCAGAACAGCAGACTGAGCACCCGCCAGTCGATAAAATTGAGATAGTCCGCCGATGGCGGATTCAGGAAAACGGAGGCCGCCGCGCATACCGCAGCGATACACAGCACCGGCTCCCGCTTCCAGAAGCGGGACAGGCCGCACTTTTTCTGCGTTTGCTCCATGCTTCTTCTCCCCCTTTAAGCACAACGAAAAAGCCACCCTGGCGGGTGGCTTTTTACTCTGCTTGACTCGATTGCCGTTTGCCGGTCTCAGTTTACCGGATTCCGGTGCGCCGGTCAAGTATTTGGATCCATTTTCTTCCCTTCAGGAGCGTCGAAAATCTTCTACAACATCAGCAAGGTGAACCGGAGACAGACTGGCATTGTTGCAGCACTCGGCCAGCCGGTTGACTTCCTGAAAATCGGTGGAAATCCGTCCCACACAGATTCCGTTGTGAGTCCGGATCCCATACATCTGGGGGCGGGAAGCTCTATCCAGATATACACGATACTCCATATTGTGATTGCCCATGATTTCCTCTCTCCTCATTTTCTCTGATATTTGTTACAATTTCACCGTTTCACGACACGTTTCGCTCTTTTTCCCTACTAAAAAGTATTATACTGTTGATTGCAATAATTTTCCACATTCTCTCCTCTCTGTTTCTATATCTTGTATTTTTGCCCCTCTGCATACTCTATATAATGTATTCCGCATAAATTGTCAATGCCAACAGACTATTTTGTCCACCGACCGGGAGGTTTTGACCGCATCCGGTCGGGGGTTTATCTGGAGGTGTGCCCATGTCTCTGATGGTGGAAAAGCTGGCTTATGTAAAAAAACTGCGCCACTTGACGTCGGAGGATATCTCCCGCCTGTCCGGCGTACCTTTAGGTACGCTGAATAAAATTTTGTCGGGACAGACGAAAAATCCGGCGATTGGGCCTATGGATCGGATCACCCGGGTGCTGAGGGTACCTATCCGCTATCTGTTGGATGACGAGCTGCCTCCGGAATGCTGCGTCACTGCCAATAGCCAGGACGGCGTGGTTCTGCTCTCTCCGGAGGAGCTGCGTTTACTGCTGGCGCTGCGGCGGCTGGAACCCCAGCGCCGGCGAACAGCTGGGGTCATGTTGGCTCTGATGAGCGCTGCCAGCGTCAAATCCATCGGAACCGTATCGGTAAAACGTACCTTCTGTTATACCACTGGTGCCACCGGCGCCCCGCCGGTCCGGGCCGTCCTGATCCCGGAAGTGGATGAAGCCGCCCGGGAAGCGGACTTTGCAGTCCTTCTTAACGACGGCAGCATGGAACCGGTGTACCCCTCCGGCGCCGTTCTGTTGTGCGCCCAGCGCCCTCCTAACGCGCAGGAATACGGCGTATATCTCTATAATCAGGAAGTCCTTCTCCGGCGGCTCTGCCGCCGCAGGGGCGTCACGCGGCTGCTGGCCCCCAGTCTGGCTTATCCCGACCTCCAGGTGACGGAGGAAGATCATCTGGACTGCCTGGGCACCATCACAGGACAGGCCCGTGGCTGCCGGTGGGAGCAGATGCCTTGATCCTGTTGCCCTATCGGCTGTCTCTCTTCTGCCGCTGGTTACAGATTTCAATCGGTGCTGTCTTCCCACCGGCGGGCCCGAATCTTCCATCTGCCCCCTTGACCTTCCAAATGTCCGCTGCCTACAGCAGCGGACATTTCTTATTGTCTTGCAACATTTCTTTTTGCCCGGTTGTATTTAGGGTGTCACAACGAGAGAGCAAAGCCTCTCCGCAATTCACTGGAAAGGAAGATCTTTATGAAAAAGCTTGTTCCCACTCTGCTGTCCCTGGCCCTGGCCGGCTCCCTCTGTCTGCCTGTTCTGGCCGCTCCCGTCGCTGTGGACGAGACCGCCTCCCCCTCCGGCTATGCAATCCAGGTCAACGGCGCCGATACCGATATTCGGGGAAGCGTGATGGTTCCCCTCCGTGCTCTGGCTGAAGAGCTTGGCTTCACTGTGACCTGGTCCGGAGAGCAGATCCGGGTGGACACCGGCAAGGTACACACCGATGTGACGCTCGGGGTGGACCGCTACGTGATCACCACCAGTCTGGAGGATATGGTGGGCATGAGTGCCCCCTTCTCCCTCGGCTGCCCGCCCTACGCAGCGGATGGCACCACCTATGTACCACTGGCTCTCTTTGACGCCCTGCTGGGCAACCAGGAGGATGCCATCACCGGCGACAGCGGCACCATCTCCATTCAAACTGAGCCCTCCGCTCAGATCCCCAATCCCTTTGTTACATACGGTACTCTGGCAGAGGCTCAGGATCAGGTTGGTTTCTCTCTGACCCTGCCTGACGGCCGCACCCCGGAGCATATCTCGGTGCTGTCCAATCAGATGATCCAGGTCCTCTGTAACGACGGCCTCACCATCCGCAAGGCGGTGGGGCAGGACGATATCAGCGGCGACTACACCGCCTATCCTCAGGTGGATACCCTCTCCTATCACGGAACAGAGATCACCCTGAAGGGTAATGGGGACGCGGTCAAGGTTGCGGTCTGGACCGCGGAGGGCTATACTTATGCCATCCAGAGCGCCGCCGGCCTGAGCCGGGACGCTATGCTCGCACTGGCGGCATCCGTGGCATGACGCCAGCGTTCCGTTACCACAGAAGGGAGAGGAGTCAATGGGGATGACCGCTGTTTGCCGCCTGAGACGGCCCGGCCTGCACGCCCATATCCTGCACGCCCTTCGACTTCTCTTTGCCCAGAAGCCGGAGGACGAGGCCGACCGGCAAACCGCCAATGCCCAGGCCGCCAGGATGCTGGACATCCACGGCACCAGTATCCTACGCCTGGCTTACTCCTACCTCCACAATCAAAGCGACGCCGAGGAGGTGCTCCAGGACACCCTGCTGCAATTTCTGCGTACCGCTCCTGTCCTGGAGAGTCCCCAGCACGAAAAAGCCTGGCTGCTGCGGGTAGCGGCCAACCTGAGCAAAAACAGGTTGAAATACAATCGCCTGCGCTCCGCGGACGAGTTGCGGGACACGTTGGCCGCAGAGCAGCGGGAGGACCTCTCCTTTGTATGGGAGGCCGTTAAAGCCCTTCCCCAACATTCCCGGGCCGCCATCCACCTCTTTTACCATGAGGGCTGTTCCACTGCCCAGATCGCATCCATCCTGGGCCGGAAAGAGTCCACTGTCCGCTCCGACCTGCGCAGAGGCCGTATTCAGCTCAAAGAAATTTTGAAGGAGGCGTATGACTTTGGCCCGGAAGTATGACGAAATCATGTCCCACCTTGCAGTGACCAATGCCATGCGGTCCCGCATTCTGGCGCAGCTGGAATCAGCCGGGCAAACCGCTCCTCCTTCCCGCTCTGTTCTCATCCTGCGGCGTACGCTGGCTACCGCCGCCTGTCTGGCGGTGGTGCTGGCAGGGATCTCGGTACTGCCCCGGATCACCTCGCCCCAGCCTGTGGAAACTCCGCCCGGCCCTGTCACCGTGATTCCCAATCTCCAGGAGGCATCCTCCGCCCAGGCTCTCTCATCTCTGGTGGGATTTCCGGTATCCGATCTGGAGGCACTGCCCTTCCTGGCGGAGCAAAGCACCTATACCGCCTACGGCGACACCTTGGCTCAAATTCGCTGTGAAGGCGATTCCCAGTGGGCGCTCTTCCGTAAATCTGCCGGAACTGAGGACAACTCCGGAGACTATACGGCATATACATCCCAGATCTCCTACGGCCTGGACGACCTGACTGTTAACCTGAAAGGAAACGCAGAACAATCCTATGTGCTTGCTGTATGGACCGATGGAGACTTCGCCTATTCCCTGCGGCTCTCCCAGCCTCTTACAGCAGAACAATGGATTCAGGTGATTTCCGCAAACCGCTGATAACATAAAAGGCGCCCCCGGCTATGCCGGGGGCAAAAATAGCTTATAGTCAAGGAAGCCCACTATACTATAGGGGGCTTTGAACTGACATTTCATTTTTGCAGCGTTACACTGATCGAGATAAAAGAAAGGGTGATTTTAATGCGAGTACTCTTCAAAACCCATCGCATGGCAAAGGCTATTGCGATAGGATGAAGAAACCTTAATTTGTTGTAGTAGCTTTTGCTGTGCCTTATTTGGAAAATACCAATTAAGGAGAGCAAAATGGGTTATAAATCTGCAACGAATGTTTTACCTGCGTATTTGGTAAGCGAAATACAAAAATATGTTGATGGAGAGTATCTGTATATTCCGAGCTGCAAGAGAAAGAATTGGGGCAGCAAAAACGGAACAAAAGCGAAACTTGCACAGAGGGATTTTGAAATATATCAGGACCATAAAAATGGTGTCAGTATGGAATTGTTATGCTGCAAGTATTGTCTCTCCATAAAATGCGTGGAAAAGATCCTCACTTCGCAAAGGAAACAGGAAAACTAAATTTTGAGAGGGCTCCATAGACTTTATGAAGTCCTCATTTTTTCTTGTCAAAAAATAAGTAGGTTGAAGCGGCTTTGTATCCCCTGTATAATAGTTTCTAAAAGAAACGTAGGAAAATTCTTTATGCGCCCCCGAAAGAAGCATCTATGATTGAAATAACCAAAACATTAGTTTGCAACTTAATAAAAGAACAGTTTCCACAATGGGCGAATCTAGAAATTGAGCCAGTAGAACACAATGGTCACGATAACAGGACCTTTCGTTTAGGCGATGAAATGACAGTGCGCCTGCCAAGCGGAAAAGAGTATGTCCCGCAAGTAGAAAAAGAAATGAAATGGCTCCCGTTTCTGTCAAAGCATCTGTCTTTGCCCATCTCCTGCCCCATTGCGCATGGAAAGCCTGCTGGATCTTATCCGTTCCCGTGGTTGATTAACAAATATATTCCGGGTAAGATGTTAAGCAAAAGTAATGTTCCAAGTCTGAATCACTTTGCCTCTCTATTATCGGATTTTTTAAAAGGACTGCAAAAGATTGATACAAAAGGTGCTCCGGTCGCAGGCCAACATAATTTTTTCCGGGGCGCTCACCCTTCTGTTTATAACGAACAGGTAACGGTTGCATTGCAGGAATTATCTCATGTTCTACCAACGGACAAAATTCGAGAAATTTGGGAAAATGCCATTTTTACAAAATGGAAAAAATCTCCAGTTTTGGTGCACGGCGATATTGCACCCGGAAATCTCCTGGTTAAAGACGGAACCCTTTGCGGAGTAATTGATTTTGGAATTATGGGGATCGGTGATCCCGCCTGCGATTATGCCATTGCTTGGACTTTCTTTGACAGTCAAAGCAGAAAATATTTTTTGCAAGGACTTGATAAAGGAACGATTGATAGAGCACGTGGGTGGGCTTTGTGGAAAGCACTGGTCACATACGGTTCATCTGAACAATCTGTTGAGCAGAACGCAAAACACACCATAAATGAGATTATGAGCGAAATTGTCTGCAACCAAGAAAGGAAAAACGATGATTAAGGAAAGTAATACACCTACCCTTTTTACCGACCGCTTAATTTTGAGGAAGTTTATCGAACAGGATATGGAAGCACTGTTCCTTTTATTGAAACAACTACATAGTCCCACTCTTTCACAGAAAGACAACGGACAGATAAATGGCAAAGACCGTCGAGCCAATCAACGGTCAAGGTGTACGGCACGTTTCATGCGCCGCCGTTGAAAGCTCCGCCCGTCTTTGCTGATAAGCAATCAAGGCGGGAAAGCCATAAAATGGCTTTCCCGCCTTTTCAATTTTGAAAGGAAGAACGCCCCAAATGAAAGAGGGTGCGGCCAAGAACTTTGAGGATCGGCCGCCTTGTCTGTCCATTTAGTAGGAGTGTAGTCACAACTTCGGAATATTTTATCCTCAACTCTGAACGTAAGAGGAAGGCCAGAAACTTCATATACCTGCTGCCATTGTCTGAAATCAGCCCGATTTTTTGCTCATTTCTATTCGCAAAAAGCCGGCCTGTTTTCCCTGCCAGCCACGCCAGCAAATATAACACACTACACTTTGCAAGCAAAGTCGTATTCCAAATGGGATGCTGCCCCTTTGGAACCTCCAGACACCAAAACAAGCGGTGTGCTCCCGACACGGGCAACATACCGCCGTTTATTGTCAGCTGTCCACTTCACGGTCTGTTTTGGCTCATTGTAAAGTTTGGCTTGTCACAGGCTATGGGCTATTTGAAAGAAAAGAGTCGTCTGATGAGATTCGATCGGCATACAACTTCTGCAATATGAGTATGGGAATGGGCACTCTGGAGTCAGATAGTATTATGTATACAGTGGGACGAAACAAAATGCAGATAGCATGGTATATATGAAACCTACTTGCATCAGATCAAATAGCAGCCCAAATGGGACTGAAAGAGTTTATTGACCCATTTGCGATCCAAATAACAAGAAAGCATAAAAGGAACCCCTTAAGGGGTAGCCCGAGAAAGAAATGCAGTCGGCAAACCTTTCGGGGCCCCTTAACGGGCTTCGTCTGCATCAGGCCCTTATAGGGTCTGCTTAAGCCTCCGGATTAACCGGAGGTTTTGACTCGATTGGGCAGCATCCGGAACCACTTGCTCTGGATACCCGCCGCTTTGAAGCCCGTCCGGCGGTAGAGGGAAAAAGCGCTCTCGTTATCACTGGCCACCAGCAGTTTACACTGGTCAAATCCAGCCTCCCCCAACAGCGCCATAGCCCCCCGGAGCAATTCCCGGCCCAGGCCCTGCCCCCGTACATCCTTATGCAAAGCAATCCCCTCGATCTCCGGTATCTCCTGGGTCAGGTCCAGTTCATATACCCCGATTCGCACCCCGTTGACCACTGCAAAACCGCAGCGGTGCCCCTCCTCCAGGGCCCGGTCCAGATCCTGAGGTCCGTAAGTAGCAGAATTGGGCATTTCAAAAAAACATTCATTATGCAGAGCCAGCCAGGCCCCACCCCGCTCCCGGGTCAGCGGCTCCATACTGAGGCGCTGGCACTGGCCAGGCAGTTGAGACAGATCTCGCTGCAAGATCAGCATATCCCGCACAAACTCCAGTCGGCAGCCCTCCCGGCAGCCCTCTTCCAAGGGTGCCGCCGGATCATGAGATGTGACAAACAGCTCAGTAGCACCCAGGCTGAGCAGCTTCTCCCTGCCCTGCGCCAGCACCTCGTCCAGTTCATCCGCCCGGCATTGCTCTATCACCAGATAGGCCTTCCCCTTGGCTGTGATCTCACCGGGATATATTTGATAGATCGGTCTCATTTTCTTCCTCCTTCACAGCCGCACCTTCACTGGTCCCGCTATGGTCAGCGTTTCCGGCGTGACCCTGCACTCCTGCGCCAGTACCCAGACACCCGCCTCAGCGGCTTTCCGCAGCGCCTCGCCAAAGGCCGGATGGGTCACATCATTGGGGGCAAAATCTTTCATACCCGTCATCTGGACCACAAAGCAGACAGCTGCCTCATAGCCCTCCGTCCGGCAGCGGATCAACTCCTCCAGATGCTTGATCCCACGTTCTGTAGGCGCGTCGGGAAAGCGGGCGTGGCCGTCGTCCTCCAGCGTGACCCCTTTGACCTCCACAAAGCCCCGGTGCTTCCCCGCCTCCCAGTAGAAGTCAAATCGGGAGCTGCCCCAGGTAGTCTCCGGCCGCAGCAGGGTCAGACCAGGTAGAAAACCGCCCGCCTCTGCCCACTCCTGAAACACCTTATTTGGGGCCTGGGCATCCATATTTACCAGCAGATCGCCCTTTTCCACGGCAATCAGATCATATCTGGTTTTACGGGCGGGATTATCGCTCTCCTCCAGATAGACAACGGCCCCCGGTACCAAAAGTTCCCGGCAGCGACCGGTATTTTTCACATGGACCACTTCCACCGCTCCATCTATCTCCACATGGGCAATAAAGCGGTTAGGTCTGGCCCGGAAGATTCCCTTTTTCACACTTCGGTATTGCATTCTGCTTCTCCTGCCTGTATCCTGATAGGGTGAGTATATCATGGAGCGGCTTGTCTCACAAGCTGTTCTTTCTCAGGAGGTCTTACCATGCACATTCCCGCCTGCGACACCGTCCAGCAGAATATTCAGTCCTTTCCTCAGGCTTTGGAGGAGGCTCTGCTGCCTCAGACTGATTATGACGTGGAGCGCTGGCTCTACGTCCCCAACTGCTACTGCGACTACCGTTACATTCTGGGCACCCGGGGCAGCCGACCCCTGATCTGTGTGGGCATTAACCCCTCCACCGCCGCACCCAACGATCTGGACAACACCCTGAAGTCGGTGGAGCGCATCGCCCTGGGCAACGGCTATGACAGCTTTATCATGTTCAACGTATACGCCCAACGGGCAACCCGCCCCGACGATATGGAGAAGACCTGTAATCCCTGTCTTCACCAGGAAAATATGGCCGCCTTCCGCTGGGCACTGGAACAGACCAAAACGGGCTCTCCCGCCATCTGGGCCGCCTGGGGCGCAATCATTGAAAAGCGCGCCTATCTGGCCAACTGCCTGCGGGATATGGTGGAGATCGGGAACGATTTGGGCGCCTGTTGGTATTCCGCCGGCGCCCGCTCCAAAAAAGGACATCCCCACCATCCTCTGTATCTGCGGAAGGACAGCACGTTGGACCCTTTTGATGCTGCTCTTTATATAGACCAGGTCCTTACTAATCTGTGAGGCAGTCAAATGGAGTGTAGTCTTCTTCTGCGTCAGATAGCGTTGCGCTGTCAGCAGATCCTGGGTAGCAACCTGGTTGGGATTGCCGTCCACGGTTCTCTGGCATTCGGTTGTTTCCATTGGAACAGCAGCGATGTGGATTTTCTGGTCGTCACTCATACAATACCCACACAAGCGCAAAAAGCAGCCCTGATCCAGTCCCTATTGGATCTGACTCCATTGTCTCCGCCAAAGGGCCTGGAGATGAGTGTGGTTTTATTGGCAGACTGTACCCGTTTTCGCTATCCCACACCATTTCATCTCCATTTTTCACCCATGCACTTGCCCGCCTGCTGGACGGAGCTGGAAGGTTACTGCCGCGCTATGCACGGGCTGGATCGGGACCTTGCGGCCCACTTTACTGTAGCCCATCGGGTGGGATTCTCCATCTACGGCCCTCCGCCTCAGCAGATATTCGCTCCGGTGCCCCAAGCCTGCTATCTGGACAGTATCCTCCACGACGTGGCCGATGCGGAGCACGAAGCCACTGCAAATCCAGTTTACTTCATACTGAATCAATGCCGGGTATTGGCCTATCTGAAAGATGGGCTGATCTGTTCCAAAGCGGATGGAGGTCTCTGGGCCCTGGAGCACCTGGACTCCTGCTGGGCTTCTTTGGTTCGCTCCTGTCTACACGCCTACCAGACCGGCGTTCCGGCTCATCCTGCGCCCGATCTATTATCTGCCTTCTGTCGCGCCATTCAAAAACAGATCCAAACATAGCAAAAAGACGGACTTCCAAAGAAGTCCGTCTTTTGTGTTGGCGTTACCTATCTTCCCGGTCCGTCTCCAGACAAGTATTTTCGGCGCAGGTGAGCTTAACTTCCGTGTTCGGGATGGGAACGGGTGGACCCTCACCGCAATCAACACCAACTTACTTTTCCTTGAAAAGAAAAGTAAGCAAAAGAAACTTCAATAACTTTCTTCTCCTTACCGTTCTTCTCAACGATAAGCTATTATATTCTTTTCTCTTCTCACTGTCAAGACCAATTTTCTAAAATTGGTGACCCGTGCGGGAATCGAACCCACGTTTGCGGCGTGAGAGGCCGCCGTCTTAGCCGCTTGACCAACGGGCCATTGGTGCGCCTTCACGGATTCGAACCGGGGACCCACTGATTAAGAGTCAGTTGCTCTACCAGCTGAGCTAAAGGCGCATCTCTAGCTTTGTCAGCACCCTCAAAACCGAACAATGCAGTTTCCAGTATATCAGGCAAGCGCCTGCAATCATCATGTTAAGGTCAAGCCCTCGGCTTATTAGTATCGGTCAGCTGCACGCGTT
>NZ_JBBHLB010000006.1:0-205896 GCF_037572415.1 Flavonifractor porci
CACAAGCGGGTCATGAAGGACAACTGCGTCATCATCTGCTCCTCCATCTGCAACGGCTACTTCCACGACGAGCGCTGGCCCTACCTGCGGGAGCTGTATGAGATGTTCCAGCACGACTATATGAACATCCTGCCCGACATGGACCGCTACGGCGAGTACTTTGCCACCAACCAGGAGTACATCCGCAAGTACCGCTTCTGCAACGCCTTCCACCCCTTCCACGGCTTCTCCATGATGAGCTGCGGCCACATCGCCGAGATGAACACCAGCGCCATCTATATCGTGGGTGCTCAGGAGCCCGGCATTGCCCGCGGCATGGGCCTCAAGACCCGGGCCACCTTCGAGGAGGCCCTGGAGGACGCCAAGAAGAAGTTCGTGGGCGAGAACCCCAACATCCTGGCTCTGCCCCAGACCTTCAAGCTGGGCGCCGTCCATCTGTGCATGAAGGGCGACGATCTGAGCCGCGTATAACCCCGCCCTGCACAAACTGCGGCCGTGCTGTGAATCGTTCTTCACAGCACGGCCGTTTTGGTGACAAAGCGCAGTCTTTGTGCTATAATACAGCCCGGATATGGCTTTGCCGCAGGGGGTCCCTGCGGCGAGAGTTTGAGATTTCAATGAAACAGGAGGTCCTGTATCCTATGAACATCACCATTTCCGATCTGCTCGATCTGTCCCACACCCTGGCGGGGGATTATCTCCGGCAGTTTCAGTACCCCTGGGAGGCCCTGGACGGCATCAAGGACCTGATCCTCTCCCTGGGCAGCCAGCTCCCCGCTGAGGAGTACAGCCAGCCCCAGGAGCACGTCTGGGTCCACAAAACCGCCGTGGTGGCCCCCACCGCCTACCTGGGCGCACCCTGCATCATCGGTCCTGAGACCGAGGTACGCCACTGCGCCTTCATCCGGGGTTCCGCTCTGGTGGGAGCCCACTGTGTAGTGGGCAATTCGGTGGAGCTGAAAAACGTGATCCTCTTCGACAACGTCCAGACCCCTCACTACAACTATGTGGGCGACTCCATCCTGGGCTACAAGAGCCACATGGGCGCCGGCTCCATCACCTCCAACGTCAAGTCCGATAAGACGCTGGTGGTGGTAAAGGGGGAGGCCCTCATCCCCACCGGACGGAAGAAGATGGGCGCTATCCTGGGCGACTTTGTGGAAGTGGGCTGCAACTCGGTCCTCAACCCCGGCACCATTCTGGGCCGTCACAGCAGCGTCTATCCCACCTCCTGCGTCCGGGGCGTTGTTCCCGCCCACAGCATCTATAAGGATAAGGACCATATCGTCCTGCGTCAGGAGGGCTGACCGGCCCATCCCCACATCAGAGCGGCGGCTTCCCTGTGGCTTGACAGTCCCCGCCTCTTCCGTGTATCATGAGAGCACGGATTCACGGATCATACAGAAAGGGGCACTGTTATGGAAGAAAATAAACCCTATTGGGAGGGCAAGCACTTCTCCTTCTACACCAACAAGGAGTGTGAGTACTACCCCTGCCACAAGGTCCCCGAGGGACAGGACTTCAACTGCCTGTTCTGCTACTGCCCGCTGTATATGCTGGGCCGGGACTGCGGCGGCAACTTCAGATATATGGAAAACGGAATCAAGGACTGCAGCAGCTGCACCCTCCCCCACAAGCGGGAGAACTACGGCTACATTGCCGCCAAATTCCAGGAGATTGCCAAGGCCATGGCCGACCGGGAGCGGGAAGCCGGGCACAAATAGTGCACACAAGAGGGCCGGCTGCATTGTACACCGCCACAGCTTATGCAGACAGCGCAAAAGCTGTATTGGGAAATATTAGGATCTAAATGGAGAGGCGCCGCGACAGCGGCGCCTCTCCATTCTTTAACCGGATGCGCTCATGGTTGTAAGAATAGATATAGCAATTAATCATCTCATTGGCTTCTGAGAAAGTGGAGGGCTTGTGGCGGTAAACACACTCTGTTTTGAGCATGGAAAAGAGGTTTTCCACCATGACAGCATCATATGGATTGCCTTTTCTTGACGTGGAAGGCATACTGCCGTATGCTTGAGTCAGGTTGAAGTACGCTTGCGAGGTGCGCTGAAACCCCTGGTCGCTGTGGAGGTGCAACTCCGCAGCGACCTTCATTTTTCTTTTTCAGAACCAGACTTACCGTCTGCTGCCATTTCCTCCGGCGGGGGATTTTTGAGAGCAGATCATACGCCTTCATGCTCCGCAGTACAGTTTGGGGATTGCGAAAAACATCCTTCGTTTTCCCATGCCACATATAAGTTGGAAAAATACTTCTCAGGCCGCAAATGTGGAATGTGTCCGCATACAGCAGGCAAATCCTGGGTGCGGCAGGCTGTATCCTCCTCAAAATTCTGGAAAGGGCTCTAGGGTACGCTCCAGAATACCGTTGAGGGAGGCAATCAAAATCCCGTAGTTGGTGATGGGAATGCCCTGATCGGCGGCGGTGCGCTGGCGGTACTTCATCTCCCGCTCCCCCAGAGTGCAGCCCCCGCAGTGGATGACCAGCTTGTAGGGCGTCAAGTCCTCCGGGTACTCCCGGCCGGAACAGAAGGTGTAGTCGGGCTCCACTCCGGTGGCCTCGCGGATCCAGCGGGGCAGCTTCACCGTGCCGATGTCCTCACACTGGCGGTGGTGGGTGCAGCCCTCGGCAATGAGCACCTTGTCTCCGGCCTTCAGCTCCCGTACCGCCCGGGCGCCCTCCACAGTGAGGGCCAGGTCTCCCTTGTACCGGGCCATGAGGATGGAGAAGGAGGTGAGGGGCACCTCACGGGGCACGATCTTTGCCACCTTGCCGAACACCTGGCTGTCGGTGACCACCAGCCGGGGGGGCTTGGGCAGCCCCGCCAGGGTGAGGGCCAGCTCGGTGTCCCGGCACACCAGGGCAGCAGCCCCGGCCTCCAGCACATCCCGGATGGTCTGCTGCTGGGGGAGGATGAGCCGGCCCTTGGGGGCCGCCTTGTCGATGGGCACCACCAGCACCACTGTGTCGCCGGGCTGCAAAAGATCGGCAATCAGGGGGCGCTTGGGGCCCTCCTGCCCCGCCAGCCGGGCGGCCTTCTCCTTCAATTCGTGGATATGCAGACCGGTAAGGGCGCTGACCCACAGGGTGTTCTCCCCCTCCTCGGGCACGCTGTCCAGCAGGTCAGCCTTGTTCCAGACCAGCAGCCAGGGGATGCTCTTATCCTTGATAAGAGAAATCAGTTCCTCCTCTGCCTTGCCCAAAGGAGCGGTGGCGTCGGCCACCAGAATGGCAAGGTCCGTTTTATTGAGGACCTGCCGGGTCTTTTTCACCCGCAGCTCACCCAGCTCGCCCTCGTCGTCGATGCCGGGGGTGTCGATGATCTGCACCGGGCCCAGGGGCAACAGCTCCATGGCCTTATACACCGGGTCGGTGGTGGTGCCCTTCACGTCGGACACGATGGCCAGATCCTGGCCGGTGAAGGCATTGACCAGGCTGGATTTACCGGCGTTGCGCCGGCCGAAAAAGGCGATGTGGACCCGCTCGCCGGCGGGGGTGGCGTTGAGGCTCATGGGTATCCCTCCTCAGAATCGGAAGTCCCGCTCACCCTGGGCGATCTTCACCAGCCGGTCGGCCACGATCTCCTTCACCTTGGGATTGGTGATGTAGGCCTGCTGCTGGGCAATGACCTTTTCACCCACCGCGCGGGTCTCGGGGGCGGCGTAGTCCGTCAGGTACTCCTTCAGGGTCATGAGGGCGTTGGGCAGGCAGCAGTTCTGGATCTGTCCCGCCTTGCACAGGGACATGAACCGGTCGCCGGTTCTCCCCTCCCGGTAGCAGGCGGTGCAGAAGGAGGGCACATAGCCCAGCTCCATCAGCCAACGCACCACCTCGTCCAGGGTGCGGGTGTCGGACACGTCGAACTGGGCGGAGGACTCCTCCTCCGGCTCCTGCTCCACATAGCCGCCCACGCTGGTGCGGGACCCGCCGGAGATCTGGGAGATGCCCAGGCCCAGTACCCGCTCCCGTACCTTCTGGCTCTCACGGGTGGAGATGATCATGCCGGTATAGGGCACCGCCACCCGGATGCAGGCCACGATCTTCTCAAAGATCTCGTCGGAGATGCCGTTGTCAAAGGCGTTGGGGTCGATGTCGTCAGCGGGGCACACCCGGGGCACGCTGATGGTGTGGGGGCCCACCCCAAACACCGCCTCCAGGTGCTCGGCGTGCATCAGCAGACCGGCAAACTCGTAACGGTACAGCTCCAGGCCGAAGAGCACCCCCAGGCCCACGTCGTCGATACCGCCCTCCATGGCCCGGTCGTGGGCCTCGGTGTGATAGGCGTAGTTGCTCTTGGGTCCGGTGGGATGGAGCTTCTGGTAGCTCTCCTTGTGGTAGGTCTCCTGGAACAGGATATAGGTGCCGATCCCGGCCTCCTTCAGCTTGCGGTAATCCTCCACCGTGGTGGCGGCGATGTTCACGTTCACCCGGCGGATGGCCCCGTTCTTGTGTTTGATGGAGTAGATGGTCTGGATGGACTCCAGAATGTACTCCAGAGGATTGTTCACCGGGTCCTCGCCGGCCTCCAGCGCCAGCCGCTTGTGGCCCATGTCCTGAAGGGCAATGACCTCGGCCCGGATCTCCTCCTGGGTCAGCTTCTTGCGGGGAATGTGCTTGTTCTTGGCGTGGTAGGGGCAGTAGAGGCAGCCATTGACACAGTAGTTGGACAGGTACAGGGGGGCAAACATGACGATGCGATCCCCGTAAAAGTCCTTCTTGATCTGGCGGGCCAGCTCATAGATCTCCTGGTTCTTGTCCTCCAGCTCGCAGGCCAGCAGCACCGAGGCCTCCCGGTGGGTCAGGCCCTTGCGGAGCCTGGCCTTCTCCAGGATGGCGTCGATGAGGGCCGCGTCGCTCTTGTGAGCGTCGGCATAGGCCAGGGTGTCCAGGATCTCCTGGTGGTGGATGAAGTCCTCTGCTTTTCTGGATTTGGGATCGTACATGGGTGTTACTTCCTTTCTTTTGGGTCAGGGCAAAACCCTTCCCCATCAGTTTTTTCTCTGTTTAATCAGGAAAGTCTCCACGGTGGACGGCCACGGTGCAGCCAATGGCGGCCATACGCTGTTTCAGGCCCGCCAGGTGCTCGGCGGCTTCGTCGCCCGTGCAGAGCTTGTTGTCATAAAGGGTGTACTTGTCCCGCGTGGTGGGGGGCGACAGGTTGGGCATCACCACGTTGGCCCCCGCCAGAATGCCCAGCTCCCGGCCCTGGGGATGGATGGTGCCCAGAGCAGTGGTGGCGGGCAGCAGCACCTTGGGTAAGGTGAGTCGCACCAGAGAGAGCAAAATCAGGGTGTCCTCCAAAGTGCCCGCCTGCTCCTCGGCAAAGGGGGTGTCCTTCTGGGGGATGAAGGGCCCCAGACCCACCATGTGGGGCTGGAAGTCCTGAAGGAAGCAGAAGTCCTCCGCCAGGGTGTCCACCGTTTGTCCCGGAGAGCCCACCATGAACCCGGCCCCCACCTGGTAGCCGATGTCCTTCAAAGTACGCAGGCAGTTCAGCCGGCGGGCCAGGGTCAGCTCCGGCGGGTGGAGTTTGCCATAGTGGACACTGTCCGCCGTCTCGTGGCGGAGGAGATACCGGTCGGCTCCGGCGTCAAACCACAGCTGATAGGTCTGCCGGTCGAACTCCCCCAGAGAGAGGGTAATTGCGCAGTCCGGCCAGCGGGCCTTGATGGCCGCCACCGTCTCCGCCACCCAGTCGGGGGTGAGTCCCGGGTCCTCGCCTCCCTGGAGTACAAAGGTGCGGAACCCCCAGCCGTAGCCCTTCTCACAGCAGGCCAGGATGGTGTCCCGATCCAGCCGGTAGCGGGCCACCTGGCGGTTATCCCGCCGGATACCGCAATACAGACAGTTATTTTTGCAGATATTACTACACTCAATTAATCCCCGGACGTAGATCTGGTCGCCGTACCACCGGCGGCGCTCCTCCAGTCCCCGGGCAAAGAGATCCTTCTGATCCAGGCTGCGCCGACCGGCCAGCAGGGTCCGCCACTCGTCCCGGTCCAGCCGCCGCTGACGGCACAGCTTGTCCAGCAGCTCATTCATTGGTCAGCTTGGAGTACACCGCCTTGCAGCTTACGCCCGGCAGCATACCCGCCTTGCCGGACAGGGCGCTGATGGCGTCGGCGGGGGCGTCCAGCACGATGGAGATAATGTTCACCTGCCGCTCCCGGTAGGGCAGGCCCATCCGGCCGATGATATAGTCCTTGTACTGATGGAGCAGGGCGTTGAGTTCTTCCACAGAGTTTGGGTTCTCCACCACCACGCCCAGCAGGGCCACGCGGGTCTCTTCCATAACAATTTCCTCCTTGTAAAAAATGACAAATGGCGCACCCAAAAAGGGTGCGCCACAGCATACTCTCGTTCTGTCTGGCGACCCTTTCCCGTCAGGCTGTTACCCCTTTCGCGTCAGTGTCGGTTGTTAAATTATACTGCACATTTTAGTTTTTGTAAAGTCTCTTTTGCGCCATTGTATTTTGGGTCAAAGTGCGGTAGGATACGTTTTGATCAAGCCTGCGACCCATATCGACATTTTTCAAAAAAATTTGCTCAGGATAAAACCACCGCACCATCCGGCGTCACTAATAAGAGAAAACCATCCTCCGTTCCCCACAGATCAAGAGAGAGAAAGGAAGTCTGATTATGACGGTACGCAACTGGTGTGTGAAAGTAAGCGCCCTGGCTCTGGCCGGGGTCATGTCCCTGTCCGTCCTGCCCGTCCGGGCGGCGGAGTACGCTGATCTGGGCCAGGACCACTGGGCCTACGTGGAGATGACCCGGGCGGTGGAGCTGGGTATCCTCCAGGGGGTGGGAAACAACCAACTGGCCCCCGCCTTTACCATGAGCTGGGGACAGTTCCTGGCTCTGGTCACCCGGACCTTTGCCCCCGACGACTATCAGAGCGCCCTGGACCAGGGGGCAGCCTGGGATGAGGCGGGCTATCTGGCGGCAGCATCCGCCGGCATTCTGCGGGAGGAGGACGCCCTGCCTGTCAGCCCTGAACAGCTGGGGGAGATCATTACCCGGGAGGACGCGGCGGCGCTGCTCTACCGTGCCCTGCCGGAGGAGATCCAGGAGAAGTACGCCCACCCGGAAAATGAGGATCTCTTCACCGACTTTGACCAGATGGATGAGGTCCATCAGGCGGCGGTATCCGCCCTGGCCGACACCCAGGTATCCTCCGGCAAGCCGGACGGCTCCTTTGGCCGGACGGACCCCATCCAGCGGTGCGACGGCACGGTGCTGCTGATGCGCACCCTGAACGTGGTGGATCAGGCCCGGACCGGCAAGACCGCCACCATTACTCTGTACGGGGTGGACAGCGAGAGCGGCCAGGAGCTGTTCCATCAGCAGTATGCAACCGAGGTGGGGGCCTATCTGTTCGGTCTGCTGGAGGAGGCCCCCCAATACTATATCTTTGATGGATTTCAGGGAGGCGGCACCGTGACCTCCGCCTGCACCAGCTACTATGCCCAGTACCGGCCCATGACTCAGGCGGAGCGGGCGGAGGCCGATTTCTGGGATCAGGTGGAGCAGGGACTGGCCAGCGCGGAGGACTACTGGACCCAGCCCTTCTGGCTGTCCATGCAGGGGGAGAACGAAGCCAAGCACAACCTGCTCTTCGGCTCCACGGAAAAACGCCGCTTTGACAGCCAGGCAGAGGCCCAGGCCGCCATGACCACCATTACGGTGCCCATCTGGACGCTGTCCAAAGGGGTAAAGAAGACCTCCACTGCCACGCTCCAGGTCCACGCCGCCATTGCCGACGATGTGAAGGCCATCTTCACCGAGATCTACAACGACCCGGAGCAGTTCCCCATCAACGGCATCAGCGGCTTCCGGTATGTGGAAGGCACCACCGGTGAGCACAACTGCGGCACCGCCATCGACCTGAACGCCAACGAGAACTACCAGATCCGGGACGGGCAGGTCCTGGTGGGCAGCTGCTGGGAGCCGGGGAGCAACCCCTACTCCATTGCGCCGGACAGCTCTGTGGTCCGCATCTTTGAGACCCACGGCTGGAGCTGGGGCGGCGACGCCTGGGCCGCTGACAGCGACGACGCCACCGGCTACCACGACTATATGCACTTCTCCTACATGGGTGGGTAAGCAAAAAAAGGAACCGCTGCTGCAGCGGTTCCTTTTTTATGTCGGTCAAGTATGCTCAGAAACCTGTTACACAGGCTCGGCCACCACTTCAGCCTTGATGAGGTTGGTGGTACCGGACTTGCCCAGAGGCACGCCGGCGGTGATGACCACGGTCTCACCGGGCTTCACGATGCCCTCCTTGCGGGCCACGTCCACAGCCATGGAGAACATCCGGTCGGTGGAATCCACCTCGCCGGAAAGCAGGGGCTTCACGCCCCAGGAGATGGCCAGCTGACGGCGGGTGGACTCATTCTGGCACAGAGCCAGGATGGGGCAGGCGGGACGGAAGCGGGAGATCACCCTGGCGGTGTAGCCGGACTTGGTGGCCGCCAGGATGGCGGTGGCATTCAGGTCCATAGCGGTCAGGCAGCAGGAGTGGGTGATGGCGTCGTTGATGCCGCCGATCTCAGGCAGCAGGTTGCGCTCACGGAAACGGCCCCAGTAGCGGATGGAGTTCTCGGCGGAGGTGACCACGTCCACCATGGTCTGAAGGGCGTCCACGGGGTACTTGCCGGAGGCAGTCTCGCCGGAGAGCATCACGCAGGAAGTGCCGTCAAACACGGCGTTGGCCACGTCGGACACCTCGGCGCGGGTGGGCCGGGGATTGCGGATCATGGAGTCCAGCATCTGGGTGGCGGTGATAACGGGCTTGCCCTGCCGGATGGTGGCCTTGATCATTCTCTTCTGGAGGATGGGCACCTCGTGAGCGGGAATCTCCACGCCCAGGTCGCCGCGGGCCACCATGACGCCGTCAGCGGCCTCAATGATGGACTCCAGGTTGTCCACACCCTCACGGTTCTCGATCTTGGCAATGATACGGATATTCTCGCCGCCCTCGTGCTTACGCAGTTCGGTACGGATATCCTCCACGTCGCTGGCCTTGCGCACAAAGGAGGCGGCGATGAAGTCGAAGTCATTCTCGGCGGCAAACTTCAGGTCGTCCTTGTCCTTTTCGGTGAGGGAGGGGAGCATGATGCTCACATTGGGGATGTTGATGGACTTGTTATTGGACAGGGGGCCACCGTTCTCCACGGTGCAGTGGATGTTGTGACCTTCCACCTTCTCCACCAGCAGCTCGATCAGGCCGTCATCCACCAGGATGCGGCAGCCGGGGCCCACTTCTTCATGCAGATTCAGATAAGTCACGGACACCTGCTTCTCGCTGCCCTCCACCTCGTCGGTGCTCAGGACAAACTCCTGACCCTTCTCCAGGGTCACAGGGCCGTTGGCAAAAGACTTGATTCGGATCTCAGGGCCCTTGGTGTCCAGGATGGTGGCCACAGGGCGGCCCAGGGTGTCCCGGACGGACTTCAGCATGGTCAGCCGGGCCAGCTGCTCGGCGTGGCTGCCGTGAGAGAAGTTGAAGCGGGCGGCGTCCATGCCGCTCAGAATCAGCTGGCGAATGGTTTCCTCGTTGTCCACAGCGGGACCCAGAGTGCAGATGATTTTTGTCTTTCTCATTTCCTACCTCCATAGGTATGCAAATATGACTCTAAAAAAATCCGGGACTATCATACACCAATCTTTCCGTTTTGCATAGAGGTAATTTTCATTTTACCCAACTTTCGGAGTTTTTCATTAGAAATGTTTCCAGTTGATACGCGTTAAGCTCAAAAAAGACTGTCCCCCCACTCAGGAACAGCCTTTTTTTCCACTATTTTGTTGTTCGCTTGCCCTTTTAGCGGCGCCTAAAGCTATACTAGCCGGTTTCTTTTTCCGGAAAACAGTCGTAGGGCCGCCAAACAGAAGAGCACACCCAGACAGCCCGAGGCAATGCAGGCCGCCAGCATCAGATTGACGCCCCCCAGATCCAGGGTCCAGCCGGCCAGCACACCGCCCATCATGCCGCCCAGACCGTTGGAGGCCACCATCATCACGGTCTGCCCCCGCACCCGGTCGGCGGCGGGCACCGACTCGTTGACGAAGTACACCGAGGCCGGAGTAAACAGACCGTAACCCAGCACCTGAATGGGCTGGACCGCCAGCACCCCCAGGCAGTTAAAGGTACCAAGCAGCAGCACACCTTTCAGGGTGCCGAACATCATGCTCAGCATCAGCAGCTTTCCGCTGCCCAGCCGCCGCAGCAGTTTCTGAAAGAAGAAGGCGGTGGGCAGTTCGGAGGCTCCCATAAGGAAGAGGGCGATACCCAAATCAGAATCGGTGCCTCCCCGGCTGCTCACGATGTTCACCAGAAAGTTGGACAGGGGCATGATGCCGGTGAGGCCCAGGAATACTCCCACCAGCATCAGGGTAAAGCAGGGATTGCTCCGCAGCAGGGACAGAGCGGACTGGGGCTTGGGACCCTCCTCTCCCGCCTGTCCCCCCTTGCCCCGGTAGGCCGGGTAGGTAAGTACCAGCAGGATCTCCACCATCACCAGGACCAGATGGGTCAGCAGGGTGCTCTCCATGCCCAGCCGGCCGGCCTGGAAGCCCAGTACCACGCATACCACCGCGTAGGCCAGGGACCCCATACCCCGGCCCAGGCTGTAGCGGATGGGCATACCCTCGTTGATAAACTGCACCGCCATGGCATCCATCAGGGGATAGCAGGACACCTCCAGGCCGCCGATGACCACCCACACCAGGGTGGTCTCCCACAGGCCCATGCCGGGGGACAGCCAGTACCAGGCCCCCGCCGCCACCGAGATCAGCAGGGACAGGCCCACGATATACTTCAGAGGGATGCGGGGATGCCGGTCGGCAAAGCCCCCCAGCAGGGGCTGGAACAGGATGCCCGCCAGGCAGCGCACCGCCGTCATCAGACCCGCTTCGCTGTTGGAGAAGCCCCGCTGCAGCAGCAGGGCGGTCTGGTAGGCCACAATAGCGGCAAACATGGCCCAGAACCCCGCCTGCATGGCAATATAGTGATAGTCCAGCCGCCGCAGGGAGGGCCTGCGTTCACTCAGTTCCACTTGGTTCACTCCGTTCCTTCAAAGGCAAACATGGTCTCCAGCCCCGTGGAGCTGGCGGCATAGAGAGTCATCACCAGGTCAGGGTCCAGGTCCTCAATGGTGGCCAGCAGGTCGCCCTGGAATTGCCGCAGATCGATGGTGGTCAGTTCCGAGCAGGACAGGGCCAGGAAGGGGGCCAGGGCGCAGGAGAAGGACTCCCGCAGCAGCACGATCCTGGGCCCATTGGGGTTGTTGTGGTTGGTCATGGTAGCCACACCGTAGTCCCCGCCGGAGTAGTAGGTGTAGGGGTTGCCGTTGAACCAGTCTTTTTTCTCCACCCGCTCGGGGAAGCACACCGACTGGTTGAAGGGGCCGGTGCGCTCAAAGCCGCCGTCGGTGCTGGCATAGGTGAGATTGGTGTCAAATTTGGGGGTATAGATGGTAAAATCGTCCACCCCGGCGTAGAGGGACCCCACCCGCTTGCCCTGGCTGCCCAGGAAAAAGTCATCCAGCACCGTGGTGGACCAGTTGGCGGGATCTGTAAGGCGGGAGGGGGTGACGAACCCGTACCTGTGGTCCAGCAGCTGGGCCAGATGCTGCCAGGCAAAGAAGGCGGCCTCCGGCTTCCAGTGGTGGTCGGTGTTGAAGAACCAGCCGGAATAGATGCCATTGCTCTCAAAGAGGGGCCGCAGGTCAAAATAGCTGATGCCCGACTGGTCCAGCTCCTCCAGGAAAGCGTCGGCGGTGGCGTTGCCGTTCTCCGCCATGCCTATGGGCAGCATATCCTGCCCCCGCTGGATCTTCTGGGGGGCCATCACAAAGAGATAGGGGATGTCCTGCTCCTCCAGCGTCTGGGCCAGTTCCACTGTGGCGGCGGCATTGGCCTCCACGCTTTCCGCAGGCTGGGCGGTGCTGTCCGGCTTGACGAAGTTCAGCGCCCCGGTGGACAGCTTGACCACGGTGTTTTCATCCACCGCGTCCTCCACCATTCTGCGACCGGTCATGCGCTGGATGCCGCCATAGAGCTGGATAAACAGATGGTCCCGGTCCAGATCCTGGTTGACGGCGGTCTCCGCCCGGGCCAGGAAGGCGGTCACATCCTTGTCCCTGGCAAAGGTCTTGAGCAGGGCCTCAAAGCTGCCCTCCCGCCCCAAAAAGGAGGTGAGCAGCAGCACGAAGCCTCCCGCCATCAGCAGCAGGAACAGGCAGGCGGTTATGGTATTGCGTCGTTTCATTGGGCCGCTCCTTGTCAGAAGTTGAAGTAGATAAAGGGATTATAGGTACCCTTGATGATAAAGCTGGCCGACACCAGGAACACCCCGGCAATGAGCAGGGCGTAGCCAAGATCCAGCACCACGCAGTTGCGCTTGCCGGCCCAGTCCCGCAGCTTGGGGGCCACAGGCGCCGCAAAAACCACGGCGGCCAGCAGAGGCAGCCAGCATTCGGTGAGATAGAGCACCGTCAGCCCGTCCCCCAGTCCGGCGCCGAAGCCGAACAGGGCCTGGAAATACTGCAGGGCAGCGCCGATGCTCTCCGACCGGAAGAACACACAGGTAAGCATGAAAACCAGCACAGGGTAGAGCCACCGGAAGAACCTGGGCCAGCCCCGGCCCAGGCCGCCGTATTTCTCCAGCATGAGCAGGGCAAAGTTGATCATGCCCCAGGCCAGATAGGTCCAGTTGGCTCCGTGCCAGATGCCAGTACACAGCCACACCATAAAGATATTGCGGATCAGCTTGGCCTTGCTGTCCACCCGGCTGCCTCCCAGGGGGATATACACATAGTCCCGGAACCAGGTGGCCAGGGAGATGTGCCACCGCCGCCACAGGTCGGCCAGGGAGTTGGCCACAAAGGGATAGTTAAAGTTCTCCAGGAAGTGGAACCCAAACATCCGGCCCAGGCCGATGGCCATGTCGGAATAGCCGGAGAAGTCGTTATACAGCTGGAGGATGTAGGCCACCGCTCCCAGCCAGGCAAAGGAGGTGGTGAGCCCGTCTCCCGCCATACCGTAGGCCCGGTCGGCAATGATGGCCAGCTGGTTGGACAGCAGCACCTTCTTGCCCAGGCCCACCACAAACCGGGCGCAGCCGGCGGAGAAGTCCTCCCAGCTCTCCTTCCGGTTGTCGATCTGGTCGGCCACCGTCTCATATTTGACGATGGGGCCGGCGATGAGCTGGGGGAAGAAGGAGATGTACAGTCCCACCTTCAGCGGGGAGCGCTGCACCTTTCCCCGGTCCCGATGGACGTCCAGCACATAGCTGAGGGCCTGGAAAGTGAAGAAGGAAATGCCGATGGGCAGCTCGATCACCGGGATCACAAAGCTGGCCCCCAGGCCATCCAGAATACTCAGCGTAAACATCAGGTATTTAAATACAAACAGAATACCCAAATTGACCAGCA
This sequence comes from Flavonifractor porci, assembly GCF_037572415.1. Taxonomy (NCBI): domain Bacteria; kingdom Bacillati; phylum Bacillota; class Clostridia; order Eubacteriales; family Oscillospiraceae; genus Flavonifractor; species Flavonifractor porci. Next base: position 13,453 of record NZ_JBBHLB010000006.1, read on the forward strand.
GGGCCAATAAAATGGGGGCCCGGCAGGACCTGTCCCGCCGCTTGTTGCGGTCCACCCACAGGCCGAAGCCGTAGTTGACCACAATGGAGCCCATCATCACCAGCACGAACCAGGGCTCGCCCCAGGCGTAAAAGCCCAGGGAGGCCAGCAGCAGGAACACGTTCTGCCCCTGCCGGAACTTCCGCAGGGGCACATAGTAGATGATGAGCACCAGGGGCAGGAAGAGGAAGAGAAATACGGAACTGGAAAAGAGCACTCAGTTGCCTCCTTTAAGTCAGGTAGCGCCCCACCAGGGGGATCTTGGAGATGAGCCAGGCCACGGCAAAGGAACACAGGAACACCGCCGCCGTCAGGACGGGCACCGCCAGCACCGGCGGAATGGAGAGCACGGTGATGTGCAGCCGGTCCAGCAGGATGAGGAAAAAGACGTGGACCAGGTACACTCCAAAGGACACCTGGGCCACCGAGCTCATCCGCTGGCGGCGGGAGCGCTCCTCGCTGACTCCCAGCACATACCGGAAGAACACAAAGACCGCCACGCTCATCAGGGCGATATTGGGGCTGTCATAGTTGTAGAGGGTCTGGGCAAAGACGCCCCGCTGCTGGGACAGCCAGGCGGTGCCCCCCACAGTGACCACCGCCCCAAGGATGCCCAGGATATAGATGAGATACTCCGCCGCCCGGTTGAGGGTGTAGGTTTTCAGATAATAGCCCAGCACATAGTAGCCCACATAGCCCAGCACCAGGTGGAGGTTCAGGTTGTTGACCCACAGGCTCACCGCTTCATGGGGCCACAGCCGCAGCAGGGTGGGCAGCAGGTTGGCAAACACGAAGCAAAGCAGGAAGAACCAGTGGAAGTCCGCCCGGCTGGCCCCCCGCACAAAGGCGCGGAGAATGGGGGTGATGAGGTACAGGCCCACGATCATATACAAAAACCACAGGTGGAAGTGGGTCTTACCCTGAAGCACCTGCCACAGGGCCGCCTTGACGCTGGCCCAGCTCAGCCCCGCCGCCGACACCTGGGTCACCAGGGCATAGGCCGTCCCCCACACCACCAGGGCCACCAGCATCCGCAGGATGTGGCCGAAAAACAGCTTGGATGGGGAGAGGCTGTGCTTGGGGTCCAGCAGGAACATTCCGGACAGCATGATAAAGACGGGCACACACCAGTGGGTCAGCCCGTCGTAGGCGTTGAGCACATGAAATTCCGCCGAACCCACCGGCACGTTGCCCAGCTGAGAGCCGGCCAGATGGACCACAATGACCGCCAGCATGGCCACAGCCCGCAGCAGGTCGGCATAGGCCAGGCGGCCTCCCGTCACTGTCTTGCTCATGTCCTTATTCCTTCCCAGGAACGATCTCGATCCAGTAGCCGTCGGGATCTTCAATGAAATAGATGCCCATGGCAGGATTTTCAAAGCACACGCAGCCCATGGCGCGGTGGCGCTCCAGCAGCTCGTCAAAGCGGTCGGTGACAAAGGCCAGGTGGAACTCCTGCTCCCCCAGATCGTAGGGCTCTCTCCGGTCCCGCAGCCAGGTCAGCTCCAGCCGGAAGCCGGTCTCCCCGTCCCCCAGGTAGACCAGCTTGAAGGAGCCGTCCTCGGCGTTCTTTTCCGCCACCGGCGCCAGCCCCAGAGCTTCACGGTAAAAATCCAGGGACCGATTCAGGTCCAGAACATTGAAATTGAAATGATCAAATCGCAGCATATGGGTTCTCCTTTGCATGGGTCCTCGGACTCAGTGGTCCTGGTTGGCTTTCTTGTCGATGAATTCGGGCCGCAGTTTACTATAAACGATTTTTTGCTCGCTGTACAGCCCATAATAGCCGGACAGCATATAGGACACCGCCAGACACACGGCAAACAGGCACAGGCTCTGACCGGTAAACATCCCCAGGCTGTCCCCGGCGAAGAGCTCCAGAGAGAGCAGCAGAGAGGTGATGGGGCAGTTGGTGACGCCGCAGAACACGCACACCATGCCCAGTCCCGCCCCGAAGGAGGGGTGGAGCCCCAGGAAGGGGGCCACGGTGCAGCCAAAGGTGGCCCCGGTGAAGAACACCGGCACGATCTCGCCGCCCTTAAATCCCGCCCCCAGGGTGATGGTGGTAAAGAGCATTTTAAAGAAGAAGGCCTCCGGCCGGGCGTTTCCGCCGATGGCGGCGTGGATGATAGCCTCTCCCGCCCCGTTGTAGTCATAAGTACCAGGGTTCCAGATCCAGATCACATAGGTGAGGCCGATGACCAGGCCGCCCCCCACCGCCGAGCGCACCAGATGATTGGGCAGGAATTTGTCGTACAGCTTGGGGGCGGCGTGCATCAGCCGGCAGAAGAAAATGGACAGCAGGGCAAAGAGAATGCCCATTCCAATGACCTGCAGCAGGGTGACGGCGCTTAAGTTTGGGATGCCCTCCAAAACAAAGGCGGTGGGGGGTACGCTGAAATGCTGGGCGATCCACAGGCCAATGACGGAGGAGAGAATACAGGGCACGATGGCGGCATAGTAGAGCACGCCCACGCTGGTGACCTCCATGGCAAACATGGCGGCGGTGAGCGGGGTGCCGAAGAGGGCGGAGAAGGCCGCCGACATTCCGCACATGGTGATGATGCGGCTGTCCTTATCGTCCAGGCGCATCCACCGACCCACCTTGGAGGAGATGGAGCCTCCTATCTGTAGGATGGCTCCCTCCCGACCGGAGGAACCTCCCACCAGGTGGGTGATCATGGTAGACACAAAGACCAAGGGGGCGGTACGCAGCCGGAGAGGCTGGTTTTCACGCACCGCCGCCAGCACGAAGTTGGTGCCCCGGTCCCCCTCCATACCGCACACCCGGTAGAGCAGTACAATGGCCAGACCGCCCAATGGCAGCAGCCAGATCACCCAGGGATTTGTATGGCGCAGGTCTGTGACCGCGGAAAAGGCATAGTAAAAGGCGGTGGCCACCCCGCCGCACAGCAGGCCGCTGACCCCCGCGAAGATCAGCCATTTGACAAATGCGGCCGGATGTTCCAGCCAGGCCGGTATCTTCTTTGTCTCTATCTCCATCTTTTTCACGCTCCATCGGTCCCCGGCACGGGGACCGTTACTCTCCTGCGGCTGCGAATATCCCTCCGCACAGTACGACATACACGGGTATTATACCATGGCTGCAAACCGCTTCGGCTTGCGCGCCGCAGAGCGGCGAAAACCGGCACAGCCGGTTTCGGCCATGGTGTAACAAGCGCAGTGCGCGGCGTTTCGCCGCGCCCAGCCGCCTGAAAGGCGGCCCCAAACAGCCCAGCTGTTTGGGCTGCGGTTATTATAACATGGATACCAACTTTTTTCCCTATTCTTATAGATTTTTTCCACGGCTGTGCTATACTGGATCAAAAAGACACATCCAAACCGTCAAGGAGGAATCACCTTGTACCCCCCATTATGGTCCCGGCTGCTGCTTCAGATCCTCTTCATCTGTCTTGGCGCCATCTTTGCCGCCGCTGAGCTGTCCATCCTCTCATTGGATGAAAACGACCTCCGCCATCAGTCCGAGGAGGGCGACCGCAGAGCCGCCTGCCTGGAAAAACTGCTCCGCCGCTCCTCCCGTACCCGCACCACGGTACAGCTGTGCGTCATTCTGGCCCAGCTGTGGGGAGCGGCTTTTGCCGCCCAGGGGCTGGCCCGTCCCCTCTCCCAGTGGGCCGCCCTCCGCTGGCAGCTCACCGGTTCCGCCGCCCAGGGGGTACATATCCTGTGCCTGCTGCTCACCATCCTGGTGCTGGCCCTGGTCACCCTGGTATTCGGCTATATGATCCCCCGCCGTATAGCCCTCCACCGGGGCCCGGCGGTGGCTCGCCGCACCTGCGGCCTGGTGTCCGTCCTCTCCGCCGTCCTTCTGCCCCTGACCGCTCCGCTGGAGCTGCTCACCGGGCTGTGCCTGCGGCTGGTCCACATGGACCCCCACGCCGACCGGGCCCCCGTCTCCGAAGAAGGTATCCGCCGCCTGGTGGACATCGGCGAGGAGAAGGGCGCCATCGAGACCGACGAGAAGGAAATGATCCAGAACATCTTCGAGTTCAACAACATGACCGCCGCCGACGTGATGGTCCACCGCACCGACATGGTCATGCTGTGGGCGGAGGACACCCCGGAGGAGATCGAAAAGACCATTGAGGACTCCGGTCTGTCCCGCTTCCCGGTCTACGAGGAGGACGCCGACGACATCATCGGCATCCTCTCCACCCGGGAGTGGCTCATCAACGCCCGCAAACCCCAGCCCAAACCCCTGCGGGAGCTGCTCCGCCCCCCCTACTTCGTGCCCCAGTCGGTACGCACCGACCTGCTGTTCCGGGATATGCAGAGCAAAAAGGTCCACCTGTCCATTGTGGTGGATGAGTACGGCGGCACCGCCGGACTGGTCACCATGGAGGACCTGCTGGAGGAAATCGTGGGCAACATCTACGACGAGTTTGATCCCCAGGAGGACCTGGAGATCATCCCCCTGGGGGAGGGGCGCTGGCGGGTGGCCGGCTCCGCCGAGCTGGAGGAGCTCTTCGACACTCTGGACCTGGAAATGCCGGAAGAGGAGGAATCGGAGACTTTGGGGGGGCTGGTGTACGCTCAGCTCTCCGTCATCCCCGAGGACGGCAGTCACCCCGAGGTGGATATCTACGGCCTGCACATCCGGGTGGAGGAACTGTCCGAGCGCCGGGTGGAGTGGGCCACCGTCACCAAACATACCCCCCCGCCGGAGGAGGAACCGGAACACACCGCCCACAAAAAAGAATCCTGAATTTCAGGCGTGCCGCTGTTCTCAGCGGCACGCCTTTGATATCCATTCACTCCACCCTCTTGTTAAATCGACAAAATTTTTCCTTTTGTTTTGGTAAAGATGCCGCTTGAACCGCCCTGTTTATCGTGCTAAACTATTTTTAGTGCTAAAAAATATTTTTCGAGGTGTGCGCGATGTCTCATTCCGGTCTGCTCCGGCGCTATTTGATCTTCCTGGCCGGGGTCCTGTGCTCAGCCCTTGGCATCTCTCTGATTACCCTGGCCGGAATGGGTACTTCAGCGGTATCCAGTCTGGCCTATGTACTCACCTATGTATTCCCCGGCGTCTCTCTGGGCACCTTCACCTTCCTGGTGAACTGCGTCATGCTGGGCGGCCAGGCCCTGATCCTCCGCAAGAAGTTCCGTCCCATCCAGCTGCTCCAGGTCCCCTTCACCTTTCTGTTCTCCTGCTGCATCGACCTGTGGATGGGACTGCTGGGCGACCTGGTGCCCCAGTCCTACGCCGGCCACTGGGTGGTACTGCTTCTGGGCTGCACCTGCCTGGGTCTGGGCGTGGCTCTGGAGGTCATCCCCAATGTGCTCATTCTCCCCTGCGAGGGCTTTGTCCGGGTGTGCAGCCAGGAATTCCACTGGGACTTCGGCAAGACCAAGACCGGTTACGATCTGACCATGGTGACCGCCGCCACCCTGCTGTCCCTGCTGGATCTGGGAGCCGTGTATGGTCTGCGGGAGGGCACCGTGGTGTGCGCCCTGACGGTGGGCTATATCTCCCGGTTCTTCTGCAAGCGGCTGGCCTTCCTGGTGAAGAAGCCGGAGGAGACCCCTCTGCCCGACACCCGCGTCTCCGTTGCATAATAAATAAAAAACAGCTGCAAGCCAATGGCTTGCAGCTGTTTTTTGATTGGTTTCATTTCAGCCGGTCCAGAATCACCTGAGCCACTTTTACGCCGGAAGCGCCTGCCTGAGCCAGGCCACGGGTGACGCCCGCGCCGTCGCCTACGGCAAAGAAGCCGGGCAGAGAGGTCTCCAACTCGCCGGACAGGGCCAGCCGGGCGGAGTAGAACTTCACCTCGGCGCCATAGAGCAGGGTGTCATAATTGGCGGTACCGGGGGCGATCTTATCCAGCTGGTAGATCATCTCGATGATATCGTCCAGCTGCCGCTTGGGCAGGGCCAGGGACAGATCGCCGGGGACAGCGGCGGTGAGGGTGGGCCGGACGAAGGACTTGCTCATCCGGTGCTCGTTGGTGCGGATGCCGCTGACCAGATCGCCAAAGCGCTGGACCAGCACACCGCCGGCCAGCATATTGCTCAGAGAGGCAATGTGCTTGCCGTAGCGGTAAGGCTCGTTGAAGGGCTGGGTAAACCGGTTGGACACCAGCAGGGCGAAGTTGGTGTTCTCGCTCTGGAGGGCGGGATCGGAGTAGGAGTGGCCGTTGACGGTGTTGATGCCCTCCACGCTCTCAGCCACCACATGGCCGTAGGGGTTCATGCAAAAGGTACGCACCTGGTCGCCATACTGCTTGGTGCGGTAGACCAGCTTGGACTCGTACACCACGTCGGTGATGTGCTCAAACACCTTGGCGGGCAGCTCCACCCGCACACCGATGTCCACCTGGTTGTTGATGAGCTGGATGCCCAGCTCCTTGCACTGGTTGGAGAACCACTCGGCGCCGGAGCGGCCGGGGCCGGCAATGAGCCAGGTGCAGTCGATCTCGTCGCCTCCCTCGGTGATGAGACGGTAGCCCTCCCCCTTCAGATCCTCGATCTTGGTGACAGCGGTGTGGAAGCGGAACTCCACACCCTTGCGGCACTCTTCATAAATGCTCTGCAGGATCTTCAGGTTGTTCTCGGTGCCCAGGTGCTTGCACCGGGCCTGGAGCAGGTGGAGGTCGTGCTCCAGGGCACGCTTCTCCAGGGCCCGGGCCGCCGGGGTATCGGTGGAAAACACTTTATCGGTAGCGCCGTGCTTCATGTTGATGGAGTCCACATAGTCGATGAGGCCCATGACCTCTTCCCTGGGCATGAAGTCGGTGAGCCAGCCGCCGAACGCGGTGGTGAAGTTATATTTGCCGTCTGAAAAGGCGCCGGCGCCGCCAAAGCCGCACATGGTGCCGCACACCTTGCAGTGGACGCACTCCTTCACCTTGCCCGCCACGATGGGGCAGCTGCGGGTATAGATATCGGCCCCCTGATCCAGGGCCACCACCTTGAGGCCGGGGTTGCGGTGCATCAGCTCGTACCCGGCGAAAATACCGGCCTCGCCGCAGCCCAGAATAGCAACGTCATACCGTGTGTTCATGTGCGATCTCTCACTTTACGTCATATTTTGGAAGAGATGGGACCCATCTTTCCAATTTGATATTATACCAAAAGGTCTCATTTTTGACAACGGTGAGTGTCTGTCCTGTAAAAAATTCGGTGTCTTTTTTCCCCGCTACGTTTACTAGTTTTTTCTTTTTTTAGGAAATAGCGATAGTCCCCCCCTGAAAAAGTTTCCGTTTCTGCGCATCACCTGGTTGACATACCCACAAAAGTATTGTATACTGACTCGCGGTTAGTCTTCGCTAACCAATAACTGGTGCACCCCATCTGACTGTAAGGAGGAATGCTATGTATCCCTATATCCTGGTATCCGTCGCGTTGACTCTGCTCTTTGCCTTTGGCTGCCGCAACGCCCTCAAAAAGCACGCAGGTCTCTTCTATCTGGCGGCCGCACTTATCGTTGTTCTGGAGGTCATATACTATCAGTTCGGCATCCGTGACATGGCGCCGGAATGGCTGACCGCCCATGTTGTGAACTTCTTTAAACGGGGCGCGCTCTCCACCGCCATGTTCATTGTTGTAATGTACCTGGGCGCACTGGATGGGAACCGTCCTGCCGTTCGCAAACTGATGGAGATCCGGGGAGAGCTGTCCATTATCGCCTGTATCCTTACCCTTGGGCACAATATTGTCTACGGCATGAAGCATTTTGTGGCTCTCTTCACCAATCCCTGGGAGATGAAGCCCAATGTTCTGATTGCCGCCATACTCTCCGTTATCATGATCGCCATCATGATCCCCCTGATGGTGACCTCCTTCAAGGCCGTCCGGGGCCGTATGCCGGCATCCCGCTGGAAGAGCCTGCAGCGGCTGGCCTATGTATTCTTTGCCCTGATCTATATCCATGTTATGGTCCTCTTCCTTCCCAAGCTGGATAAAAAGCTGGTGGATATCCTGATTTACACCGTCATTTTTGCCCTCTACCTGATCCTCCGCCTCATAAAGGCGGCCAAGCGCCGCAAGCTGCACAGGCAGGGTACATAATCCCCGCCCCGGGGCCGCCCAAGTACATAAGTTCTTGACAAATAAAGTTTACTGTTGTAGTCTTATATTAAGCTACAACAGTAAACTTTTTTAGGAGGCCGCTATGTGTATTGGTGCTGAAAAGATCCAGGATGCCGAACTGGAGGTCATGAAGGCCCTGTGGAGTCTGCCCCAGCCGGCGCCGCTGTTGGAGCTGCGCCGCATCCTGTCGGCCCGGTGCGGCTGGGAGGACTCCACCGTCAAGACCCTGCTGCGCCGTCTGTGCGAGAAGGGGGCCGTTCAACTGGAGCGCCGGGGAATGTACCGGGCGGTCATTACCCAGGCTCAATATGGCCGCTGGTCCGCCCGCCACCTGGTGGACCAGGTGTTTAACGGCAGCGCCAAAAAGTTGGTGGCCTCCCTGCTGTCCGACGGCCAGCTGAGCCAGGCGGAGATCGCCGAGCTGTCCGCCCTGTTTCATCAGGAGGAGTCGTCATGAACGAGATTTTACTCACCCTGCTCTCCCTTACTCTGTCCGGCTCCCTGCTGTGTGTGCTTTTGCTGCTCCTGCGCCCCGTGATGGGAAACAGGGTGCCCAAGGCCGTTTCCTATTATTTCTGGCTGGCGGTGCTGCTCCGCTTTCTGATTCCCTTCGGCTACGGCATCACCCTGCCCCAGCCTCCCCAGCCCACCCAGGAGGTGGTCCGGCAGGAAACCGCCCTCCCCGACCGGCAGGACCAAGGGGGCACACAGGCCGCTCCCATTACTCCGCCGTCGGAGCCGGTCACGGCGGAGCAGCCGGAGGCGGCCCGGCCGTCCGCCCCGACAGTTTCCCTCCCCGGCGTGCTGGTTTTCCTGTGGCTGGCGGTTGGAACAGGCTTCTTTTGCTGGCACATCGCCACCTATGCCCTTTTCTCCCACTGGGTCCGCGCCTCTCTCGCCCCGCCAACGGCGGAGGCCCTTGCCCTGTTTGAGGAGCTGGGCCACAGCCGCCGGGTGAGGCTGGCTTGCAGCGACCAGGTAAACGCCCCCATGCTGCTGGGGGTGCTGCGGCCGGTGATCGTCCTGCCTCAGGACGGGCTGGCCCTTCCTCCTCAGGCTCTGGCCGCCGCCCTCCGCCATGAGCTCATCCACGCCCGGCGGTGGGACATCTGCTACAAGTGGCTGGTGGTGCTGGTGACCAGCCTCCACTGGTTCAATCCCCTGGTCCACTGGATGGGGCGGCGCATTGCGCTGGACTGTGAGCTGTCCTGCGACGAGGCGGTACTCCGCGCCCTGGAGCCGGAGAAGCGGATGGCCTACGGGGATATGCTGTTGCTGCTGGCCGCCCGGCCTGGTAGGGCCTCCCCGTGGATGACAGCCCCTCTCTGTCAGAATGGGAAGCGGCTGAAAGCCCGGCTTCTGGGGATTAAAGGATACCGCAAGCCGGGCAAGGCCGCAATCTGCCTCACTCTGGTTCTGGGACTGGTGGTCACCTGCTGCGCCTGCACAGTGGTGGATCTGGAACCTCATCCCAGGGCTGCTACCGGGGAATTCGACCCATATCAACCCCTTCTGATTGAGTATGAATTGGCCTTTCTCCAACAGCAGCCTAACGCCTATCCGGACCTGGTATCCGCTGTCATTGCTCCCTACTGGGGGCAGGACCATCAGCTGGGCTATGTCCGCCGGGACCTGGACGGGGACGGCTCGGAGGAACTGCTGCTGGGCTGGGTGGGCAACGACATCTGGAATCTGGACCAGGGCTATGTCTTTGCCATCTACACCCTGGTGGATGACCAGCCCGTCCTGGCGGTGGAGGGCTGGGAACGGAGTCTCTATGTGGTGAGCGAGAACAACATCCTCTGCCACTGCGGCTCCAGCGGCGCGGGGCGGACCGGGTGGAAGCAATATCGGTTCGACCCGTCGGCGGAAGGCTTTTTAGTGACCCTGGACCAGGTCTCCGTGCCGGTGGACGGCGAAGGAGCCATTGCCATTGGCGAGAGCTGGATGGAGTCTGGCATCTCCCTCCCCTACATCTGCTTCGCAGGCAGAGAGGAGAGTCCCTATCAGGACGTCCTGCTGGGAAAGACTCCTTTCCTCTATGTGGACGGCTCCGGCCAGGACACTCCCACCTTCCTCCCTGACATTCCCCTTGCCTTCAGTCCCTACAGCTCCTATGCCGCTGTAACGGAGTTTGCCGTCCTGGACCTGGACGGCGACGGAAGCCGGGAGGCGGTCCTCCGGGTCACCGACGTGGCCAATGACATGGGGGGCTATGTGGTCTTACGCCAGGAGGGGGACGAGATCATGGGCTATCCCAGCCACTGGCGCACCTTCTGGCAGCTGAAAACCGACGGTACGTTTACTTACTCCTATTCCGCCGGCACGGAGGACGGCATTGCTTCCGCCCGCTTTGAGGAAGACGGCCTTACCCTAGAAAAGCACATCCGCTGTGAGATGGAGGCTTGGGAGCCTAAAGCCTTTGAAGTGGATGGCCGGCCCGTCTCCGAGACCGAGTATGAGGCCGTCCTGGAGGCCCAGGCCCAGAAGCAAGATGCGGTCTGGTATGAACTGAACGAAACCAACATCAATCAGCTGACCGCATAAAATATACCCCTGGGCAGTTTCAGGACTGCCCAGGGGTATACTGCTCTTGTCGAAAAGATCTTTTCGACAAGAGCAGTCGTTTGATTGGACGCGAAAGACAACCCTGACGGTTTTCTTTCACACTATCTTTCCCTCCGAATCTTTTGGCCAGCTGGATTTATCCTCAGTCTGGAGCATACTGCTCCACTTCCACGCCGGTATAGTACCACTTTAAAATCTCCTCATAGTCTTTGCCCTCCTGGGCCAGGGCGTTGGCCCCGTACTGGCTCATGCCAACCCCGTGGCCGTAGCCGGTGACCGAAAAGGTCACCCCATCCGCCCCGGCGGAGACGGTGAAACTGGTGGACCGCAGGGAGAACAGGGTGCGCAGCTCCTGTCCGCTGACCGTGACGCCTCCCACGTCCACACTGCTCACGCCCCCGGCGGAGTTGGACACGGTACCCCCAAACCAGCCGGAGGGATCGCCGGACAGGTCCGCCCCGGGGTACTTGGCCAGCAGCTTGGTTTTGAACTCCTCCGCCGTCAGGGTGACAGTGGAGTGGTAGTTGGGCACCTCCTCCCCCTCGGGGCTGTCCACTCCGGTGAGATAGGGCACGGAATTGCCCCACACCTCCACCGCGTCCACCGTCCGCCCGTCAGCGGAGGAGAAAAAGACGGCCTGGATCGGCTTCCCCCCATAGAGCACCGCCACTCCGTCGGTGTCCGCCACAGCGGCGGCGATCTTGTCGGTGTACATCTGTGCGTTGGTTCCCCAGCTGGCGGCTGCATCCTCCCGGGTGCGGTAGGCCTGGCAGCAGTTCACGTCGGTACACAGGTCGGCCTGCGGGTGACCGGAGGTGTCCCGCTCCATTTTGGAATAGGTATAGGTGCGGGCGGCCACCGCCTGGGCCTTCAGGGCCTCGCTCTCAAAAGCGGCGGGCATCTCGGCGGCCACCACCCCCCACAGGTAGTCGTCCAGTGCCATGGTCTCCACCGTGCCGTCGGACCGCTTTACCTTTACCTGCTGGGCGCTGTCCAGGGCCGGCTCCGGCGTGACCACCGTGCGGTCGATGGGCAGGCTGCCGCTCTCCACCGGCAGGGTTCCCTCCCCCTGGGGCACCAGCAGCAGCGGCAGCAGGAAAAGGGCCAGCAGCAGGGCCAGGGCAATCGCCGCCACCTGTCTCATTGGAAACACCGTCCTCTCGTTTTGCAAGTTATCATTCATTCCATTTCAATTTTTACTTCGTCTACTTTCCATATTGACTGTGCCGCAAAATGGTTGTACAATACCGTGTAAAAGAATTTGGGCAAAGGAGAGGCTGGAAATGCAAAACGCGGAGAAGGGCACATCCATGGACTTCATTGACAGTCTATGTGAGGAATATCGCAAACATAACCAGATCGACCCGGCAGATTACGAGCGCTATCGGGTCAAGCGGGGCCTCCGCAACGCCGACGGCACCGGCGTCATGGCAGGCGTCACCCAGATCGGCAACGTACTGGGCTACTACCTTCAGGACGGGGAGCGCTTCCCCGCCCCCGGCAAGCTGATCTACCGGGGCATCGACGTGGAGGAGCTGGTGGACGGCTTTGTGCGGGAAAAACGCTTCGGCTTTGAGGAGACCGCCTATCTGCTGCTCTTCGGCGCTCTGCCTACCAAAGAGCAGCTTGCCGCTTTCCAGCAGATGCTTACCGACAACCACACCCTGCCCCATATGTTCACCGAGGATATGATCATCAAGGCGCCCAGTCCCGACGTGATGAACAAGCTGGCCCGCTCGGTACTGGCCCTGTACTCCTATGACGACAACCCCGATGATATGTCTCTGTCCAATCAGCTGCGGCAGGCCATCCAGCTCATCGCCCGGGTGCCCGTCATCGTGGCCCACGCCTTTGCCGTGAAGCGCCACTACTACAACGACGAGTCTCTCTACCTCCACCGGCCCCAGCCGGGTCTGAGCGTGGCGGAGAACTTCCTCTACTCTGTCCGTCACGACAACCAGTTCACCGAGCAGGAGGCCCGGCTGCTGGATCTGTGTCTGGTGCTCCACGCCGAGCACGGCGGCGGCAACAACTCCGCCTTTACCTGCCGGGTACTCTCCTCCTCTGGTACCGACTTCTACTCCTCCATTGCCGCTGCCGTAGGCTCTCTGAAGGGCCCCCGTCACGGCGGCGCCAACAAGAAGGTCATGGAGATGTTCGGCTACATCGAGGATGCAGTGAAGGACTGGAAGGACGAGGACGAGGTGCGCGCCTACCTGGGCAAGCTGCTGCGGAAGGAGGCCGGCGACAAGTCCGGTCTCATCTACGGCATGGGCCACGCCATCTATACCATCTCCGATCCCCGTGCCGTCATCCTCAAGAAGTTCGCCAAACAGCTGGCCCAGAGCAAGGGGATGCTGGACGAGTTTGAGCTGTACGAGACGGTGGAGCGGCTCACCCCCGAGGTGCTACTCTCCGTCAAGGGGGAGAGCAAGGTGGTGTGCGCCAACGTGGATCTGTTCTCCGGCATGGTGTACAAGATGATGGGCATCCCTCAGGAGCTGTACACCCCCCTGTTCGCCGTGGCCCGCATCGTGGGCTGGTGCGCCCACCGTATCGAGGAGGTCTACCAGCCGGGCAACCGCATCATCCGTCCCGCCTACAAGGCGGTGGCCCCCATGCGGCCCTTCGTGCCCCTGGACCAGCGATAACAGAACCAAAAACAAAGACGTGCTGCTGTGCAGCACGTCTTTGTTTTGAAGGGATTGGAAGTATCACTCCTTGGTGGGGGTCTCCATGCTGAAGCTGTCACAGTCGGCGTCGCCGTCCTCGTCCACAGAGACGGTGGCGTCGAACTTGGCCTTGTAGCGGTCGCCGTAGTCATCCACTACGGTGATGTAGCCTTTGACGTCATAGGTGCCGTCTCCGTTGTCGTCGGTATTGGTCACCGAGGCCAGGACGTTTTTCACGTTGGCATAGCTGAACATACACTCCACAGCCGCCTCGGACTGTACCGCCAGCTCAATGGCGTCGGAGTAGTCCTCCTCTTTGGGCGCGGCGGAGCCGCCGCCGCAGGCGCACAGGCCCAGCATCATGGCCAGGGCCAGCGCAAGGGAAACAAACTTTTTCATAGCGATCCTTCTTTCCTCTCAAAACGGGCGCAGGCTTGGGTATCTCTGCAAAACCTGAACCTCTTCTTAAAGTATAGAGAATTCTCTCAGATGGCACAATGCGCTGGCTGCATAGTATTTATAAAAAAGGAGACGCTGCCATGCAGCGTCTCCTTCTTCATATCATCACTTTTTATGGCTTAACCCAGAGTACAGCCGGCGGGCACCTTGTCGTCCAGCATGAGCAGGTGGAGCTCCTCGTGGCCCTCGGCCCCCTCCTTCACGGCGGAGATGAGCATACCGTTGGACTCCAGGCCCATCATCTTCCGGGGCGCCAGGTTCACGCAGGCCACCACGGTCTTGCCGATCAGGTCCTCGGGCTCATAGTACTCATGGATGCCGGAGAGGATCTGACGGGTCTGCCCCTCGCCGCAGTCCAGGGTAAAGCGGAGCAGCTTCTTGCTCTTCTTCACCGCCTCGCAGGAGAGCACCTTGGCGGTGACGAACTTCACCTTGGCAAAGTCGTCGATGGTGATATACTCGGGCTCGGCCTTGGCAGCGGCTTCCGCCTTGGCGGCAGCCTCCAGAGCAGCCAGCTCCTCCAGCTCCTTGGCGGCGTCGATGCGGGGGAAGAGGTTCTCGCCCTTGCTCACCGCAGCCTGGTCAGCCAGCATACCCCACACACCGGCGGACTCCCAGGTGCGCTGGCTCTCGTCGGCGCCGATCTGAGCGAAGATCTTCTCGCAGGTCTCGGGCATGAAGGGGGTGAGGAGCACGGCGGAGATGCGCACGCACTCCAGCAGGTTGTACAGTACATGGGCCAGACGGTCCTGCTGGGTCTCGTCCTTGGCCAGAGCCCAGGGCTTGTTCTCGTCAATATACTTGTTGGCCCGGCCGATAAGCTTGAACACCTCCATCAGGGCGTCCTGGAAGGCATACTGCTCCATCTTGTCCTCATAGGCGTTGCGCAGCACGGCGGCCATGGAGATCAGCTCCACGTCGAACTTCCGGGGATCGTCCTCGGGGAAGTTGGCGGCCAGGTCCACGCTGCCCCGGGCCTGAGCCAGCATATTGGCCAGATCCCTCTCATCCTCGTCCGCGCCGCAGCCGGCAGGCAGATGCCCGCCGAAGTATTTGCCCACCATGGCGGTGGTGCGGCTCACCAGGTTGCCCAGGTCGTTGGCCAGGTCGGTGTTGATACGGCTGATGAGGGTCTCGTTGGAGAAGTTGCCGTCGGTGCCGAAGGGGAACTCCCGCAGCAGGAAGTAGCGCAGGGAATCCACACCGTAGCGCTGGGCCAGCAGATAGGGGTCCACCACGTTGCCCTTGGACTTGCTCATCTTGCCGCCGTCCAGCAGCAGCCAGCCGTGGCCGAACACCTTCTTGGGCAGGGGCATCTCCATGCTCATGAGCATGGCGGGCCAGATGATGGAGTGGAAGCGGACGATCTCCTTGCCGATGAAGTGGACGTCGGCGGGCCAGTACTTCTCAAAGTCGTCGTACTTGTCGTTCATGAAGCCCAGGGCGGTGGTGTAGTTGAAGAGGGCGTCAATCCACACATAGACCACATGGCCGGGGTCGAAATCCACCGGCACGCCCCACTGGAAGGAGGTACGGGAGACGCACAGATCCTCCAGGCCGGGCTTGATGAAGTTATTCACCATCTCGTTGACCCGGCTGCGGGGCTCCAGGAAGTCGGTGTTCTCCAGCAGGTCCTGGACCCGGTCGGCGTACTTGCTCAGCCGGAAGAAGTAGGCCTCCTCCTCGGCGTCCTGGACCTCACGGCCGCAGTCGGGGCACTTGCCGTCCACCAGCTGGCTTTCGGTCCAGAAGGACTCGCAGGGCTTGCAGTATTTGCCCACATACTTGCCCTTGTAGATGTCGCCCTTCTCATACATCTTCTTAAAGATCTTCTGAATGGCGGCCACATGGTAATCGTCGGTGGTGCGGATGAACCGGTCGTTGGAGATGTTCATCAGCTTCCACAGGTCCTTGACGCCCTGGGGGCCCTCCACGATGTTGTCCACGTACTCCTTGGGGGAGACGCCGGCGGCCTTGGCTTTGTCCTCGATCTTCTGGCCGTGCTCATCGGTACCGGTGAGGAACATCACGTCGCAGCCGGTGAGGCGCTTATAGCGGGCCATGGCGTCGGTGGCCACGGTGCAGTAGGCATGGCCAATGTGAAGCTTGTCCGAGGGGTAGTAAATGGGGGTGGTGATATAAAATTTCTTTTTCTCAGACATCAGAGGATCCCTCCGTATCGTTCTCGACCGGCTCCTCTGGCAGAGGCCGGGCGGCATTGTACAGCAGCAAAGCGCTGGAAGTCAGCAGATAGAGAATGGTAAAGCCATAAAGGGCCAGAGTGGCCCAGTCGTGCTGGTCGGCCAGGGTGACCAGAGAAAAGTACACCCCCAGCAGAGAGAACAGCACCATGGGGGCACACTTACCTTTGTCAAAGGAGAATCCGGCCATAAAATAGAGGCCCAGCAGACCGGTAATGATGGCGAAGAGCTCGTACACATAGTCCAGCTGCACCGGGTCCCCCGCCCGCACCTGGTAGGCGGCGATGAGCCACACACAGAAGGCAAAGGCCGGGATCAGCAGGGGCACGCTGTACTTGCCCCTGTTGGTTCCCTTGAAGTTGTCCCGCACCGTGGACATGACGCACAGCCCGGAGATGGCCGCCATAGCCGCCACCATGAGGCGGGTGTAGAGGGGATTGGTACCGGCGGCAAAATCATAGGCCATCAGACCGCCCGCACCAATGAGCAGGAAGCCGGAGAGCACCCCCGCCATGGCGTACAGGGTATTGTCCTTGGCAGAAAAGGCCTGGTCATAGCCGCTGAATCGGGGATATTTCCCCATAAAGCTGAGGATCAGCAGCACGGCGGCCACCACCACCGACAGGGCGATAAGGGCCATCGTGGCGGGAGCGCCGGAGATGGGCAGGCCGGTGTCCGCCTCAAAGGCGGTAGCCAGCTCCCAGCGCCGCAGGGCGAAACCGGCCCCGCCGCCCACCACCGCGATGGCGGGCAAAAGGATCTCTTTTCGCATAGTCAGCATCCTTTCCGGATGAAGTAAGTTCGAATATGTAGTATAGCACGATATGGTTAAAAACGCACGGTTTTTTTGCATATCCTATCTTATCGTTTCCCGGCCTAAAAGGCAAGGCTGCTCTTGTATTTTTTCCCCGGGCCTGTTATCATGCCCTGGAAAGGAACGTGTGATCATCATGCAGATTGATCTGACCCGGGGCGGCATCACCCGGCCCATGCTGTGCTTTGCCGCGCCCATGATCGCGGGCAACCTGCTCCAGCAGTGCTACAATATTGCCGACACCCTCATCGTGGGCCGGGCTCTGGGGCCCTCCGCCCTGGCCTCGGTGGGCTTCTCCTTTACTCTGATGACCTTCCTCACCTCGGTACTGCTGGGGCTGTGTATGGGCAGCGGGGCTCTGTGGTCCATGCTCCACGGGGCCCGGCGGGAGGAGGAGCTCAAACGCTGCCTCTTCCTCTCCTTCCTCTTCATCGGCGCGGTGGCGGTGGTGCTCAATGTGGGGGTGCTTTTGCTGCTGGAGCCGGTGATGACCCTGCTGCGTATTCCGGCGGAGGCCTGGGCCGACACCCACGCCTATCTGCGGGTGGTGCTGCTGGGGGTCTGCTTTACCTTCTTATACAATTACTTCGCCTGCCTGCTGCGGTCGGTGGGCAACTCCACCGCTCCCCTGGTCTTTCTGGCCCTGTCCACCCTGCTCAATATTGGGCTGGACCTGTGGTTCGTGCTGGGTCTGGGCTGGGGGGTGGCGGGAGCCGCCGGGGCCACCGTGCTGGCTCAGGGGGTGTCCGCCGCCGGTATTGCCCTGTATTGCTGGAAGCGGGTGCCCCTGCTCCGCCTGCGGCGGGAGCACTGTACCTTCCGGCGGGGAGAGCTGGGCCGCATTATCCACTACTCCCTGCTCACCTGCGTGCAGCAGTCGGTGATGAACTTCGGCATCCTGATGGTACAGGGGCTGGTCAACTCCTTCGGGGTCAACGTGATGGCCGCCTTTGCCGCCGCCGTCAAGATCGATGCCTTCGCCTATCTGCCCGTCCAGGACTTCGGCAACGCCTTCTCCACCTTCGTGGCCCAGAACACCGGAGCCTCTCAGCCGGAGCGCATCCGCCGGGGCATCCGCTCCGCCGTGGTGGTGTCCATCCTCTTCTGCGTGGTCAGCTCCCTGCTGGTGTACCTCTTTGCCGCCCCCCTGATGGCCCTCTTTGTGGAGCCGGGGGAGACCAAGATCATCGCCATCGGAGTGGAATATCTGCGCATTGAGGGGCTGTGCTACTGCGGCATCGGCATCCTCTTCCTGCTCTACGGCCTCTTCCGGGGGCTGGGACGGCCCGGGGTGTCGGTGGTGCTGACGGTGATCTCCCTGGGCACCCGGGTGGCTCTGGCCTACCTTCTGGCTCCCATCCCGTCCATCGGCCTGAAGGGCATCTGGTGGGCGGTGCCCATCGGGTGGGGACTGGCCGACCTGGCGGGGCTGGTCTTCTACCTTCGCCGCCCTGTCCTCCATTGAATTTCCAGGCAAAAGCACCGCCGCGGACTGTGTCCGCGGCGGTGCTTTTTTTCTGATTTGAGACCTATCCCAAGCGGTTCAGCCACTCCTGCAATCGGGCAAGGGCGGTCTCTCCACCCGCCAGGGAATAGCGCCAGGTGCCGTCCCACAGGGTGCCGTCCTCCAGCAGATCGAACCGCTTCTGCCCATCTGCTCCGGAAAATACCAGGCTGTAAGAAGCACTCCCTGTTTCATAATACAGGCTCGGACTCCAGGTGGGCCAGGAGAAGGTAAGGCCATACAGATACCGCAGATCCTCTTCCGCGGAGCGGCCTTCGGTCCGGGAGGAAATGGACAGGCCTTCATGCTCGCCGGAGTAGGCTTCCAGCCCCCAGAAGGTGACTTTTTCCGGTGGAATGCCCACCAATGACTCCATGCTGCGGGGCCACATCAAAAAAGCCGCCACCGCCAGGCAGACCGCTGCCACACACCCCAACAGGATCAAACGGCGTTTTGTTCCGGACTTCATGCTGCTCATCCTCCTTGCATTTCAACAAAATGGGGCACGTTACAATTTCCAGGCATCTTGCTCCGGTACAGGTCTTTTTCCTTTGATTCTGTTCTCTTCCTCTCAGATTATAACACAATGGCACCAGAAAGGAAACCGCAAGCGGAGCCCTTTGGGGCAGTCCTCGCTTGCGGTTTCCTTTTTCATATCCAGTTGGAGCTTACTCGGCCTTCTGGCTCTCCAGGTACTCGTCGTAAGTCATCTTGCGGTCGATGAGCTGACCGTCGGCGGTGAAGTCGAACACCCGGTTACACACGGTCTGGATGAGCTGATGGTCGTGGGAGGCCACCAGCACGTTGCACTTGACGGCCTCCAGGCCGTTGTTCAGGGCGGCGATGGACTCCAGGTCCAGGTGGTTGGTGGGCTGGTCCAGCAGCAGCACGTTGGCGCCGGAGAGCATCATGCGGGAGAGCATACAGCGCACCTTCTCGCCGCCGGAGAGGACCTTGACGGCCTTGTACACCTCGTCGCCGGAAAAGAGCATCCGGCCCAGGAAGCCCCGGAGGTAGGCCTCGTGGGGGTCGGAGGACCACTGGCGCAGCCACTCCACCAGGTTGTCGTCGCAATCCTTGAAGAACTCGGTGTTGTCCTTGGGGAAGTAGGAGAAGGTGGCGGTCTGGCCCCACTTCACGGTGCCCTCGTCGGGCTCCATCTCGCCGGTGAGGATCTTGAAGAGGGCGGTCTGGGCGTTCTCGTTGTCGCCCACGAAGGCGATCTTGTCGCCGTGGCCCACGATGAAGGACACCTTGTCCAACACCTTCACCCCGTCGATGGTCTTGGACACATCGGTGACGAAGAGGATGTCCTTGCCCACCTCCCGGTCGGGGGAGAAGGCCACCCAGGGGTAGCGGCGGGAGGAGGCGGGGATCTCCTCCAGGGTGATCTTTTCCAGCAGCTTCCGGCGGGCGGTGGCCTGCTTGGACTTGGACTTGTTGGCGGAGAACCGGGAGATGAATTCCTTCAGCTCCTGGGCCTTCTCCTCGTTCTTCTTGTTCTGGTTCTTCATCAGGTTCTGCATCAGCTGGGAGGCGTCGTACCAGAAGTCGTAGTTGCCCACATAGAGCTTGATCTTGTTGTAGTCGATATCCACGATGTGGGTACAGATGGTGTTGAGGAAGTGGCGGTCGTGGCTGACCACGATGACGGTGCCCTCAAAGTCCAGCAGGAAGTCCTCCAGCCAGTTGACGGCGTTGATGTCCAGGTTGTTGGTGGGCTCGTCCAGCAGCAGGATGTCGGGGTTGCCGAACAGGGCCTGCGCCAGCAGCACCTTCACCTTCAGGCGGGCATCCAGGGTCTCCATGGAGGTCTGGTGGAACTCGGTGCCCACACCCAGACCCTGGAGGATGCGGGAAGCGTCGCTCTCGGCCTCCCAGCCGCCCAGCTCGGCAAACTCCTCCTCCAGCTCACAGGCCCGGATGCCGTCGGCCTCGGTCATCTCCTCCTTCTCGTAGAGGGCGTCCTTCTCCTTGCCGATATCATACAGGCGCTTATTGCCCATGATGACGGTATCCATCACGGAATAGGCGTTGTAGGCGTTCTGGTCCTGCTTCAGAACGGACATACGGGTCTTGGGCAGGATGGACACCTCGCCGGAGGTGGGCTCCAGATCGCCGGAGAGGATCTTCAGGAAGGTGGACTTGCCGGCGCCGTTGGCGCCGATGATGCCGTAGCAGTTGCCCTTGGTGAACTGCAGGTCCACATGGGAAAACAGGGGCTGGCCGCTGTATGCCAGGGTCAGGTCGGAAACAGTGATCATGTCGTACTCCTTTTTTGTTCAGCCCGGCGTCAGGCCGGGAAAATCTTCGCAATTTTACAGTATACCATAGAACAAGAAAAAAACAAACCATAAACCGGCAGAATATCGCCCCGCTGAAAATGTTCTGTAAAAAAGCTGAAAAAAGAGGTGACTTCCCGGCCCGGAAGTGCTAGTATGAAGGCGAAAACCGGGTAAACTATCCGGTAAAATTTGGGTTGGAAGGAAGGATCAAACATGAAGAAACACCGTTCCCGCCGGCTGCTCTCTCTGCTGGCCACCGGTGCGCTGCTGGCGTCTCTGATGCCCGCCGCCTTCGCCGCTGACAGTGAGAAACACATCACCATCCTGGGCACCTCGGATATGCACGGCAACATCTGGGGCTACTCCTACGAGGACAACAAAGAGACCGACAACAACGGCATGGCCCGGCTGTACACCTACATCCAGCAGGTCCGCGCAGAGAATCCCAACACCATCCTCATTGACGCGGGCGACGATATCCAGGGCACCATCATGACCGACGATATCTACAACAAGACCCCCGACCAGCCCCACCCCGTCATCACCGCCATGAACTTCATGGGCTATGACGCCATGACCCTGGGCAACCACGAGTTCAACTGGGGCATCCCCACCATGCAGACCATCCTGGGTCAGGCCGACTTCCCCGTGCTGGCCGCCAACGTTACCGACGCCGACGGCAAGTACGTCACCGGAGCCGGCTGGACCATCGTGGAAAAGGACGGCGTGAAGGTGGCCATCATCGGCGTGGTCACCCCCGACGTGCCCATCTGGGATGGCGGCAAGGAGGGCATTGAGGACGCCACCTATGAGGCCGCCAATGTTGCCGTGGGCAAGGCCATCGACGAGATCGGCGACCAGGCCGACGTGATCGTGGTGTCCGCCCACATGGGTATGTACGCCGAGTTTGACGAGGAGGGCGGCTCCGACTCCGCCCAGAAGATCCTGGACGACAACCCGGAGATCGACGTGCTCCAGGTGGCCCATCTCCACACCACCGTTCAGGAGAAGCAGGGCGATGTGGTCATCGGCGGCGTGCGCAACGCCGGCCGGGAGATCGCCCGCTTTGACCTGACTCTGGACAAGGACAACAACATCACCGCCTCCTCCGTGGAAGTGGTGGACATGGCCGGCGTCACCCCCAGCCAGGCTGTTCGGGACATCCCCCTGGTGGCCGAGGCCCATCAGAAGACCATCGACTTCATCGCCGGCGGCACCGACGAG
Source organism: Flavonifractor porci (assembly GCF_037572415.1). Classification (NCBI taxonomy): domain Bacteria; kingdom Bacillati; phylum Bacillota; class Clostridia; order Eubacteriales; family Oscillospiraceae; genus Flavonifractor; species Flavonifractor porci. Next base: position 35,274 of record NZ_JBBHLB010000006.1, read on the forward strand.
AGCGGCGAGCCCCTCCCCCCGCTGGGCACCACCACCGCCAAGTTCCAGCCGGAGAATGAGATCTCCGGCCTGCCTCAGGGCAAGCTGGAGGATACCGCCGTCATGGATCTGATCAACAAGATCCAGCTGGAGAACTCGGGCGCCGACGTGTCCGCCGCCGCCCTGTTCAAGAACACCAGCGACCTGCCCGCCGGTGACATCAACTACGGCAACATCTTCGACATCTACAAGTTCGACAACACCCTCTACCGGGTGAAGGTCACCGGCGCGGAGCTGAAGGCCTACATGGAGTGGTCCGCCGAGTGCTACAACCAGTGGAAGGAAGGGGACATCAACATCTCCTTCGACCCCGAGTACCCCGACTACCTCTATGATATGTTCGCCGGTGTGGAGTATGAGATCGACCTGTCTCAGCCCAAGGGCGAGCGCATCAAGAACGTGATGTTCAAGGGCGAGCCTCTGAAGGACGACCAGACCCTCACCCTGGCGGTAAACAACTACCGCTACTCCTCCGCCCTGAAGGGCCAGAACCTGATCTCCGGCACCAAGGAGTGGGAGTCCTCCAACTCCATCCGCGACATGATCGTGGCCTACTTCGCCGAGCACTCCCCCGTGGCTCCCGAGGTGGACAACAACTGGAAGATCGTGGGCGTGGACCTGAATAAGGACGACCCCCGCCGCGCTGAACTCATCGGCTACATCAATGCCGGCCTGCTGCCCGCCCCCTACGCCGAGAGCTACAACCTGGCCGACTATGACGCTCTGGTGGCTCAGGCCAAGGCCAACGCCGCCGTGCTGGTGGACGGCACTCCCAAGGCGGTGTCCACCGCCACCGACGCCGCCGGCAGCACCTATTACCGCCTGCGCGACCTGGCCGCCGCCCTCAACGGCACTGGCAAGCAATTCAACGTGCTGTGGAACGCCGGCGTTGAGATCGCCACCGGCGCGGCTTATGCCGACCCCGCTCTGACCATGCCCGCCCAGGCTCCCGCCGGTCTTGCCGCCGAGACCCTGACCGTAAAGGTGGACGGCGCCGCTCAGAGCATGAGCGTGGTGCTCTCCAACGGCAACTACTATGTGGCCCCCTCCGCTCTGGAGGCCCTGGGCATTACCTGCACCGTCACCGACGGCACCCTCAACATCACCACCAAGTAAATCCTGCCGCAGCAAAGGGCCGCGCCAATGGCGCGGCCCTTCAGCGTGTCGAGAAAGCTCGACACGCTTCTCAAAAATGCAAGCATTTTTTCGAGGGAATGCAGCCCGCTGCGTCGCACGCGCAAAGCGCGCACGCTTGCGGGCTGGGAAGTGTTTTTTCCAAGGCTCATGTCCTTGGAAAAAACAGATTCTTACTCTGTTTTGCCGCCTGCGGGCGGCAAAACTCTGCCGAGGGCTTTTCCTTGGTGCAAGAACATATTCCTCTCTTGCATCAGTTCCGCCTTTTTCGACAGACTGAAGGGCCGCGCCATTGGCGCGGCCCTTGTGTTATATTCTCCGAACTGGTATGATACCCTCAGATACTTTGGAAGGAGATGGCCCCCTTGAGCCTGTTTTGCTGTCCCCACTGTGCCGCTCCCCTGAACCGGGAGGAGCGCTCCTATACCTGCCCCAACGGCCACTGCTTTGACATCGCCAAAGAGGGCTATGTCCACCTGCTCCCCGCCAACCAGAAGCACTCCAAGTCCCCGGGTGACGACAAGGGCATGGTAACTGCCCGCAATCAGTTCCTGTCCAGGGACTACTACGCCCCCCTCCGGGACGCCCTGTGCGCCCTGGCTCTGGAGCATACCGGCGGGCAGGTATCGGTGCTGGACTCGGGCTGCGGGGAGGGCTACTACACCGCCGGCATCCACACCGCCCTCACCGGGGCGGGCAGGCAGGTGCAGCTGGCGGGGATCGACCTGTCCAAGCCCTCGGTGCGCCTGGCGGCAAAGCGCGTGCCCCAGGGGGAGTTTGCCGTGGCCTCGGCCTACCACCTGCCGGTGGCGGATCAGAGCGTAGACCTGCTCCTCAACTGCTTCTCCCCTCTGGCGCTGGAGGAGTTCCGGCGGGTGCTCCGCCCCGGCGGTCTGTTTCTTTATGTGGTGCCTGCCGCCAACCACCTGTGGGAGCTCAAGCAGGTGCTCTACGACAAGCCCTACCCCAATCAGGAGCAGGACATCCCCTACGAGGGCTTCTCCTATGTCAGCGTGGTGCCGGTGGATACCACCATGGAGGTGGCGGGTGAGGACCTGCCCCATCTGTTCCAGATGACCCCCTACTACTGGAAGACCCCCAGGGAGGGAGCCGCCCGGCTGGCGGCACTGGACGGACTGAAGGTACAGGCCTCCTTCCGTATCCACGTGTTCCGCCGGGACTGAGGACTACATCTGCTCCAGCACGCTGCGGATGATCCAGGCGTGTGCCTCCGCCTCGTCAGCCGACTCGTGGAAGAGGGCCTCCAGGCAGGGGTCGGCGGTGCCGGCGGCGGCAGCCCGGTAGCAGGCTGCGTAGCGCTGCATGGCCTGAAACTGCTCCCGCAGGGCGGCCTGCACCGGCTGGAGCGCGGGAGCGCTCCCCCGGTCAGCGGGCCAGTAGCGCACCCCGGAGATGAGGAAATAGGCGGTGCTCAGCCGCTTGGCCCGCCGCCGCTTTTCGGCGGCCAGGTTGGAGAGCATCCTGCCCCCGGTACCCGGTACCCGCCGGGCCAGCGCCTGGCAGCACCGGTGGGCGGCCAGTTCCTGGTCTATGTACTGCTGAAGCTGGGGACCATGAACTGCCGAGGCGGGCCCCAGACAGGTGATGGTCTCCTCCTCTTCCGCCGCCGGAGTGTCGTGTACCACCACCGCCGGCAGAGGCCGCTGGGCCACCGCCTCCACCACCTCAAAGGGGCAGTCCCCCCGCTCGTTGGGCATGACCCGCTTCCATACCCGCTCGAAAACCTCCCGGTCGCAGCCGGGCAGCAACTCCTGTTCCATACGCATTGCCTCCCCATTCTGTGTAGATTCCCACCATCCTATGCCGTCCTGGCAAGATTTGCCCCGCTCAGGGTTGTATTTTCCTGCCTTCCGTGATAAAATAATTGCTCATGGAATGAACCATTTACAAAGGAGAGACAGACTATGCTGGAGATCAGCCATCTCAGCTATCAGGTGGAGGGAGAGGAAGGCCAGGAGCTGGGCATCCTCAACGACGTCTCCCTCTCTGTCAAGGACCACCAGTTTGTGGTCATCACCGGCCCCAACGGCGGCGGCAAGACCACGCTTGCCAAGGCCATCATGGGCCTGGTCAAGCCCACCGGCGGCTCCATCCGCTGGAACGACACCGATATTACCGATCTGGACATCACCGGCCGCGCCCGTCTGGGCATCAGCTACGGCTTTCAGCAGCCCCCCCGCTTCAAGGGTCTGAAGGTAAAGGATCTGCTGGCCCTGGCCGCCGGCAGCGAAAAGCTGACCCGGGAAGAAGGCTGCCAGTACCTGACCAAGGTGGGCCTGTGCGCCGGGGACTATATCGACCGCGAAGTGGACGCCTCCCTGTCCGGCGGCGAGGTCAAGCGCATTGAGATCGCCACCATCCTGGCCCGCAAGACCGGTCTGATGATCTTTGACGAGCCGGAGGCCGGCATCGACCTTTGGTCCTTTGCCAAGCTCACCGAGACCTTCAAGCTCATCCACCAGAAGCGGGAGGCCACCCTCATCGTCATCTCCCACCAGGAGCGCATCATCGACCTGGCCGACGAGATCATCATGATCGCCGACGGCAAGGTGCAGCGGCATGGCCCCAAGGATGAGATCTTCCCCCAGATCCTGGCCAACACCAGGACCTCTTGCAGTTATCTGTCGGAAGGAGCGAAGTAAGATGGATCAAGCGGAATGGAAGCTCCTCAAGGAGATCGCGGACCTGGAGAAGACCCCCCAGGGGGCCTACAACATCCGGCGCAACGGACAGCTGGACTCCCGGAACAACACCGCCAACATTGAGATCACCACCAAGACCGAGCCGGGCAAGTCGGGCATCGACATCACCGTCAAGAGCGGCACCCAGCACGAGTCGGTCCACATCCCTGTCATCATCAGCCAGACCGGTCTTTCCGAGCTGGTGTACAACGACTTTTTCATCGGCGACGACTGCGACGTGGACATCGTGGCCGGCTGCGGTATCCACAACACCGGCTGTGAGACCAGCCAGCACGACGGCGTCCACACCTTCCACATCGGCAAAAACTCCAAGGTTCGCTATGTGGAGCGCCACTACGGCGAGGGTGAAGGCACCGGCAAGCGGATCATGAATCCCCAGACCATCGTCTACCTGGACGAGGGGGCCTCCATCAACATGGAGTCCACCCAGATCCGGGGCGTGGACTCCACCAAGCGGGAGACCCGCATTGTGGTGGGCAAGGGCGCCGAGGCCATCATCACCGAAAAGCTGCTCACCCACGGTCAGCAGACCGCTGAGAGCGATATGGAAATCATTCTGGACGGCGAGGACGCCACCGGCCGGGTCATCTCCCGGTCCGTGGCCCAGGACAACTCCGTCCAGGTGTTCTACCCCAAAATGACCGGCAATACCAAGTGCTTCGGCCATGTTCAGTGCGACTCCATCATCATGGGCAACGCCAAGATCTCCTCCATCCCCGCCATTGTGGCCAACCATGTGGACGCTCAGCTCATCCACGAGGCTGCCATCGGGCGCATCGCCGGGGATCAGATCCTCAAGCTGATGACCCTGGGCCTGACCGAGCAGGAAGCGGAGGAAAAGATTCTGGATGGATTCCTACAGTGAACTGTTAAACGCGGTCAATAACGGCCCCTACTTCGGCCCCCGCAGCCGGGTAAAGGTCACCCGGGCAAGGGACGGCGAGGCGGATGGGGAACTGGAGATCTGCACCGATACCCGCAATCCCATGGGCATCGTCCACGGCGGAGCCCTCTTCACCCTGGCGGATACCGTGGCCGGAACGGCGGCCTTCACCACTGGCCACACCTGTGTCACTCTGGACAGCTCCATGCAGTTTTTGGCCGCCGCCAAGGGCGACAAGGTCTACTGCACCGCCAAACCCAAAAAGCTGGGCCGTACCATCGCGGTCTATGACGTGACCCTCACTGACAACCAGGACCGGCTGGTGGCCAGCGGCGTATTCTCTTTCTTTATCAAAGATATGTCGGTGGACGGGCTCAACACCTGATTGTTTCCCTAAACAGAACGGGGGCATTGCGGCAATCGCAATGCCCCCGTTCTGTTTGTTAAAATGGACCCTCTCGCAGGGAGCCTGGCAGGCGCTATCCGCAAGAGGTACGCCGCACCCGTAAGGCAGGCAAGCTGAATGGCTGCGCGGCGACCCTCAGGGCCGCCCGCCTGAGTTACAACATAATCCTTCAGGACAGGGAGCCGTTGAGGGCCGCGGCCCACTCTTTCTCCCCCTCTGGCGGGTTTCCCTTGAAATCCCGATCGAACCAGAGGGGCACCGGAGCGTCCTCCCGAATAGCCTGGAAAAAAGCGCCGATCTGCTGGGTGGTCTCATCCACCGCGCCCTCCAGCAGCCGGTCCAGATCGGCGCTGCTCTCCAGAGAGGCGGGGTGGGGCGTCTCCTTCAGGGCCACATCCTTGGCGGACTGGATGGGAAGCATCCGGCTCACCGCGCCGATGACCTTGCCCCGCCGGGTACCGCAGGAGCGGGCAAAAAAGCCCAGATACCAGTTCATGGCCCGGTAAGCCCGGCGCATCTGCCGGGGGGATGCGTGGACATAGGCCGCGGCGGCGGCGTTCCACACCCGGCTTCCCTTCCGGGGCGGTGTGGGCAGGTGGGCCTGGGCCGTGCTGTCCAGGCCGTCGCTCTCCATCAGCATCCGGTCGAACTCCCCCTCCATGGCCATGTGGGAGATGGGTCCGTCGGCGGCCCGCTCGTCCACATAGCCGTGACAGGCGCTGTCCAGAGCCAGGTGACAGAGAAAGCCGGCCCCGTAGCCCACCGACATGGGCACGCCCTCCTCAATGGCCTGACGAAGCCGCTCCACGGCGGGCAGAGCGGAATTGCGGTGCATCCGCACCCCCTCCCGCCGGACGGCGTTGGGTCGGATGGGCTGGTAGAAAAACAGCGGATCGGGACCCAGGCAGCCCAGGTCGAAGGCCTCCCGCTCCTCATCAATGATCTGGGCCAGCGGCCGAGGCAGTCCGCCCAATACCTTATCCCCAAATTTCAGATGCGCGTAATAATTTGGCATGGTGACCTTGATTCCCTCCTGTCACAGTCCATAGCAGTCCATTATATAGGTTTATTGTATCACGGTGTGTCAGGGAGAGAAAGCAGAAAAATGTTAAATCTTTTTCCATACAAAGCGAGCGCGCCGCTGCGGCGGCGCGCTCGCTTTGTATGGATTCAGGAGAAGGAGATGTGGTAAATACCATAGTTGTGTCCATTCCAGCTGTCCACGGTCTGTCCCTGTAATTTGATGTTGGCAGCCCGGTTCAGCGGGATTGTAATGGTTTTGGGCGGCTCATCCCACTTGATCTCATAGCTGTCATACATCTGGCCGTCCAGATAGACATCCAGATTGATATTCAGCTCCGCGGAGCCATCAATATGTCCCACGGTAAAGGTCATGCTGCTGTACTTCAGATTGGTATTCCACAGAGCATGGCTGGTACTCCCTTTCATCTGAACACCTTCCATGATCTCCTCTCCGCCAACCGCCATAAAGGCTTTGTGGTCGCTTCCGTCATAGATCTTGGTGTACTTGCTGACCTGGTAAGGGGGCAGTTTTTTCATCCAGCTGCTCTCCTGACCGGGGATATCTCCCACATAGACGGTAGCGGTGCTGCCGTCCCAGGTCACCTCCTTGCCCAGGGCCTCGCCAATGGCACGGACAGGCAGATAGGTGGTGCCGCTGCTGGCAAAGGGTTCCACCGCCTTGCCGCTGGCGTCGGTGGGGGTGACCTCCTTGCCATCCACCACGATCTTGATGCCCATATAGTTGGCCTCGATCATTTTGGTAGTCACGGTACCGGCCGCCACCGCCGAGCCGCAGAGCAGTCCGGCGGCAACTATGGTGGTCAGGACCCGATTACGCATGGTGTGTTTCATAATACAATTCCTCCCATATTATTGTTTCTCATGAATGCAGAGATTTCTTCTTGAACTCTCTTTTCTCCTGTTAGTGTCCGGTTCTGGGAGGGCGGTTTTAAAAAAGCAAAAATTTTTCGAGAATTTTTGCTACCATTTTATGGAGTTTCACGTCAAAAAGCGCGCTGCCACATTGCAGCGCGCTTTTTCTTTCGTTATGTCGGGCTTAACCGCCCAGGTAGGCTTTCTTGACGGCCTCGTCGGCCAGCAGCTGCCGACCCGGGCCGGTAAGGGTCACTCGGCCGGTCTCCAGCACATAGCCCCGGTCGGCCACGCTCAGGGCCATCTGGGCATTCTGCTCCACCAGCAGGATGGTGGTGCCCGCCTTGTGCAGCTGCTTAATGATATCGAAGATCTGCTCCACCAGGATGGGAGCCAGACCCATGGAGGGCTCATCCAGCATAAGCAGCTTGGGATTGGACATCAGCGCCCGGCCCATGGCCAGCATCTGCTGCTCGCCGCCGGACAGGGTGCCCGCCACCTGCTTGCGGCGCTCCTTCAGCCGGGGGAACTGGGCGTACACCCGCTCCAGGTTGGGAGCGATGGTGGAGTTGGGCTGGGTAAAGGCGCCCATCTCCAGGTTCTCCTCCACCGTCATCTGCTGGAACACCCGGCGGCCTTCGGGCACCTGGGCCAGGCCCTGGGCCACCAGCTTGGAGGCAGGCACCGCCTGAATGGGCTTGCCCATAAACTCAATGGAGCCGGTACGGGTGTGGAGCAGACCAGAGACGGTCTGAAGGGTGGTGGTCTTACCGGCGCCGTTGGCGCCGATGAGGGTGACGATCTCCCCCTCCTCCACGTGGAAGGAGATGTCTTTTACGGCGTGGATGGCGCCGTAGTACACGTTGATGTTCTTGACATCCAGCAATACCGCCATGGCTTATACCTCCTTCTGGTCGCCCAGATAGGCCTTGATGACCTCCGGGTTGTTCTGGATCTCCGAGGGGGTGCCCTTGGCGATGATCTGGCCGAAGTTGAGCACGCAGATGCCCTCGCAGATGCCCATGACCAGATTCATATCGTGCTCGATGAGCAGAATGGCAATGTGGAAGGTATCCCGGATCTTGACGATGTTGTCCATCAGCTCGGCGGTCTCGGAGGGGTTCATGCCCGCCGCCGGTTCATCCAGCAGCAGCAGAGAGGGATTGGTGGCCAGGGCACGGACGATCTCCAGCTTGCGCTGGTCGCCGTAGGGCAGGCTGCCCGCCTTGGCGTTGGCCAGATGCTGCATATCGAAGATGCTCAGCAGCTCCAGGGCGCTCTCATGGGCCAGTTTCTCCTTCTTCCAGTAGCCGGGCAGACGGAGGATGCCGCTCCACATGGGGTAGCGGACATGGTTGTGCAGGCCGATCTTTACGTTGTCCTCCACCGTCAGGTTGTCAAACAGGCGGATATTCTGGAAGGTACGGGCAATGCCCGCCTTATTCACCTGAACGGTGGACATATTGTGAGTGTCGATGCCGTCCAGCAGCACGGTGCCCCGGGTGGGCTGATACACCTTGGTCAGCAGGTTGAACACGGTGGTCTTACCGGCGCCGTTGGGGCCGATGAGGCCGGCGATCTCGGTGCGGCCGATGGCCATGTTGAACTCATTCACGGCGGTCAGGCCGCCGAAGTCGATGCCCAGGTGCTGGCACTCCAGAATGGGGGTCTGCTTGATGTCGCGCTCGGGGATGATATTGGGGCTGGGCACCGGGACCAGCTTGGTCTCGGGACGCTTGGGCTTACTCATGGCTGACGCCTCCCTTCTCGGCCGGCTGTTCCGGCGGCTTACGGAATTTCTCCTTGATGCCGTTGAAGAATCCGCGCATCACCGGGTTGTTGGTGGCAATCATCACCAGAATGAGCACGATGGCGTACACCAGCATCCGGTACTCATCCAGGTTGATGGCCCGCAGCAGCTCGGGCAGGTAGGTGAGGAAGGCGGCGGCGATGATGGAACCGCGGATGTTGCCGATACCGCCCAGCACCACGAACACCAGCACCAGAATGGAGGTGTTGAAGTCAAACTTCTTGGGAGCCACGGAAGAGAAATTCATGGCGTACAGCACGCCAGCGGCGCCCGCCATGACGGCGGAGGTAACGAAGGCCATCAGCTTGTACTTGGTGGCGCCGATACCCACGCTCTCAGCGGCAATGCGGTTGTCCCGCAGAGCCATGATGGCCCGGCCGGAGCGGCTGTGCACCAGGTTGAGCACCACGGTCAGGGCAATGAGTACCAGGACAAAGCCAGCGGTGAAGGAGGCCAGCTTTACGTTGGTGGTGAAGCCCATGGGGCCCTTCAGGATAGCCTTGCCGCCCTCCTCCAGGTTAAGGGCCATCTCATTCTCCAGAGAGAAGTGCAGGCCGTTTTTGTCCACGCCCACATAGAGCACGTTCATGATGTTGCGGATGATCTCGCCGAAGGCCAGAGTCACGATGGCCAGGTAGTCGCCCCGCAGACGGAGCACGGGCACACCCACGATGAAACCGGCGATACCGGCCAGCACCGCGCCCACGATCATGGCCACCACCAGGCGGACCGCTCCGTTGGGAATGGCCTGCTGGAGGGACATGGCGGTCACCACGCCGGAGAAAGCGCCCACGCTCATAAAGCCGGCGTGGCCCAGGCTCAGCTCACCGGAGATACCTACCACCAGATTGAGGGACAGGGCCATGACGATATAGGCGCAGATGGGCACCAGCTGGCCCTGCAGAGAGGAGGACAGCATACCGCCCGCATTGAGCACCTGAAGGATCACAAAGGCCGCAATGACAATGGCGTAGGTGATGGTGTTGTTGATCAGCCGTTTCCGGCCGGAAGTCAATTTCTTCATATCCCTCACCTCACACTTTCTCGCGGACAGTCTTGCCCAGCAGACCGGCGGGCTTCACCAGCAGCACGATGATGAGCACCGCAAAGACCACCGCGTCGGAGATGTTGGTGTTGATCACCTTGGCAAAGGTCTCGATGATACCCAGCAGGATGCCGCCCAGCATGGCGCCGGGGATGGAGCCGATGCCGCCGAACACGGCAGCGGTAAAGGCCTTGATGCCGGGCAGGGAGCCGGTGGTGGGCATCAGGGTCCGGTAGCTGGAGCACAGCAGCACACCGGCAATGGCGGCCAGGGCGGAACCGATGGCAAAGGTCATGGAGATGGTACGGTTGACGTTGATGCCCATGAGCTGAGCGGCCGCCTTATCCTCGGAGCAGGCCCGCATGGCCTTGCCCATCTTGGTCTTACTGGTGAACCAGGTAAGGGCCACCATGATAATGATACAGGCCAGCACGGTAACCAGGGACACGTAAGTGATGTTTACACCGGCGATGGGCAGGGAGCCTTCAGGGATAACGGGGGTAAACACCTTGGGGTCTGCGCCCCACAGCAGCAGGGCGGCGTTTTGCAGAAAATAACTGACGCCGATGGCGGTGATGAGCACCGCCAGGGAGGATGCCTGACGCAGGGGCTTATAGGCCAGTCCTTCAATGACAACGCCCAGGACGGTACACACCACCACAGCCAGCAGCACGCCCAGCACAGGGGGCAGGTTAAAGCTGCCGGTGGCAAAGAAGGTCACATAGGCGCCCACCATAATAACGTCGCCGTGGGCAAAGTTCAGCATCTTGGCAATGCCGTACACCATGGTGTAGCCCAGGGCGATGATGGCGTAGACGCTGCCCAGGCTGATACCGGTGATCAGATTATTGAGGAAGCTCAAACCATTCACCTCTCTAACTTGTTTTCTCTGTTCTGTGTATGGCAGAAACATCGGCGGTCCTGCGGGCTGCCGATGTTTCCACCATACATCCGATCGGGGATAATGGGGAAAAGCGGGCTGCCGGGTCCCCCCGGCAACCCGCTTCCATTTCCTATGTCAGCGGAAGCTGATACACTTACTGGGTGACATACACGCCGCCCTCGACCTTGACCACCACGGGGGCCTTGGAGACCTCGCCGTTGGCAGACCAGGTCATGCCGGTGCCGGTCAGGCCGTCCACGCTGAAGTCGCCGGAGGTGAACTGAGCAATGAGAGCCTCGCAGATCTCCTCGGCGCTCATGTCGGCGGTAACGCCGGCAGCGGTGCAGGCCTCATAGATGGCGTACATGCAGTCGTAGCCGTCAGCGGCGAACTGGTTGGGGATACCGCCGTAAGCGGCCTCATACTCGCTGACGAAGGTCTTGGTGCGCTCATCCTCGCCCCAGGCGTTGAAGGGAGTCATGAGCATCAGGCCCTCGGCCAGGCTCTTGTCAAAGCCCTCCAGGTCCAGGATGCCGTCCATGCCGTCGCAGCCGAAGAAGGTGGGCTCATAGCCCATGCTCTTGGCCTGGGACAGGATCAGGGAGGCGGGGGTGTAGTAGATGGGCATGAACACCAGGTCGGCGCCGGCGTCCTTGGCAGCGTTCAGCTGCACGTTGAAGTCGGTGTTAGTGTCATCGGGGAAGGTCTGAACGGTCACAACCTCCAGTCCGATCTCCTTGGCGGTGGCCTGGAAGGCATTGTAGATGCCGGTGGAGTAGGCGTCGCCGTTGTTGTAGATGACAGCGACCTTGGTGCCCAGATTGTTGTCCTTAATGTAGTTGGCAGCGGTCACGCCCTGGTTGGGGTCGGTAAAGCACACCTGGAACACGTTGTCCTTACCCGCGGTCACGTCGGTGGAAGAGGCGGAGGGGGTCAGCTGGAAGTAGCGGTCATTGAAGGTCTCGGCGGCCACGGCCACACAGGGGTTGGTGGTGGTGCAGCCGTAGATGATCTTGGCGCCGTCGTCCTTCAGCTTGCCGTAGGCGTTGACCGCCTTCTCAATGTCGCCCTCATCGTCCTGGGAGTTCAGGGAGAACTGCAGGCCGCCCAGAGCGTTGATCTCCTGAATGGCAATTTCGGCGCCCTGCTTGGTGGCCAGGCCGTAAACAGCAGCGGAGCCGGTCAGAGGACCGATGCCGCCGATCTGAATGGTGCCCTCAGTATTGCCGCCGGTGGTCCCATTGCCGCCGGAGGGAGTATTGGCGGAGCCGCCCTCATTGCCGCCGCCGCAGCCGGCCAGCATGGAGAAGCTGAGCGCACCCGCCAGCGCAAGAGACAGGATGCGAGACTTTTTCATCGTTCATTCCTCCTTCAAGAAGTTGTTGACAATTATATGCGTGTCGCCGGAAATTGTCAACCTCAAAAATGCACAAGGGCCGCCCCTCCACAGGCAGCCCTTGTGTAAATTATGAACAATCTGCGAATGTAATCAGGCAATTTCAGATGATCAACCCGCCATTGGGGGACAAAACCTGTCCCGTGATAAAGTTTGCAGCGTCGGAAGCCAGGAACCACAAGGCTTCCGCAACATCCTCCGGCCGGCCGATGCGCTCCAGGGGGGTCTCCTCCGCCAGGACAGCCAGGTCCTCAGGGCCCAGGTTGCCATTCATCTCGGTGTCAATGACTCCGGGAGACACACAGTTCACCGTGATCCCAGAGGGCCCAACCTCCTTGGCAAGGGCCTTTGTAAGCCCAATAACAGCAGCTTTTGCGGCAGAATAGGCCACTTCGCAGGAGCCGCCCACCTGTCCCCACATGGAGGACAGCGTCAAAATTTTCCCCGCCTTCCGATGGATCAAATGGGGCAGCGCCGCCCGGATGGTGTAGAACATTCCGTCCACATTAACGGCAAACATCCGCCGCCAGTCCTCGTCCGTCAGATCGCCAAACAATTTCTGCTGGGCGATGCCAGCGTTGCATATCAGAATGTCAAGTTGACAAAATTTATCCAACACATTGTCAACCATATTTTGTACCTGGACCGGGTCGGACACGTCGGCCTGGATCGCCCAGCCGCCGATCTCCGCCGCCAGGGTCTCTGCTTTCTCTTTAGAGCGGCAGTAGTTGACCACCACCCGGTCGCCCCCGGCGGCAAACCGCCGGGCCGCCGCCGCACCGATGCCCCGGCTGCCGCCGGTAATGAGAACCACCCGTCCTGCCATACCATTTCCTCCTTGTTTACGGCGTTTTTCTCAGTATACCAGCGCTTTGCGGCCTTGAAAAGAGAAATTTCAAAAAAGTGTTGACAAGCGTCTTTATTTTCGCTATAATAGTCCATGCTGTTCGGACGATTAGCTCAGCTGGTAGAGCATCCGCTTGACGTGCGGGAGGTCACAGGTTCAAGTCCTGTATCGTCCACCAGAGTAAAGCCCTAGAGCCTCAACGGTTCCAGGGCTTTTTTGCTGTCTAAAATCAGGGAATGACCCTTTAATTGACCCTTTACAGGTTCAAAACACCTTTTATGAACCCCTCCATGCGCTGGGCGCTGTCCTTCTTCATCTGTTCCGTGACATGGCCGTATACGTCCAGGGTAAATGCCGCCGTGTGGTGCCCCAGGTTGCCCTGGACAGTCTTGATATCGTCCCCCGCTCGAAGGGATGCCACGGCAAAGGTGTGGCGCAGATCGTGAAACCGGGTGGACGGGGTGCCCATCTGGGCCACAATGCGCTTGAAGCAATCGTACACCGTCCGGTAAGAGAGATACCCACCCGTCTCATTGGTAAACACCATCCCGGAGTTCTCCCACAGCGGGCCCATTTTTAGCTGTTGCTCCGCCTGTCTGGCCTTTTGAGAACGGAGCAGCTTCATCACCCAGGGGGCAGGGGTGATGGTACGGGGCTTTCCGTTCTTTGGTGTGGTAATGTAGTAGGCCCCGCCCTTTTTCTGTTCCCGACGGAGCTGGCGCTTGATGGTAATGGTGCCCTTCTCAAAGTCCACACAATCCCACATGAGCCCCAGTACCTCCCCCTCCCTCATGCCGGTAAACAGGGCTACCTTATAAAGCAGTTCGTGCCGGTGCCCCTCTATGGCCTTTAGGAAGGCTGCTATCTGTTCTTCATCGAGCGGGCTTATCTCCTTTTTCTCCACCCTGGGGAGGGTGCAAGCGTCCGCCGGATTGAAGCGGATATATCCCACCGCCACGGCCTGCTGGAGCGCCTTGTGGAGGATGCCGTGGATGTTCTTTACGGACTTGGGGGACAGTGCCTTGCCCCCTTCCCGCTCGATGCTCAGGCCGTTGTAAAAGCCCTGAATGGTGTGGGTGTTCAGGGCCTCCAGCTTCACCGCACCCAGGGCGGGCTTGATATATAGCCGTATCTGTTCCCCATAGAGAAAAGTGGTGGAGGGCTTTACGCCGCCCATATAGTCCGCCGTCCAAATGTCCAGCCATTGGCCCACCGTCATCTTGCAGGGCTCCTTATAGGTGCCGTTATCGAGGGCGGTAGTAAGCTGGGCCAGCTTCTTCCTCACTTCCTGCTGAGTGGCCCCATAGACTGACCGCTGTATCTGCTTCCCGGTGCCGGGATCACGGCCCACCGTATAACGGGCCTCCCATCGTCCGTCCTTTCGCTGGCGGATCGTCCCGGCCCCCTGGGCCCCTCTGGTGTTGCTCTTTCTTGGCATTGCAATTCCTCCCTTAAATTGATAGAATGGGAGGGCAGTAGGCCGTCAAAGTTTACTGCCCTTATAGCCGTCCCTGGTGTTCGCAGCACCGGGGGCGGTTTTATTTTTTTGATGCCTTTCTTATATCTTTAACGGCATCTACAAGAAGCTTACCATACGGCACTTTGTAGCTCATATTTAGTGGGCCACTGTCAGAATAAAGAAGAATATCCATACTGGCTGCAAATATCCCCTCTAAACAGCGTTGCTTGTACATCATTAAAGTATCACGATCGATAATCTCATAATTTGAAACTCCAGCCGCATCTAATAACGCTTGTGCTTGTTCTATCGCACTGCTTTCAGCTTCATATTCGAAAGAACCATATTCAATTCTAGACTTTTGCAATTCTCGTATTTCCTGAATTGTATTGATTAGCACGTCAAATGTTTCCCATCCAAACAATGTATTTAGAATAAACAGTAAATCGTTTTGTTGGCTAACCTTCAAGCGATGAGTATAGTCAATACTTTCTTCGGATAGGCCGGTATATCTACAAATGCTTTGGACATCAGCGTTCACCATTTTTACATCGCTTAAACCTAGTATCCAGTCAGCAGATACTTCAAAATATACAGCTATCTTTTTAAGTAACTCTGCGTCTGGCATAGATTGTCCCGTCATGTACAGGCTAACGGTTTGACGTTTTACTCCAAGATAGTCAGCTAAATCTTTCTGCTTTAAGTTTCTTTCTTTCATGAGAATCGAAAGGCGCTCTGAAAACACCTTAAAATCATCAGATACCTCTTTCCTTGCCAAATGTCTCACTCCAATCCCTGTATGTTCTATTAGTTTGCATATCTGATATATGTGTTCTTGTGTGTTGCAAGTACGTTGATGTTGCACTATAATAATTATAGCAGACGCAAAGGACGTTTGCAACAACAACATGGAGGTGACATCAAAATGAGCAACCAGGATATTAGACGCACAGCGGCAGGGGCCGGGGTGAAACTCTGGCAGATCGCGGACGCTCTAGGAATGGCGGATTGCAGCTTTTCCCGGAAACTTCGCAAGGAGCTGCCCCAGGATGAAAAGGCGAAAATCTTCGCTATCATTCAGCGGCTTGCAAAGGAGGTGAGCTAATGGCAGACAAACTAGACCCCCTGGCCGTATCCCCGGCGGAGTGTGCCCGTCTGCTGGGTATCAGCAGGCCAAAGGTTTATGACCTTATCAATCAAGGCGGATTCCCTTCCTTTAAGCTGGGCAGCCGCACTTTGATTAGTGTGGACGGATTGCGGGAATGGATCTCCAGACAGACACAAGCAGAGGTGAATATATGAGTAAGACAAAAAAGAGCCGTCCCAGTGTTGCAGCACCAGGACGGCAGGCGGAAACGGGGACTTATGGCAGGGCCTCCACTTCCATTTATCAGAATACCACACAGCCAACCGGCAGGCAACCGGGAAAAATCGAGCGGCTTTTATCCCACGGCGCAGAGAACGCCGTCCCGCTCCAGCATTTGGTGACCCTCACCGAGCTGCCCGCCCGCCAAGTCCGCCAACTCATTCAGGCGGAACGCTTGCGGGGCGCTCAGATCCTGGCTGACAACCAGAACGGCTATTATCTGCCTGAAACCCAGGAGGATGTGGAACTGTTTTACAAGTCCATGCTCCACCGGGCGGCGGAGATCACCAGGGTTGCCACAGCGGTAAAACTGAGGGGGCGGCGGCTTGACTAGGTTTTTCCCGGACGGACTGCCCCAAGAACTGAAAGACAGCGGGCGCTGGTGCGTGTGGAGATACGAACAGCGAGAGGGCCGGGACAAGCCTACCAAAGTACCGTACAACCCCCGAACCGGGGGCGGGGCTATGTCCAACAACCCCAGCACCTTCACCGGCTACCAGACGGCTCTAAACGCCCTGGAGCGGGGCAGATATGACGGCCTGGGTGTGGGTGTGTTTGACAGCTTGTGTGCCGTTGACATTGACCACTGTATAGCGGAGGACGGCACCCCCTCCCCTCTTGCTGTGGACATTGTTTCCACAATGGAGAGCTACACCGAAACAAGCCCCAGCGGGCAAGGGGTAAGGATATTCTTCAAAGCCGCCGGTTTTACCTACGACAAGGCCCGCTATTACACCATGAACGCAAAACAAGGGCTGGAAATCTATGTTTCTGGCGCTACCAACAAGTTTTTGACCGTCACCGGCAACTCTGAACCCTGGGCGGGTGCTTTCCCCGTCCACGAGCGGGCGGAGGCATTGCAGACCATCCTCGACCGCTACATGGTGCGCCCCGCTCGAACCACTCCAGAGGCCACCAGAGCGCCCCAGGCACCCCTTGACCTGTCGGATACCGAGATCATCACAAAGGCTCACAACGCCCGCAACGGGGCCGCATTTGCCGCCCTGTGGAACGGGGACACTTCCGGCTATGGCAGTCATTCAGAGGCAGACATGGCCCTCTGCAACGCCCTGGCCTTTTGGACAGGATGCAACGCCGGACAGATGGACAGACTTTTCAGATCGTCCGGCCTGATGCGGGAGAAATGGGACAGGCGGCAGAGCGGCAGCACCTATGGGGCCTTGACCATTGCGGAGGCTATCCGTACTTGCAGCGCCTCCTATGAGCCGCATACATACCCCCAAAAATTACCCAAAAATGCCCTGATAACACCCCCTAAATGCTCGCCGGAGCAAGTCAGACCGCCGGACTTTTCGGACGCTGGCAACTCTGAGGCATTTATCCAGATATACCGGGACACCCTTCTCTTTTCCGATGCCCTGGGCTGGATGGTGTGGAACAGTCAACGCTGGGAGCGCAGCGACCACAAGGCCCTCACCCTGGCAACCGAGCTATCCGGGGAAATGCTGGCAGATGCACAGCGGGAGAACCGCGCCGCTCTTGTAGCTATGGCAGAGGCAAAGGCAACAGAGGCGGAGGGTAGAAGCAAGCCGGAGGACATGGAGCGGGCCACCAATCGGGCCGCAAGTGCAAAGGCATACCTTACCCACACAAAGCGGACCCGCAGCGCCGGACGGCTGAAAAGTATGCTGGAGCTGGCAAAGCCCGCCTTTGTGGTTAAGGCCGACACCCTGGACGCAAACCCGGCAGACCTGAACACCCCCGCCGGGATTATTGACCTAACCACTGGGGCGCTACGGCCCCATGACCGGGCAGCACGATGTAGCCAGATCACCACCGCCTCCCCCGGAGAACAGGGGGCGCAGATGTGGGACACCTTCCTGGACACCATCACCCAGGGGGACAACAGCTTGCGGGGATTCCTCCAGCTTGTGGCGGGTATGGCCCTCCACGGCAAAGTCTACCATGAAGGGCTGATCCTGGCCCACGGAGCGGGCCGCAACGGCAAAAGCACCTTTTTTAATGCCCTGGCCGCTGTCCTGGGTGACTATGCCGGAAGTATCGACATCGACACCTTTACTACCGACAAGCAGAACAGAGGCGCAGCCCTGGCAACCCTGCGAGGCAAGCGCCTTGTGATTGCCGGAGAGCTGGAGGAAGGGCGGCGGCTATCCGTTGCCACGGTGAAAAAGGTATGCTCTACCGACCGGATCACCATCGAAGAAAAGTACAAGGCCCCGGAGACCATCACCCCCTCCCATACCTTGTGCCTGTTTACCAACCATCTACCCCGTGTTGGCAGCACCGACCCCGGCACCTGGCGGCGGCTGATCGTGGTACCCTTCCGTGCCACCATCCCCACACAGGGGAGCCGGTCAAACTATGGTGACATTCTGGTGCGAGATGCCGGGCCGTCTATCCTGTCCTGGGCCATTGAAGGAGCTGTGAACTTTGCACGCAACGGCTACCAGCTCCAGACCCCGGATGTGGTGGAGGAAGCCACAGAAACATACCGAGGGCAGGAGGACTGGGTGGGCAACTTCCTGGCGGAGTGCTGCACCCTGGGGCCAGGTGTGTGGGTTCCATCCTCTGAACTGTACCAGCGTTACCGCCAATGGGCGGAAAATTCGGGGGACTACGTGCGCCGTCTGCCTGACTTCAATGCAGCCCTGGAAAATCGGGGACTATCCCGAAAAAAGACAAAGACCTGCAACGTGTGGCAGGGTGTTGCATGACTTAAAAGGTGGAGCTACTAGGTGGAGGTGGAGCTACTTTCCTATTGTTTAAAAAAATCGGAAAAAATTAAAACCCTATAGGGACTTTTGGGGAAATAGCTCCACCGCCTCCACCAAAACCCGCAATCCCTTGTGGGAGTGGGGATATAGCCGGTGGAGGCGCTTCCACTCAACCTCCACCCGGTGGAGATACACCCACAGTTTTCAATGTATTTAGGCATAAAACGAGGGAAAAGAAATGTACTACCAAAGCAACGCCGGAGGCTGGAACCGTAGCCACGGACAGGTGGAGCGTACACCCCGGATTGATTCCTTTGAGCTGCCAATGGGCACATCATTGGGTATTATCCGTTGTGGATGTGAAGTCCTGGGAGACACGCCCATAGAGATCAACACAGAGGGTACAACCGCCTGCATTTACCCAACAAGCTGGGGAGAAGGCACAATGGTAAAACTATCACACAAGCCAAACGGTTATGGGGGAAAGCCACAGACCTTTTTTCTGTGCCCTCAGTGTGGGGAAAGGGTACGGTATCTGTACCTGAAGGAAAACCTGTTTCTTTGCCGCCAGTGCGCCAGACTGAACTACCGCAGCCAACAAAAAACAAGAGATTCCACGACAGATTATTGCCGTGGTATGAAGTACGTCAGCAAAAACCTTCTTCCGTCACCTTTTTTTATAGATGGCTTCACCTTTATGGATTACCAACCTGAAAAGCCGAGCGGGATGTGGCGAAAAACGTACAGCAAGCACTTAAATAAGTTTTCTTACTACCAGAATAGGTATAAGCGGCAGCTTCTCATGGATATTACCAAATTGAACTTAAAAGCAAATAAAGGAGAATAAGCAATGAAAAGATTTAAAATCGTTCCCCTTGCTTGTGCACTTGCTATTCTGATCGGTGTTCTTACTGGATGCGCAACAGCACCGGAACGCCCCTCCAGCGCCTCCACAGCGGACGTACAGGCTGTGCAAAAGGCTGTGGTACTATTCGACACCTCTACTGTAAAAATCGTCCTGGAGGGCGCAGAAACCACCGTAACGGACAAGACCACCGGAACCGAGTACAGCTATACCACCACCCGGAAACTCACCACCCAGCAGCCCACGCTGGAGCAGATGAAAGCCCGCTGTATTGCCCGGACTTCCGCAAACACCGCCACACTGAAAATCGAGCTGGCCGGGGCGCTGATCGTGGTTACTGACAAGACCACCGGACAAGTCTATTATATCGACCCCTGACACCGCCTAAGGCCTGACCCTTTTTGACCCTTCAAAATACCCTTTAGCCGCTTTTCTACCCTTTACAGTCATACCCACTATTTACACTTATCCAAAATTGCAAGCGGCAAAAATACAGGCAATGACAGCAATTTACGCACAATAATCAGCATTTTTTAATTCAAGTCCTGTATCGTCCACCAGACCAATCCCCTGAAGCCGCAAGGCTTCAGGGGATTTTGTTTTGCCTAAAAACAGGTTTTAGCCTTGTTGTATGACGTCCCCCTGGAACCACACGGTTCCAGGGGTTTTTGTTTGAATGAAAGCGGACCTTTTGGGGAAACTCCATAGAACCATTCCGCTATTTGTATCAACCTGTTTGATCCATAAAGCGATTTGCCCACTCATAATCCGGCGGGGTACACAAACTGACCAGCACATATACCAGCGCCGACCCTGCCACGCCCAGCACGATCCGCAATGCAGACTGCTGTTCCCAGAAACTCGGCAGCGGTACCCCCAACTGGATCATCAAATGATATCCGCAGTACGCCAGGCCGGAGAGCATGGCCGCCAATGCGCCCTGCCTGTTCCCTCTCCGCCAGATAAAGCCGGCAATGAGCGGAATAAACGCCCCGGTGGTAATCATATCAGAGGCGATCCACGCGATTTCCAGAATGGAACGGATCTTCAACGCAATCAGAAGGGCCGCGGCAGTTACGCAGAGGGTGGCGATCCGGGAAAAGCGCAGCTGCGCCTGCTCCTCCATCGGTCTGAGGTTCAGGTCGATGGTCAGGGTCATGGCTCCGGTATTGATGAGGGAATCCATGGTGGACATGATGGCGGCAGAGATCCCCACAAACACCAATGCGCCCAGCGCCGGGGGCATATAATCCATGACGATGGCTGTGACCACGCCGCCCTCCGGCATAGCGTCAAAGAGCACAAAGGCCGCCATGCCGCTGAGCACCACGATCAGGTAAAGAGGGATATAGGCAAAAAAGCCGATCATGGCCATTCGCCGCGCGTCCCGACTTGTTTTTGTGGCGGAGATGCGCTGCCATACATTTGCCTGTATGGTCCACGCACAGCCAAAGGTAATGATATACACGATATAGTCGCCGGCGCCTGCCATGATGCTCATATAGTCCTGCTTGCCTGCCGACTGAGCAGCCTGGCCGATCCCGTCTATCCCCCCGGCATGGAACATGGCGATCCCAAAGACCGCCACCGCCGCCAGCACCAGCAGCCAGAATTGAATGATGTCGGTGAGCACCACACCCCGAAACCCGCCAAACAGCGAATAGATCAGGACGATCAATGTGCCCAGCAGCACGGCCGCTTCATAATCCAGCCCCAGATAGGTACCGAAAAAATTGCCTACGCCCACCATCTGGGAGGCGGCGGAAAAGGTCATGAAAAGCAGGATCATGACGGAAAGCATTTTGGAGACCCCTTTGGAATAGCGTTCCTCCATCATCTTCCCCTGAGTCAGGAACCCCACCCGCCGGATGGCCTTGGCGGCAATGGTGATCAGCAGCGTGGACAGCAGTACCGGCACGCCGTAATACCAGAAGGCGCCCAGACCCTGTTGATAGGCCAGATCCGCCGTAGACAAAGCGGAACCGGCCCCCCACCACGACGCGATAAAGGTGATTGACAGCGCCCAGGCGGGCAATGTGCGCCCGGCAAAGAAATAATCCAATACCGAGTGATTTTTCTTTTCTCTGGATACTGCCAGCAGCAGCACGGCAAAGTAGACCAGCAGCCCCACCAGGGATACCGTTTGCAGCTTTGTCAATTTCTCAACCTCCCGCCCCCGTGGCGATCAGTAGCGGACCAGCAGCCGTTCAATGCCCCGCTCCAGGCCATCCACAGTCAGGTCATACATATCAAAGATCTTGGCCAGTTCATCATAGGTGGTGGCCCAATAGGAGGACAGCTCCGCTCTGGGCTGGGGATTCAGCCAAATGATATGGGCGTATCGTTCTTTTAATTGCTTCAGATAATCGATGCCGGCCTGTTTGCCATAACTTCTGGCACGCCAGTCATATTTGGGATAATACAGCTCCTCCGGCGCCATCATGGCGTCCCCCACCACGATGACCCGATACTCACTGTCCAGATTGGACAGCACGCTGTCGGTATCCTCCCCGATATCAAAGAGGGTGGGCTCCAGATGGAGGCGCTCATAGATGCAGTTGTGGAAATAGTAGACCTTCAGATCTTTAAAGGTGTTGGACCGCTCCGCCGCCTGGAACAGCTGGCTGCACAGCCCGGCATAGTAGTCCATGGAGCCGCCGGAGTCCATCAGCAGAAGCACCTTGATGCTATTCTTCCGGGGACGCTGGTAGACCACCTTCAACCGCCCGGCGTTGTCGCCGGTCTCCCGGATGGTGGCGTCCACATCCAGCTCCGTGCGGTCCGGCTCAGCCTGGACCGAGAGCTGGCGCAGCTTGCGGAAGGCCATCTGGAACTGGCGGATGTCCAGGGTGTTGTCCTGGCGGAAGTCCCGGAACCGCCTCTCCCCCGCCACCATAAAGGCCGAGCGGTTGCGGCTCTGTCCTCCCACCCGGATGCCTCCCAGCTTCTTGCCGTTGTTGCCGAAGGGGCTGAAGCCATCCCGGCCGATCCACTTGCTGCCGCCGTTGTGCTCGCCGTCCTGATCCTTCAGCCGCTCCTCAAACCGCTTGAGCACCTCTTCCATGCTCAGGCCGTTCTGCTCCATCAGCCGCTGGAACTGTTCCAAATGATCCAGCGCCTCCAGCTCCGGGCCGTTGAGCCACTCCAGCAGCTCCGGAGGCAGCTCCCGGGTATTCCGGGCAATGTCGCCGAAGAACTCCAGGAAAGCCCGGTCAAAGTCGTCATACCGCGCCTCGCTCTTGACCAGTACCGCCCGGCAGGTGCTGTAAAATCCCATCAGCGTCATGCCGTGGAGCCCCTGCTTCAGCGCCTCCATCAGCGTCATCCACTCATCCAGCGAGACGGGCACCCCTCTGGCACGCAGCAGATAAAAAAAGGATGTAAACATATCTTACCTCAGCTTTTCCCGAACCAGACGCACATCCTTCTCCTTTTTCAGCAGCACCCCCAGGAAGGGCAGTTCCGACGTGATGCGCTCGGGATCGATGCCCCCCAGAATGAGGGCCTGCACCCAGTCGATCAGCTCAGATGTGCTGGGCCGCTTCTCCAGGCCCCGCAGGGAACGCAGCCAGTAGAAGGCCTCGATCACCTGAGAGAGCAGGATCTGATCCACATCCCCCAGATGGACTTTTACGATTTTCTCCATCTGCTGGGCGTCCGGGAACTGGATATAGTGGAAGATACACCGGCGCAGGAAGGCGTCGGGCAGCTCCTTCTCGGCATTGGAGGTAATGATGACCACCGGGCGCTGCCTGGCCTTGACGGTCTCCTTGGTCTCAGGCACATAGAACTCCATCCGGTCCAGCTCCCACAGCAGGTCGTTGGGGAACTCCAGATCGGCCTTGTCCACCTCATCGATGAGCAGGACCACCTGCTCTTCCGACTGGAAGGCCTCGCCCAGCTTGCCCAGCTTGATATATTTGGCGATGTCGTCCACGGCCTCGCCGAACTGGCTGTCGTAGAGACGCTGCACCACGTCGTAGACATACAGGCCGTCCTGGGCCTTGGTGGTGGATTTGACGCTCCAGGTAATGAGCTGCCGGTCCATGGATTCGGCAATGGCCTGGGCCAGCACAGTTTTGCCGGTACCCGGCTCGCCCTTGATCAGCAGGGGCTTGCCCAGGGCCAGCGCAATATTGACCGCCTCCTGCAGCTCCTGGGAGGCCACATAGGTCTCGGTTCCGCGAAAGGTCTGCTTCATGGTATAAACTCCTTATTTCATCATAATTAAGACAGAACAGGCGGCCCAGCCTGAAGCCGGACCGCCTGTCAAATCCGCATATCACACCCGGCGGCTGGCCTCGGGACGAATCCGCAGCTGGCCTGCCAGGGCGCTGTCGATCGCGGCCAGAAATCCCTCCCGCTCCTGGCTGAGCGTCCCCTTGAGGGGCAGGTAATTAGAGGCATGATCGCAGGTGAAGTGGAGGGGGTCCACCGTCAGGTTGGCCACCATATACCGCACCTGCTGCAGGATCTCCTCCGGCGTGCACTGGACGAATTTCCCGCTCTTCCAGTAGCGATACAGCCGGGTACCCGGCTCCATGACCAGAGAGAGCAGGGACAGGTGCCGGGGCTTCATGGCGTTGATGATCTCGGTGCTGGCCCTGGCGTGCTCCAGACCCGCGCCGTGGCCGTCCAGACCCAGCAGGATCATGGCCCACAGGTCCAGCCCCGCCTCCCGCAGCATGGTACCCGCCCGCAGCATCTCTTCCGCGGTGACCCCCTTGACCATCTCCTTCAGCAGGGCGTCACTCCCGCTCTCTACACCCAGGTAGACCCGGGTCAGGCCGGCCTCCCGCAGGGCGCGCAGCTCCTCCGGGGTCTTTTTCAGGGTGGGCCGGGGCCCGGCGAAGGTGGCTACCTTCTGCAGCGACGGGAATGTGAGATACAGGGCCTTGAGGATGCGCAGCAGATCCTCCGTGGGCAGGCCGATGGCGTCGCCGTCACACAGGAACACCCGGGAAACGTCGCCGTAGTATTCCTTTGCCATCAGGATGTCCTCCAGGATATCCCGGATAGGCCGCACATGGTAGCGCTTGTCCTTGTACATGCCGCAAAACGCGCAGGCATTGTGGGAGCACCCCACGGTGACCTGGAGCAAATAGCTGTTTCGTTCGCCGGGAGGGCGGTAGATGTTGCCTTCGTATCGCATGGTGTGAGCTCCGTTTCTTACTCAGATTAGATCAGCGTTGATTGGACCTGCGCCAGATGCCCATGGCCCCGGCCTGGGCGATCAGCTCCTCCCGGAAATCGGGGTGGGCCACGCCGATGATGGCCTCCGCCCGCTGCCAGGTAGCCAGCCCCTTCAGGTTGGCAATGCCGTACTCAGTGACCAGATAGTGGATATTGGTACGGGTGTCGGTGACCACGGAGCCCTCCCGCAGGGTGGGCCGGATACGGGACTCCAGCGTGCCGTCCTTGCTCTTCACAGTGGAGGAGCAGCAGATAAAGCTCTTGCCGCCCTTGGACAGGTAGGCGCCCAGCACAAAGTCCAGCTGCCCGCCGGCGCCGGAGATGTGCTTGGTGCCGGAGGTCTCGGCATTGACCTGGCCGAACAGGTCCACGTCCACCGCGTTGTTGATGGAGATGAAGTTGTCCAGCTGGGACACCACCCGCACGTCGTTGGTGTAGTCCACCGGAGTGCTCATGCAGGCCGGGTTGTTGTCCAGATAGTCGTACAGCTTCTGGCTACCGGCGGCAAAGGCATAGGTCTGCCGTCCCCGGTCGATGCTCTTCCGGCTGCCGGTGAGCTTACCCGCCATGGCCATGTCCACAAAGCCGTCCACATACATCTCGGTGTGGACGCCCAGGTCCTTCAGATCGGACTGGGCAATCATGGAGCCCACGGCGTTGGGCATACCGCCGATGCCCAGCTGGAGGCAGGCCCCGTTGGGGATCTCCGCCACGATCAACTTGGCCACCGCCTGATCCACCTCGGTGGGCGCGCCGGCACCTAGGGTCCACATGGGGGCGTTCTCCCCTTCCACCACATAGGTGACGTCGGAGATGTGGACGCCCTCGCCCACGCCGCCCAGGCAGCGGGGCATATTCTCATTGACTTCCACGATCACCATCTCCGCCTGCTCGCACAGGGTCTTCAGGTGGGAAGCGTTGGGGCCGAAGTTGAAGTAGCCCGCCTTGTCCATGGGAGCCACCTGGAACATGGCCGCCCGGATGGGCTCGGCCATATTGCGGTAGTAGCCGGGCATTTCAGAATAACGCAGGGGGATATAGAAGCTGGCGCCCTCGGCGATCATCTTGCGCTCCACGCCGGACATATGCCAGGAGTTCCAGGTGAAGTGCTCCGCCACGTCGGGCACCTGCATGATGGCGGGCTTTTCAAACAGCACGCCGCCACGCACCTTTACATCGCTCAGTTCAGTATAACGGGCCGCCAGGGCGCGGTCAAGTACCCGGGGCGTGCCGGTGCACCAGCCGTAATCCACCCAGTCGCCGGAACGAACCACGGACACCGCCTGTTCCGGGGTGGTCAGCTTCTCTTCATAGAGTTTCCGAAAATCCATATATCATGCTTCTCCTCTCGCGGGGCGCCTCATGCCCACTGGAATACGCCGCGGTCCAGCACTGCTTTCCCGGTGGTCTGATTGAGGAAGCGGAAGCAGGCCTTCCCCTCCTCCATCTTCCACAGCTGGAACTTCACCGGGGTGCCCGGGTAGAGGACAGAGGTCATCTGGGCCGCCATACGGCGCATCCGCTCGGGCTGGCCGGGGATCAGAGCCCCGATGGCCATCCGGCAGGAGAAGCCGAAGGAGCAAAGGCCCTGCATACAGGAGCTCTCAAGGCCCATCTTGCGGGCATAATCGGGGTCCACGTGAATCAAATTGGTGTCGCCGGTGAGCCGGTAGAGCAGATGCTGCACGGGGCTGATATAGTCCTCCTCCTCATAGTCGGGAGCCCGGTCGGGAATGACCACATCGCTCTTGGGCATGGGAGGGCCGCCGAAACCGCCCGCCTCATGGAAGAAGGTGGTGGAGCGGTTGGTACACACCAGGTTGCCCGCCTCGTCCCGCACGTCCAGCTGGGTCTTTACCACAGCGCCCCGGCCTTCTCCCCGGTCGTACACATCGGTGATCCGATCTTGGTACTGGAAGGTACCCTTGATGGGGTCGATGGGCCGGTGCATGATGATCTCATGGTCCATGTTCAGGAAGGAAATGGTGGGCTTGATGATCTCGTTGGCCAGCATGGAGGCGGGCAGGGGCATCCACTGATAGGGGCGCACGTTGATGGTGCCCCAGTAAGGGATGGTGCCGTAGGTGGGCAGCGCCTTCATATTTTTCTCATAGGTATACATCAGATCGTCCTGCTTGGCGCCCACAGCCAGGGCGTAAAGGGCGACATCCCGCCAGTTGTACTCCAGATAGCGGGGCTCCATCCGCTGTCCCACCAACAGCTCGGCCAGATTGACTCGTTCCATTGCTTACCTCCCGTTCTAATATACGAGAGAGCACCACGGTGGATCTGTGGTGCTCTCTCTCCCGCAGGAGCAATTACTTCTTCAGTTCCTCACGGGCGATGATATTCTTCTGGATCTCGGAAGTACCCTCGTAGATCGGCACGATACGGGCGTCGCGGTACATACGCTCCAGGGGGTAGTCCCGCATATAGCCGTAGCCGGAGTAGATCTGCAGGGCCTTGTTGGTGACCTCCACAGCCATCTCAGAGGCATAGTACTTGGCGATGGCGGCGATCTCGGTGCAGTTCTCGCCCCGATCCATGGTCATGGCGGCCTCGTAAATCAGCGCACGGGCAGCGGACACCTTGGTAGCCATGTCGGCGATGTACCACTGCAGACCCTGCTGCTTCTCCAGGGGCTTGCCGAACTGAACGCGGACCTTCAGGTAATCCTTGGACAGGCGCAGGGCCTCCTCGGCAATACCCAGAGCCTGGGAGGCCATGCCGATACGGCCGCCGTCCAGGGCCTCCATGAAGATCTTAAAGCCCTTGCCTTCCTTGCCCAGCAGGTTGCTCTTGGGCACGCGGCAGTTCTCGAAGATCAGCTCGGACACGTCGGCGGCCCGGATGCCCATCTTCTCCTCACGCTTGCCGATGATGAAGCCGGGGGTATCCCGGTCCACGATGATGGTGGACATGCCGCTGTAACCCTTGGTGGGATCGGTGACGGCCAGGATGGTGACGAAGTCGCCCTCGCTGGGGCCCATGTTGGAGATGAAGCACTTGGAGCCATTGATGACCCACTCATCGCCGTCCAGCACAGCGGTGGTCTGGACATTGGCGGCGTCGGAGCCGGCGTTGGGCTCGGTGAGGGCAAAGCCGGCGATCCAGCCCTTGGCGGAGCCAGTCAGGTATTTCTCTTTCTGCTCGGGGGTGCCGTACTTGATGATGCCGGTGATGGCCATGGTGTGCACGGCCATCACCTCGGCGGTGCTGGCGCACTGCTTGGCCAGCTCGGTGACCATGAGGGACTTCTCCATCATGCCGAAGCCGGCGCCGCCGTACTCCTTGGGCACGCCGATGCCCATGAAGCCCATCTTGGCGAGCTTCTCCAGAACGGCAGGCTCCATACGCTCATTTTTGTCCATCTCGGCCGCAATGGGGGCCAGTTCTTTATCTGCAAACTCCTTGGCCAGGGACTGGACCATTTTCTGGGTCTTTGTCAGCTGAAAAGCCATGTTTTTTACCTCCTGTATTACTCTGCCCGTCTCAGGCCTCGGCCTTGGCGGCCTTGAAAGATGCGATCATCTCGGGGACCACCTTGAACAGGTCGCCGCAGATGCCGTAGTCGGCCACCTGGAAGATGGGGGCGCTGGAATTCTTGTTCACGGCGATGATGTGCTCGGAATCCTGCATACCGGCCTGGTGCTGAATGGCGCCGGAAATGCCCAGGGCAATGTAGAGGCGGGGGTGAACGGTCTTGCCGGTCTGGCCCACCTGGTGGTCGGCGGTCATCCAGCCGTTGTCCACCACAGGGCGGGAGGAACCAACCACGCCGCCCAGGACCTCAGCCAGCTCCTCGGCCAGCTTGATGCCCTTCTCAATGTTGGAGGAGATGCCGCGGCCCACGGACACCACCACATCAGCGCCGGTCAGGTCCACCAGCTTGCGGGTCTCCTTGACGATCTCGCGGACCCGGGTGTGCAGGTCGGCCTCGCCCAGGGTGACCTGGGGGCGGACGATCTCCACGGCGTTGGCCTTGGCCTCGTCATAGGCGTTCTTCTTCATCACGCCGGGACGGACGGTGGCCATGGCGGGACGGAAGCGGGGGCAGATGATGGTGGCCATCAGGTGGCCGCCGAAGGCGGGACGGGTCATCTTCAGGTCACGGTTGGCCATATCCCAGTTGGTGCCGTCCACGTCCAGAGTGGAGCTCTCACGCAGGAACTCCACATACTTGGCCACATCCACATCCAGGTGGGTGCAGTCGGCGCACAGGCCGGTGTGCAGACGGGCGGCGCAGCGGGGAGCCAGATCGCGGCCGATGTTGGAGGCGCCGAAGAGCATGATCTCAGGCTTGTAGGCCTGGACAGCGTCGGCCACCACCTTGGTGTAGGCGTCGGTGGTGTAGTCCTTCAGCAGAGGAGATTCACACAGGTAGACCTTGTCGGCGCCGTGGCCGCCCAGGTCCTTGGCCAGGTGCTCCACGTTGTCGCCCACCAGCAGGCCGCACAGGTTCACGCCCAGCTCGTCGGCCAGCTTGCGGCCCTCGGAGATCAGCTCGTAGCTGGTGGGCATCATCACGCCCTGGCGCTGCTCGCAGAATACCCATACATCTTTAAAGGCGGCAATCTCCGCACTGTTATAAGTTCCCATGATTCAGGTGCTCCTTTCGATTAGATCACGTGCTTGGCGGCCAGAATACCGGCCAGCTTGTCGGTGGTTTCTTTGCCGCTGCCCTCCAGCATCATGCCGGTGCCCTTCTGGGGAGGCGTAAAGGACTTAAAGATGTTGGTGGGAGAGCCCTTGAGGCCAATGGTGGTCAGATCGATGAGGGGATCGTCCTTCAGAGCCTCGAAGTCCAGGACGGTGAAGGGCTTCTCGTAGCACTCGCTGATGCCCTGCATGGTCATATAGCGGGGATCGTTGAGCTCCTTGATGCAGGTCAGCAGGCAGGGAGTGGTGGTCTCCACCACCATGTAACCGTCCTCCAGCATGCGCTTGCACACCACCAGCTCGCCCTCACGGGTCACGTCGGCCACATAGGAGATCTGGGGCAGGCCCAGCTTCTCGGCGATCTGGGGACCCACCTGAGCGGTGTCGCCATCGATGGCCTGACGGCCGCAGAAGATCACGTCGTCCTTGTCCAGGCCGATCTTCTTGATGGCGGCGGACAGGATCTGAGAGGTGGCGTAGGTGTCGGAACCGCCGAACTCACGGGCGGACACCAGCACAGCCTCGTCGGCACCCATGGCCAGCAGTTCACGGAGCATACCCTCGGCAGGAGGAGGACCCATGGTGACCACGATCACCTTGCAGCCGGTCTCGTCCTTCAGACGCAGAGCGGCCTCCACGGCGTTCATGTCATCGGGGTTGGTGATGGTCTGCATAGAGGCCCGGTTCAGGGTACCATCGGGATTGACCGCCACCTTGCCAGAGGTGTCGGGAACCTGCTTTACACAAACAATGGCTTTCATATTTTGATTTGCACTCCTTACTGTACTGTAGATGTATGTGCACGAACGATCCCGGCCGCTTTCAGCCCGTCCACTTCCGTGCCGGACAGGCCCAGGGCGCTGAGGATCTCGTCGGTATGCTGTCCCAGTCCGGGAGCAGGCATAGCGGTCACGTCCAGGGGGGTGCCGCCCAGCTTCATGGGCGTACCCACCCGGTACAGGCTGCCCAGGACAGGGTCCTGACCGTCCACGATCATCTCGGCCGCCCGGATCTGGGGGTCGTCAATGATCTCGCTGACAGACTTGAGGGCGCCGCCGGCCAGCTTATTGCCGCCCATGGCGGCCACCAGCTCATCCTTCTTCCAGGCGCCGGTGATCTTGCCCATCTCCTCGATCAGCTCATCCAGGTGAGCCAGCCGGGCAGCGTTGTCGGCAAAACGGGGGTCGTCCACCAGCTGTTCGGCGCCCACCAGGGCACAGAACTTCTTCCACTGGCCCTCAGAGCTGATGGCGATGGCGGCATAGCCGTCCTGGGCGGCAAAGGTGCCCAGAGGAGCCACCTCGGTGTCCTGGTTGCCGTTCTTGGCCACGATCTTCCCGTCGATGGAGTAGTTCATGACAAAGAGCTCCAGCATATAGAAGATGCAGTCCAGCACGGATACCTCTATCTTGGTACCCTCGCCGGTGGTCAGCTTGTTGAAGAGGGCCATCACGATGCCGGACAGCAGGGCCACGCCGCTGTAGGAGCCGCCGAAGTCCACGCCGGGCATCATGGGGGGCTCGCCCCGGCGGCCGGTGCGGTCCATCATGCCGCTCATGGCGGTGATGATAAGATCGTCGGCCAGGTGGTCCTTCAGGGGGCCCTGCTCGCCGAAGCCGGTGATGGAAGCATAGATCACGCCGGGATTCAGGCCCTTGGCGGTCTCATAGTCCAGCACGTCAGCGCCGTTGGTCACCACCACGTCGCAGGTGGCTGCCAGCTTGCGCAGCAGCTCCGCGCCCTGGGGGGTATTGTAGTCCAGGCACAGACCCTTCTTGTTGCGGTTGAGTCCGGCAAACAGGGCGCTGGCGCCGTTTTTCAGAGGGCCGCGGGCACGGGCGGGATCGCCGGCGGGAAGCTCTACCTTGATAACCTCCGCGCCGCAGTCGCCCAGATTCATGGTGCAGATAGCGCCGGGAAGGCCGCAGGTCAGGTCCAGCACCTTAATATCGCTCAGTACTTTTTCCATGTCCGCACCTCCTCAGATCACGCCGTCGGCCTGGAACTTGGCCAGTTCTTCCTGGGTGTAGCAGGCGCCCAGGATCTCGTCGTTGTTCTGGCCCAGCAGCGGAGCGGTGGTGAAATTGTCCTCCAGCGCCCCGTTATACTTGATGACCTTGCCCACGGTGAGCACATCGCCCACCCGCTGGTCCACCACGGTGGGCAGCATATTGCGGGCCTTCAGGTGGTCGCTCTCGATGGCCTCCTCCATGGTGTTCACCGGTCCGGCGGGCACGCCGGCGGCTGCGCAGCGGCTGTCAAAATCGGCGCGGGTCACATTGGCCAGGAGGGCCTCCAGCTGGGGCCGCAGGCGCTCCAGATAGGCAGCCCGGCGGCTGTCATTGGTGGGATAGACCTCCGCCCACTCAGGCTTGCCGAACGCCTGGCAGAAGGCGGCCCACTGGCTGTCTTCGGTAACGGCCAGGGCCACCCAGCCGTCGGCGCAGGGCAGGATATCGTAGGGGGCCCAGGCGTCATGGAGATGCCCGGTGCGGGACGCGTTTTCCCCGCAGTTGAGGGCGGCTACCTTCTCTCCCATAACGCTCACCACCGAGTCCAGCATGGAGACCTCCACCCGCTGACCCTTGCCCGTCTTCTTGGCGTGGTAGAGGGCCAACACAATGGCGGTACCCAGATAAGTACAGGACAGATGGTCGCTGACGTAGCAGCCTACCCGGGAGGGTTCGTCGCCGGGATAGCCGGTGGCGTCCATAATGCCGCTCTGGGCCTGGACGGCAATATCGTAAGCGATGTAATCCTTCTGGGGTCCCACGGAGCCATAAGAGGAAAGCTTACCGTACACCAGGGCGGGATTGATCTTGGAGAGTTCCTCAAAGCCCAGGCCCATCTTTTCCATGGTGCCGTTCTTGAAGTTCTCCACCAGTACGTCGGCGTCCTTCACCAGGCGCTTGAGGATCTCCTTGCCCTGGTCGTCCTTCAGGTTCAGGGTAATGCTCTTCTTACCCCGGTCGGTGTAGCAGTGATAGGCGCTGATGCCGTCAATAAAGGGGGGATAGTCCCGGATGGTATCGCCGCTTCCGGGCCGCTCTACCTTAATCACTTCCGCGCCGTAGTCAGAAAATTCCGTGTCAGTAAAGGGGTTGATGGTGGTCAGATCCAAAATACGGATCCCTTTCAATGGCTGCATGAGCTGTCTCCTCCTTTCATGCAGACAGAGACATCGCAGTACGGGGGCGCAAATGTCCCCCGTACTGCCGGTTATTATTTTGTATAGCCGGGGATAAACAGAGCCTTCCAGTCGATCTTGTTCTTCTTGGTGGGTTTGCCCTCCTCGTCAGGCACACCGTTTTCCACATAGTTGTACTTTTCAGGGTTCTTCATCAGCCTGAAGGCGCCGATGATGAGGATGATCTCAATGATCATGCAGACCCAGCCGGACAGGTTGGCCAGAATACGGGCGCCGTCCACGTTGGCCACGGACACCATGATGCTGGTGAGGAAAATGAGCACGCCGCCCAGCACGATCTTAACAAAGGCGCCGGCGATGGGATTCTCCTTGACCTTGTCGCCCTCGTCGCCGGGATGGGTACAGGCCAGGGTACTCATTGCGGTAAGCGAGGAGTCGGTGTAGGTAACAAAGGAGATCACGATCGCAATGAGGTACAGACCGGTCGACACCTGAGGCCAGGGCAGTGTATCAAACAGTTTATAGGGCAGGGTGTTCTGGCCCAGGTTATACATGGCCTCGGTCAGGCTGTGGCCGGTGGCGATATCCTGATAGATGGCGGTGCCGGACAGGAAGGTCATCCACACAATGGAGAAGATCACAGGCCCAAAGAACAGCACCTGGATCACCTCGCGCAGGGTACGGCCGCGGCAGAGGGAACCCATAAACACGGGGGCAAAACAGATGGCGGACATCCACACGGCAAAGTTGTAGTTGATCCAGTCAGGGAAGAAGGTATCGCCGGAGGCAACGCCGGTGGCCAGAGACTGCTGGAAATAAGTATGGATGAACTCGCCGGTGCCCTCGATGCCCAGGTTGAGCACATAGGGCACATTGGTGGTACAGATCAGGAAGATGACCAGAATGAAGTACAGGCGCATATTCAGGTCGGACAGCATCCGGATGCCGGAGAGGATGCCGGAGATGGAGGAAATGATGGCGGGCACCACGAACAGAACGCCGATGGAGATCAGCAGGGTGGTGGTGGTATCCCAGCCCATCAGGTACTTGGCGGCGCCGGACAGGTTGAACATACCCTGAGCCAGAGAGGCGCACATGGCGCACACGTTGACGAACAGCAGCACGGAAGAAATGGCCGTAAACCATCTCTTGCAGCGGTTCTGGCCCAGCACGGGCACCAGGGTGGACACAATGCCGTAGGGCTGCTTCATGTTGAAGTAGACAAAGGCAAAGATAATGGCGGGCAGGGCGTAAATGCCGTAGGGCTGAGCGGTCCACTGCAGGAAAATAGTGGACATGGTCTTTACAATGGCCTGGGGGCTGTTAGGCTCCACGCCCCACATGATGGGGGGCTCGTTCACATGGAGGATGGGCTGCACAATGCCCCAGTACACACAGCCGGTAGCAATGGTGGTGCAAAGGGTAATGGCAAACCAGTTCCACTTGTTCATCATGGGCTTGGCGTCCTTGCCGCCCAGCTTCACTTTACCCAGAGGGGAGAAATAGATGGCCAGAACCGTCAGCACGCACAGCAGGGACACCAAGCTGGCCGTACCGCCCAGATAGGAAATGGATGTCTTCTGGATCCCCATCAGGAAGTTTACAAACTCATCGGGAATGATCACACTGATGGTGGTAATGGCAACCAGCAGAATGAGGGCGGGCCACAGCAGTTTGTGGTTGACCCCTTCGGTGGCTTTTTTCAACATGTACAATCTCTCCTTATCCAATCTTCTGAAATATCCCAACACATACCTGCTGCAGCTTGATCACACCACTCCTTCCCGGTGCATGGCGGCGATCTGCTCGGCGTTGTACCCCAGCTCTTCCAGGATGTGGTCGGTATCCTGACCCAGCAGGGGAGCGCCATTGCGCAGCACAGGGGGAGTCAGGCTCATCTTCATGGGGTTGGCCATGTTCTTGTGGGTACCCAGGCCGGGATCATCGATCTCCCACAGCATCTCACGGGCCATCAACTGCTCGTCATGAACGATCT
Organism: Flavonifractor porci; assembly: GCF_037572415.1. Taxonomy (NCBI): domain Bacteria; kingdom Bacillati; phylum Bacillota; class Clostridia; order Eubacteriales; family Oscillospiraceae; genus Flavonifractor; species Flavonifractor porci. The sequence continues at coordinate 69,718 of NZ_JBBHLB010000006.1, forward strand.
CGGGCACATTCTGCACGGAGCCTCCGGCCACGTTGGCCACAGTGAAGACCTGGTCCAGCTCGGCCCGGGTCTTATTGGCAAAGAAGGGGGTGATCTCAGCCATCAGGGCATCGTAGTTGGCCAGACGGTCAGCGTTGGTGAAGAAGCGGTCGTCACCGGCCAGGCGGGGCTTGCCGATGGCGTTGCAGAAGCGGGCAAAGTCCTCATCGTCGATGACGGCAATGGTGTACAGACCGTCGGCGCAGGTAAACACATCGTAGGGGGCGAACATGGCGTTACGGGTACCCATGCGGGTCAGGTTCTGGTCCAGCACGGACTTGTAGAGAATGGCGTTCTCCTCGATTCCGAAGAGGGCGTCCAGCATGGCGATGTTCAGGTTCTGGCCCTCGCCGGTCTTGAGCTTGTGCAGGTAAGCCATCAGGATACCGTTGCACAGCAGCAGGCCGGTAAAGCTGTCGCCGATGCCGGGGCCCACGCGGCAGGGGTCGCCGTCGGGATAGCCGGTGATATCCATGATGCCGCACATGGACTGCACCACGTTGTCGTAGGCGGCCAGCTTCTTGAAGGGGCCGGACTGGCCGAAGCCGGACAGGGAGGCAAAGATGATGCCGGGGTTGATCTCCTTCAGCGCGTCATAGTCCAGACCCATCTTGGTCAGAGTACCGCACTTGAAGTTTTCCAGAACGATGTCGGCGTCCTTGGCCAGCTTCTTGATGATGTTCTGACCCTCTTCAGAGGAGATATCCAGAGTCAGGCTCTCCTTGTTGCGGTTGATGGAGGAATAGTAGCCGCTGTAGTTATTGCGGAAAGGGGTCCACTCACGGGACTGGTCTCCCACGCCCGCACGCTCGATCTTGATGACCCGCGCGCCGAAATCAGCCAGCTGCATGGCGCAGAAGGGGCCGCTGTACGCCTGGGTAAAATCAATGACGGTAACGCCTTCCAGAATTTTCATATTCTTGCCGAATCCTTTCTTCAGCACCTCTGTCAAAGCAGAGCTGCGCGATTATTTTTCAATGTGTCTGATCAGGCTTCGCAGATCACGCCGTCTGCCTTCAGCTGCTGGAGCTTGGCCTCGTCATAGCCCAGTCCGCTGAGCACCGCGTGGGTATCGCCGCCCACCAGGGGAGCGCCCTTCTCGATGGTGCCGGGGGTCTTCATCAGCTTGACCGTGGTGCCGGGGATGGTCACCTTGCCGGCACCGGCGTCCTCCACCTCCACCAGCATCTCGCGCACCTTGATGTGCTCGCTGGCCATGGCGTCGGGCACGGTATAAACGGCGGCGCAGGGCAGCTTGGCCTCCCGCAGGGTGGCCTCCATCTCGAACTTCTCCCGCTGAGAAGTAACGGCCTCCAGCTCAGCCTTCAGGCCGCACTCATAGTGGTCGCCGCGGGACTCATTGGTCATATACAGCTCGTTTTCCGCCAGATCGGTCATGCCCAGGGCACAGCAGAACTTCTGCCACTGGTTATCGGTGGAGATACCCACGGACAGGAACCCGTCCTTGGCCTTCAGAGTATCGTAGGGAGAGATGGAAGGATAGGAGTTGCCGGTACGGGGCAGCACCTTGCCGTTGATGTTGTACACCCAGGGGCCGGTCTCCATCATGGCAAACAGGCAGTCCAGCTCGGACAGGTCGATCATCTGACCCTGGCCGGTCTTATACTTGTGAATGAGGGCCAGGTTGATGCTGGTGGCCAGATAGGCGGCGCTGATGTGGTTGGCCACGCGGCAGCCCACGGGGGTGGCCGGGCCGTCGGCAAAGCCGGTGCGGTCCATGTAGCCGCCGATGGCCTGGATGGTCAGGTCGTCCGCCTTCTTGTTCTTGCGGGGACCGGTCAGCCCGAAGGGAGAGAGGGCGGCATAGATCAGGTCGGGCTTGATCTCCTTCAGCGACTCATAGTCCAGGCCGTACTTCTCCATCTCGCCCACAGGCAGGTTTTCGCAGACCACATCGGCGCTCTTCACCAGGTCCAGGATGACCTGCTTGCCGGCCTCCGTGGTGTAGTCCACACAGACGCCCTCCTTGCCACGGTTCATGTAAGTAAAATAGACGCTGTGGCCATTTTGCATGGGGGCCCACTCACGGGCAGGATCGGGGCGGTCCGCCCGCTCCACTTTGATCACCTTGGCGCCAAAGTCCGCCAGGATCATAGTAGCCACACTGCCTGCGTGCCGCTGCGTAAAATCAATGATTGTCACGCCATCCAATGCCTTCATAGTCATTTCCTTTCTTGATCTCTCTAAATATTTTTGTGCGTGCGGTCGTCTCGGCCCAATACATCTAGCATCCGGCGTGCCAAATATCTCTGGTTAATCTGATTTTGTTAAAAAAATATCATTTGTCCCCAAATTGCAAAATATCCACTCTTGTTTCTTCTTTTTTCAACCCGCCTCACAGGGGGATTTTCCCAAAAAGTGAATCATTTTTAAAAACGCCGTCGCCCTGTATTTTCATAAATGGTTCACTCCTTTTATTTCATCCCATTTTTTATATTTTTATCCTGTTTTTTAGCTTGAAAACCAGATAAACATATGATATTCTAACAAAAAATGCTGGTGGTCGTCTCGTCTTTTTCCACAAAGGAGCAGCGCTATGATTAACCGCAATATTTTCCTTCATATGCCTCAGGAAATGCTCTCCGCCATTCTGGAGCAGCTTCCCAACCCCGTCTACGCCATACAGGACGACTATACGGTCCTGTATGCCAACCGGGAGGCCCAGACGGTGCTGAACGTACATCCCGGCACCCGGTTGACCGATGAGGACGGGGTCTTGATGGCTCCGGGCTGGGAGCGGGGAGAACTGCTCTCCCAGGAGACGGGAATCCAGGATATCTATCGCGTCACCATTGGTGGGATCCGATACCTGTGCTTCCAGAAGTACATCTCAGAGGATATGGACAAATCCATCTTTTCCGTGGTGAGCGTCCAGCGGGAGGAGCAGGCCTACGACCTCTATTTTGACTGCAAGCGCGATTCCGGTCTCAATTCCGGAGAGCGGCGTTTTCTCTCCTGCTCCGCCCAGATGGAGCCTGTGCTCCGCAGCTGTGAGCGCTGCGCGCCCAGCGATCTGCCCATGCTCCTGCTGGGAGAATCCGGCTCGGGCAAGACCATGCTGGCTGAATATGTGCACCGTCTCAGCAACCGGCGCAGCGGCCCCTTCCTTGTTGTAAACTGCGCCGCCATCGCCAAGGATCTGTTGGAGTCGGAGCTTTTTGGCTATGCGCCCTACGCCTTTACCAACGCCTCTCCCAAGGGGAAAAAGGGCCTCTTTGAGCTGGCCAACGGCGGTACCCTCCTCTTGGACGAGATCGGAGATATGCCTCTGGAGCTGCAGGCCAAAATCCTTACCGCGGTGGAAAACCAGACCATTCTCCCCGTGGGCGGTCAGGAGTATCGTCCCATAGACGTACGCATTCTGGCCGCCACCAATAAGGATCTGACCGAACTGGTACGGCAGGGAGCGTTCCGGGAGGACCTGCTGTGGCGGCTGAATACGGTGGAAGTCCGCATTCCCCCTCTGCGGGAGCGCCCCAACGATGTGCTCTATATGGCCAACCATTTCCGCAATGCGTACAACGAACACAACGGTACCGACCTGCGCTTCACGCCGGAGCTCCAGCAATTTCTGCGGGAGTACGACTGGCCGGGCAATGTGCGCCAGCTGAAAAATACGGTGGAGAAAATGCTCTTTATGGCCCGGGATATGCAAATTCCCCTCTCCGCCGCCAGAGGGCTTTTCGGCAGCCGCGGCACCCAGTCCTCCACCGCAACCTACGCTCAGCGCATTGAGGAGCGGGAGCGCCGGTTTATCCAGACCCAGTACCGCCGGTACCCCTCCACCCGCAAGCTGGCCGCCGCTCTTCAGGTGAGCCAGAGCACCGCTACCCGTCTGATCCGCAAGTACATTACCCCGCCGGAGGGCCACAATACCCTTTCGGCCATTACAGAGCACATCCGGCAGGAAAATGCCGCCGGTCGCCTGACGCAGCAGCAGTTCTTCATGATCCTGGACGTGATCCCCAACCGGATCTGTGTTGTGGACCAGGACCTGGTGTGCATCGCAAAGCGCTACCAGGGCGAATCGGACGACAGTTCCGCCTCCCCCGACACCTTCCTGACCACCGCCATGTACCGGGCCGGATATAAAATGGCGGGCATCAAGGGCAGCCCCATTGTTCTGGAGTACCTGACCACCTCGGGCAAGCAGCGCCAGACCATGATCGCGCCCATCAACGATATCGTGGGCAAAGGGCTCTTCTACGTCAGCGCCACACAGATCCATTTCAGCCAGGAGACCATTCAGCGACGTATGGAGATCTGCCGCAAGAAGCGCCGCATCCATGTGGGCAGCAAGGACTTTGTATTCTTCGGCGTATCCCCCGAGATGAATCTGTTCCTCCAGGATGCTGTGCGGTCCGGCTGGCAGGACTTGTCGGTCCTGATCCGCGGAGAATCCGGCACAGGAAAAAGCGTGTTTGCCCGCTATATCCATGAGGTGGGCAGCCGCCGGGACGGGCCCTTTGTCTCCATCAACTGCGCCAGCATTCCCCAGAATCTGATCGAGTCCGAGCTGTTCGGCTACGAGAAGGGCGCCTTTACCGGCGCGGGACCCCAGGGCCGCAAGGGCCTGTTTGAAATGGCCAACGGCGGCACCCTCTTCCTGGACGAGATCGGCGACCTGCCCCTCAGCGCCCAGGCCAAATTCCTGGACGTGATCGAAAACAAGCGTTTTATCCCAGTGGGCGGCAGCAAGGTGGTCAACGCCGACGTGCGTATCATCTGCGCCACCAACCAGGACCTGCAGCAGCTGATCCAGCAAAAGAAGTTCCGGGAGGATCTTTACTGGCGCATCAACGTCATTGAGCTTCAGATCCCCTCCCTCCGCAACCGGGATGATGACATCGAGCGCTACGCGGAATTCTTCCTGGAGCAGTCCATTGACCGTTACGGCGCCAAAAAGCGCTTCTCCCCCGATGTGATGAGCCTGTTCCTGCTTTACAGCTGGCCGGGCAACCTGCGCCAGCTGGCCAATGTGGTGGAGCGCAGCTATATCATGTCCGAGGGCAGCGTGATTCTGCCGGAGGATCTGCCTGCCGAATTCCAGAATACCCAGGACACCTCTGCCGCCCTACAGTTCAGCGAGATGCAGCGGCGCTGGGACAACGAGATCATCTCCGACGCCCTCAGCCGCTACGGCACTGCTCAGGAGGCGGCGGCCGCCCTCTCCGTCAGCAATGCCACTGTGTCCCGCAAGCGGGCCAATCTGTCCTGAATGATTCCCCCTCGACTCCTTGCGAGCCGAGGGGGAAGGCATATTTATTACATAGAGAAAGGAACGATATCCATGCGTTTGACCGCAGAACAGGCTTGTTTGAAAGTGGATTATGATAAATGTACCAAATGTGGTCTGTGTACCAAGATCTGCTGGACCCACGCCATGGTCAAGGATCAGGAGGGCCGTCCGGTCATGAGCCAGACCGATCCCAGCGACAGCTGGCACAGCTGCTGGGCCTGCCAGAGATGTATGGCCGTCTGCCCCACCGGCGCCCTGAGCATCTGCGGCAAGGACCCTGCCCACAGCGTGCTTACCGCCCACCGTCCCTCTCCCCAGGCCGTGGAGACCCTCATGCTCACCCGCCGCACCTGCCGGAACTACAAGGACGAGGACGTAGACCCCGCCACTCTGGCCCACATTCTGAAAATCGTAGGCAACGCGCCCAGCGGCGGCTGCCACCAGCAGGTGGAGTTCACCACCTTCCCGGATAAGGAGGCCTTCGCCCGGTTCAAGACCTATTTCTGGCAGCGGGTGCAGGAAAATGCCGAGCAGGGCATTTTTCCGGAGGGCTTTAACGCCAAGGACTTCGCACTGGTCAAAAAAGGCATGGACCACGGCAAGGACGTGATCTTCCGCGGGGCCCCCAACCTGCTGCTGATCCACGCCGCCATGGACCGGGGCGACTGGGTGGTGGACACCGGGATCGCCATGAGCTATGCCGAACTGCTCTTTAACGCCTATGGTCTGGGTACCGTTGTGGCCTCCTTCGCGGGAGCCGCCCTGAAGAAGCTGCCCGATGTGCGGGCCAGACTGGGCATCCCGGAGCATCACTTCCTCCAGTGCCCGCTGATCTTCGGCGTCCCCGCCATCACCTTCCCCCGGGGCGTGCAGCGCTTCGACCATCTCAAAGTACACACCGTGGATTTTTGATCCTTCTGCTTTTACAAAAACAGAACGGCCCCGCCTGGATCCAGGCGGGGCCGTTCTGCTGTAAAGGGGAGAAAGGGGAATTAGGAAGTCACCTCAAACTTAATACCGGAAAAAGCCGATGCCGGTCTTGCGGCCCAGCTTGCCGGCGCGCACCATCTTCCGCAGCAGCAGAGAGGCGCGGTACTTGGGATCGTGAGTCTCGTTGTACAGGGTGTCCATGATGGCCAGGCACACGTCCAGGCCGATCAGATCGCCCAGAGCCAGGGGGCCCATGGGATGGTTGCAGCCCAGCTTCATGGCGGTGTCAATGCCCTCGGCGGTAGCCACGCCGGTGTACAGCAGATCGATGCCCTCGTTGATCATGGGGATCAGGATCTTGTTGACCACGAAGCCGGGGGCCTCGTTCACCTCAACAGGCTCCTTACCGATGGCCACGGAGATGTCGTGCACGGCCTGATAGGTCTCATCGGAGGTGTGGGCACCCCGGATGACCTCCACCAGCTTCATCACGGTGGCGGGGTTAAAGAAGTGCATACCGATGAACTTGTCGGGGCGCTTGGTAGCGGCGGCAATGGCGGTGATGGAGATGGAAGAGGTATTGGAGGCCAGAATGGTCTCAGGCTTGCAGATGCTGTCCAGCTCGGCAAAGATGCTCTTCTTAATGTCCAGGTTCTCCACAGCGGCTTCCACCACCAGGTCGGCGTCGGCGGCCAGGCCCATATCGGTGGTAAAGGTCATGTGGCTCAGCAGCTCGGCCTTGCCGGCCTCGTCCATCTTGCCCTTGGACACCAGCTTGTCCAGGCCCTTGTTCAGGCGGGCCTCGGAGGCCTTAATAATGTCGTCGCTGATATCACGCACCACAACGTCAAAGTTCTTCTTGGCAAAGGCCTGAGCAATGTCCAGGCCCATGGTGCCGCTGCCGATTACAACAATTTTGGCGCTCATAATAAACCCTCCAAACGGATGATTGAACTGATATCTGAGCCGGAGAGGGCCTCTGTGCTGTGCTGCCCGCCATGCCCAGAGGTGCTCTCCGGTCTCGTCCTGCGGCCGGTGATCCGTCCGCTGCTGAACCGCGGCTGGGACCCGGCAGCAGGGGCCGGGTAAGTACTCACTTCCGGTCAGCTTACTTGTTCTGGAAATGCTTCTCAGCGCGCTTCTCCAGGAAAGCGCCCATGCCATCCCCCCACCCGGTGCTGCGCACCGCGCGGGGACCCCATGATCTCACTCAAATCGCCGGAAGTGAATTCCGTCGATTTCAAGGTTTTGGCCACAGGCCAAAACGCTTGACGGCGCAAGCGCCGGGGACTCAGCCATGGGCCGGGTAAGTACTCACTTCCGGATAGCCTACTTATTCTGGAAGTGCTTCTCAGCGCGCTTCTCCAGGAAAGCGCCCATGCCATCCCCCCACCCGGTGCTGCGCACCGCGCGGGGACCCCATGATCTCACTCAAATCGCCGGAAGTGAATTCCGTCGATTTCAAGGTTTTGGCCACAGGCCAAAACGCTTGACGGCGCAAGCGCCGGGGACTCAGCCATGGGCCGGGTAAGTACTCACTTCCGGTCAGCTTACTTGTTCTGGAAGTGCTTCTCAGCGCGCTTCTCCAGGAAAGCGCCCATGCCTTCGTCCTTGTCGGCGGTGCCGCAGCAGACGCCGAAAGCCTCGGCCTCGAAGGCGGAGCCGGTGGCGATGTCGGTCTGCATACCCATGCGGATGCAGCGCTTGGACTCCTGCACGGCGATCTGAGCGTTGGCGCAGATGGCGTTGGCCAGCTCCATGGCCTTATCCATCAGCTCCTCGGCGGGATAGACCTCGCTGACCAGGCCGATGGCCTTGGCCTCGTCGGCCTTGATGACCTTGGCGGTCAGGATCAGCTCCATGGCCTTGGAGATGCCCACGATGCGGGGCAGCCGCTAAGTACCGGCAAAGCCAGGGGTGATACCCAGGCCCACCTCGGGCTGACCAAACTTGGCCTTCTCACTGGCCAGACGGATATCGCAGGCCATGCTCAGCTCACAGCCGCCGCCCAGAGCAAAACCGTTGATGGCGGCAATGACCGGCTTGGCCATATTCTCCAGCTTCAGGAACACACCGCCGCCGTGCACGCCGAACTTCTTGCCGTCGATGGAAGAGAAGTTCTTCATCTCGCCGATATCAGCGCCCGCCACAAAGGAACGGCCCGCGCCGGTGAGGATCATCACATAGATCTCGTCGTCGGCAGCCACCTGATCGATGACCGCGTCCAGATCGCTCAGAACCTGGCTGTTCAGCGCGTTCAGCGCCTCCTGCCGGTCAATGGTCACCACGCCAACGTGGCCCTGCTTTTCCAGCTTCACAAAACTCATGTCCACAGCCCTCAGCACTTCTCAAACACGGAGGCCACGCCCATGCCGCCGCCGATGCACAGGGTGGCCAGGCCCCGCTTGGCCTCGGGCCGCTTGAGCATCTCATGCAGCAGGGTAACGATAATGCGGGCGCCGGAAGCGCCTACGGGGTGACCCAGGGCAATGGCGCCGCCGTTGACGTTGACTTTCTCCATGTCGAAGCCCAGCTCACGGGCCACGGCGATGGACTGAGCGGCAAAGGCCTCGTTGGCCTCCACCAAGTCGATGTCCTCGATGGTCAGCCCGGCCTTGGCCAGGGCCTGACGGGAGGCGGGCACAGGGCCCACGCCCATGATCTTGGGGTCCACGCCCCCCTGGCCCCAGCCGATCAGCTTGGCCATGGGCTTCAGGCCGTACTTCTCCACGGCCTCGCCGGAGGCCAGCACGATGGCGGCGGCGCCGTCGTTGATACCGGAGGAGCTGGCGGCGGTGACCCGCTGGACGTGCTTGCGGGCATCGTCCCCATGGACCTGGGCGGGCTCAAAAGTATGGATGATCTCGTCCTCCACGCCCTCGGGACCGGCGGGGAAAGCCCCCTTCAGCTTGGAGATGCCCTCCACGGTGACCCCGGCCTTGGGGAACTCGTCCACCTTGAACTCCACCATTTCCTTCTTCTTTTTCACCATGACGGGCACGATTTCAGCCGCAAACTTACCGGCGGCCTGGGCAGCCTCGGTCTTCTGCTGGGAGGCGGCGGCAAAGGCGTCCATCTCCTCACGGGTAATGCCCCACACGTCAGCCACATTCTCAGCGGTGGTGCCCATGTGGTAGTTGTTGTAGGCATCCCACAGGCCATCCTTGATCATGGTGTCCACCACCTTCTTGTCGCCCATACGGGCGCCCCAGCGCTCGGCGGGCAGAGCGTAGGGAGCGGCGGACATATTCTCGGTACCGCCGCACACAATGATGTCGGCGTCACCGGCCAGGATGGTGCGGGCTGCCTCAATCATGGACTTCATGCCGGAGCCGCACACCATGCCCACAGTGTAAGCGGTAACAGAGTAAGGGATGCCGGCCTTTACGGCCACCTGGCGGGCCACGTTCTGGCCCTGGGCGGCAGTGAGCACGTTGCCGAACATGACCTCGTCCACCTGCTCGGGCTTTACACCGGCCCGGTGCAGGGCCTCCTTCACCACGATGGCGCCCAGCTCCACGGAAGAGGTGTTGGTGAGAGAGCCGCCGAAGGAACCCATGGCAGTACGGCAGCAGTTAACCACATACAATTCTTTCATAATGATCCTCCTGACAATTCTTATCATCCCGCGCAAATGCGCTCATCGGTTTTTCCATGCTTCCACAAAGGGCGGAAGGACCTGGTAGAGATCGCCCTCCACTCCATAGTCGGCCACCTGAAAAATAGGGGCTCTGGGGTCTTTGTTGATGGCCACGATCACATCCGACCCGCTCATCCCGGCCAGATGCTGCATGGCCCCTGAGATACCGCAGGCGATGTACAGCCGTGGGGCCACGGTCTTTCCGGTCTGTCCCACCTGGTGGGCATGGGAGATCCATCCCAGGTCCACCGCCGCACGGGAGGCCGCCACCTGGGCCCCCAATATTTTAGCCGCCTCACGGAGCAGGTCAAAGCCTTTGGGACCGCCCAGTCCCCGCCCACCGGCAAGGATGATCTCAGCCCCCTCCAGATCCACTTTATCCTGTACTGCGGCTCTGATCTGATGGGCGACACGCAGCGGAGAGGGCGGCACATGGATGGTTTCCCGCACCACAGTGGGAGGGGGGGCTTCAAAAAAAGCGGCCGCACGGCGGAAGGCTCCGGGACGCACAGTCCCGATCTGGGGCAGGCCGGGACCGCAGATCTGAGTCACCATCTGCTTGCCGCCCAGCACCGGCCGGGTGAAGAGAACGCTGCCGGTATCGGCTGCCTCCAGCGCCACCGCATCCTGAGCCAGGCCCACTTTCAGGGCCGCGGCCACCGCCGCGGCCAGCTCCCGCCCGGTCTGATCGGCGGAAAACAGGATCACCGCGGGCCGGTGACGCTCCACCAGAATACCCAGGGCGGCGGCATATACGTCCGTCTGATAGACCGCGTATTCTTCCCCCTCCACCGCCACGATCTTATCCACGCCGGACCCGACGGCGGCTCCAAGCAACTCGTCCACCGCCCCGCCTATGGCTACCGCGGTCAGGCTCCCGCCCAGCCACTGGGCCAGCGTTCTCCCCGGAGTGACCAGTTCCAGCCCGGTACAGGACCCGTCAACGTCTTCCAGCCAGATCCAGACATCCTGCTTTCCTTCCATGTTGCCCACCTCCTCAAAGTACCCTGGCCCGCTCCAGCCCATGCAGCAGCTCCAGTGCCGCCGCCTCGCCGGAAGATGCGCTGATCCGCACGGCATCCGCCTTCGCGGTGGGCGCAAAGCGCTTTATGGTATGCACCCGTGCCCCCGCCCGGCCAACGGCGGTCAGATCCACAGCGGACAGGTCTTTTTTGTGGAGCACGGGCACTTCCATCTCCACAGCCATCATATTGCGTAAAATCGTTGGATAGCGCAGGGGGTGGTCAGACCGGGTCACCAGCGCCACACTGCCCCAGGGCGCCTCCACCGTCTGGACGCCCCGACCGGTCTCCCGTTCCAGGCGGAAACCGCCGTCGGCAGGGATAGCCGCAAGCACACCGCCCACCGCGGGGCGTCTCAGCGCCTCAGCCAGAGAGGGGCCGGTAAGTCCGCTGCCCATATCGGCCGACTGCTGTCCGCAGAGGATCAGGTCAAAGGTCCGCCCCCGGCGGCGTTCCAGCTCCTCAGCCGCCGCCGCCAGGATCATGCCTTTGGCCACCGGGTCGGAGCCTTCAAAGTCCGGGTCCCGGACCAGCATGACCTCCTCCCCCGCCACGGAATACCCGCTGCGCAGCGCCTCCTCTCCATCCAGAGAGAGCAGGGTGATGGAGCAGTTGGAGCAGCCGTCCTGTATCCGCGCGGCAGCCTCCAGAGCGTACCCGTCCAGCGTGCTGATGACCTGCTCCACATGGTCGGGAAAGGCCACCCCCACCTCCGGGTCCGGCACCCCCGCCGCCAGATCAGGTACTTGCTTGAGACAGACCAACAGATCCATATCCGATCCACGCCCCATTCACTTTGGGCTCACGCGGCCCTCAAAATAGGCCCGGATGGCGGCGGCGATGTCCACCGGCTGGCCGGGCAGGTAGGCGGATACGCCCGCTCGCTCCTCTCTGCGGAGGGCCCCCAGCTCGGTCAGACAGGCCAGATGGGTCATGGCCTCGCCTACGGCAAACCACTTCTGTCCCGAGGGGAAGTCCTCCCAGCCCTTGGCCCGGATGGACCAGGTCATTCGCTTGGCCACCTCATAGCCGCTGATGCCAGGCTGGTCCGTCACAATACCCACCACTTCCTCCAGGCGGACCTGGTGGTGGCGGAGCAGGCTTTCGATCCGCCCCTGCAGATCCGTGTTGGTGGCCCGGTGGCCGGGCAGGCAGAGGTCCACCTTCAGCTTGGCGATCTTACCCAGGCTGACAAAGTAGGTGGCCAGCGGGTTTTGCAGCTCCTCCCAGATGGAGATGTTGGGGGTGATGTCAAAGAGGACGTGGTCGCCGGTGAAGAGTACCCCCTTCTCCTCCCAGAAGAGGCAGGTATGGCCGGGGGTATGTCCAGGGGTGAAGATTCCCTTCAGCCGGATACCCCCCACCTGGATCTCCCCGCCGTCCTCCACCGGAATGGCCTCCAGAACACAGTCCGGCCGGTATTTCCGGCCCGGATTGTTCTCCTTGACCACGGCCAGCTCCTCAGGCGGGAAACCCTCGTTCAGAAAGCGCAGCGCCTGATTCCCCCAGCCGTCGGGGTGGGTCAGGAACCGGTTCATCCCCGCGTTGTCTACGGGATTCATGTAGATCCGGCTGTTTCTGCCCGATACCTGGCTGGCCAGGCCCACATGGTCGGAGTGCAGATGGGTGAGAAAGAGGTCGGTGCGCTCCATGTCCAGCCCCAGCTCACGGATGCCTCCCTGAAGCGCCTCCAGGCACTCCGGCCGATTAAAGCCGGTGTCGATGAGCAGATTTCTGCCTTCTCCGCAGATGACGTAGCTGTTCAGTTCCCGCAGGGGGTTCTGAGGCAGCGTTACTCCAATGCGATAGACCCCGTCGCGGATCTGTTCTACCATGTTCCTTTCGCTCCTTTTGCACCGGCCAATGCCCAACACCGGCCGGTGTTGGGCATTGGCCACCATTGTTTTTACTTAAACAGCTTGCCGGAGAGGATCAGCTTCTGGATCTCGTTGCTGCCCTCATAGATCTGGGTGATCTTGGCGTCGCGCATCATGCGCTCCACATGGTACTCCTTCATGAAGCCGTTGCCGCCCAGCATCTGGACCGCCTCGGTGGTGACGTGCATGGCGGCGTCGGTGCACACCAGCTTGGCCTTGGCGGCGGACTCGGTGTAGGGGCGGCCCTCCTGCTTATCCAGGGCGGCCTTGTAGAGCATATACTTGGCCTGCTCGATCTGCACCTGCATATCCACCATGCGGAAGGCCAGGTTCTGCTGCTTGGCAATGGGCTTGCCGAACTGCTCCCGCTCCATCATGTACTTGCGGGCGATCTCAAAGGCGCCCTCGGCAATACCCAGGCCCTGGGCTGCCACACCGATGCGGCCGCCGTCCAGGGACTTCATGGCCAGCGCGAAGCCCTTGCCGGGCTCAGCCACCATGTTGTACTCGGGCACGCGGCAGTTGTCGAAATACAGTTCGCACACGGCGGCGCTGCGGATACCCATGGTGTTGTGGCGCTTGCCCTGCTCAAAGCCCGGGGTGCCCTTGGGCACCATGAAGCAGGCCATGCCCTTGGTGCCGGGTGCCACATCGGTGGTGGTGAACACCACAAAGTAGTCGGACACAGGGCCGTTGGTGATGAAGCACTTGGAGCCGTTGATGACCCACTCGTCGCCGTCCTTCACGGCAATGGTCTTGCACCCGGCGGCGTCGGAGCCGGCGTTGGGCTCGGTGAGGGCAAAAGAACCCAAGGCCTTACCGGAGGCCACGGGACGGATGAACTCCGCCTTCTTCTCGGCGGGCAGGTCGGAATTCATGATCACGCCGCAGAACAGAGAAGTGGACACGGAGTAGGTGATGCCCATGGAGGCGTCCACCTTGGAGATCTCCTCCAGAGAGACGATGTAGGACAGATAGTCGCCGCCCTGGCCGCCCATCTCCACAGGATAGGGAATGCCGATCAGGCCCATACGGCCCATCTCGTCATACAGGTCCCGGGGAAACTCAGCGGTGGCGTCCCGGGTCAGGATATCCTTGGCCAGGGTGTTCTCAGCAAAATCACGGGCGATCTTCTGGGCGTTCAGCTGGTTCTGAGTCAGTTCAAAGTTCATGGATACTCTCCCTTTCTTTATCGTAATATTGCCGAAGTACGCATTGACTCTCGCTGTATAACAGTTTAGCAAAGCGTGTGCCACATTCTCCCTCCACAGTACTTCTTTACGATATTTCGGCTTACGGGTTGAGATATCCCCCATATATCCCTCTGTTTTTTACTGCTTATTTCCTTTTTTAGCTGATTTGGATATGGCACGAATCCCCTTTAGGGCACCGACAATGAACCAAAACTCGCTCTGCTGTTTCCAAAGTTGATTCACCCGTCCCGTAGTTTCACCTTTATGACCACACGCACCACGGAAATGAGGCTCTGCCCCCATTGGTGGGCAGAGCCTCATTTCCACTCCAGATTGCGCCGCAGGGGGGCGGGCCCCCGCCAGGCAAAGGCCCGGTCGCCGTACTTCTCCCGGAAGGTCCGGTTGGTGAGTCCCTCCAGGTCGGCCCGGTCCAGGGTATCCACCAGTCCCTCTCGAAACTCAGGCAGAGGGGATAGGGCGGGATGGGCGTTGTAAGGGCACACCCGCTGGCAGGTATCGCACCCCCAGATCAGGGAGTGGGCCTTCACCAGAGCCTCCTCTTCCCCGGTCAGCTCCCCTTTCTTCTGGGTCAGTTCGGACAGACAGCGGGACAGGTCCACCCCATTCTCCCCCAGAGCGCCGCCGGGGCAGGCGCTCAGACACTTGCCGCAGCCCACACAGTTGGCGGACGGAGTGCGGGGCGGCAGGTCCAACTCCACGTCGGTAAGGATGGTGCCCAGGAACACATAGCTGCCGTAGGGGGGCAAAATCATCAGACCGTTTTTCCCTCGCAGGCCGATGCCGCACCGCCAGGCCGCCTGCCGTTCCGGCAGAGGGGAGTTGTCGGCGGCAGGCAAAAACGCCCTATTTTCGTATTTATCTCGCAAAATATCACAGATCGTATTCAGCTTTTCGGTGACGGCCTGATGATAATCCCGCCCCCGGGCGTAGAGGGACAGGTTTCCGGGCCGGTCCCCGGCGTAGTAGGGGAAGGCGGCCACCAGCACGGTGCGGGGATTGGGGCACAGCTGTTCTGCCTTTGCGATGGCCTCGGGGGTCATGTCCTCCGCCAGTTCTGAAAACGGCAAGCCGCCCCAGGCGGCGGCGCCTGCGGCGGCAAAAGCCTTATTCAGCATGGTCACGATCGTACTTGTCCAGGGCCTGCCGGGCCAGCACCCCGTCGGGGATGCAGGGCTCGGGGCCGTTCTTCCGCTTCTGGAAGATCTCGCAGCCCTTGCCCGCCAGCAGCACCACGGCGGGGCGCTGGGCCTCCAGGATGGCGGTCTCCACCGCCCGCTCCCGGTTAGGAATGACGGTGTAGTCCTTGTTCCATCGCTTGAGGAACACGCCGATGTCGGCACAGATGTCCTCCACCTCCTCGGGGCCGGGATCGTCCTCGGTGAGGATGACCCGGTGGGCCCACTCACCGGCGGCATTGCCCATGCCCTCCCGGCGGTCGATGCCCTTGCCGCCGGTGCAGCCGAAAAGCACCGTCAGCTGCCGGTCGGGATACTCCGTCCGGACGGACCGCAGGGCGTTCTGCAAGCTCATGCCGTTGTGGGAGTAGTCCACAATGACGGAGATCTGGTTGTCGGCGCTGACATAGTGCTCCATACGGCCGGGGACGAAAGCATTCACCAGACCCTCTTCCACCGTCTTTTGGGGGATGCCGTAGGCCTCGGCCACCGCCACAGCGGCCAGAGCGTTCTCCACGTTGAACAGGCCGGGGGTGGAGATGGCCAGCTCTCCCTCGTACCGGGGGGTACGGACGTGAAAGGCGATCTGGTTCCCCTCCTTGCGGACGTTGGTGCCGTATACCGCGGCGGCGGGGTCCTTCTGGGAGAAGGTAATGACCTTCTCACACCGGGCGGCGGCCTGGGCCACCTCAGGGGCGTGATCGCAGTCCATGGAAATACAGGCAGTTTTCGCCTGCCGGAAAATCAACAGTTTGGATTGGAGATAGTCCTCCAGATCGGGGTGCTCCACCGGGGAGATGTGGTCCTCGCCGATGTTGAGGAATACGGCGCAGGACAGGTCCACTCCGATGACCCGGCCATACTTCAGGGCCTGGGAGGATACCTCCATGGTGAGGTAGTCCGCCCCGGCGGTGACTGCATTGGACAGGTGTCGCTGCAGGTCCAGGGGCTCCGGGGTGGTCAGCTTGGCGGTTTTGCGCTCCAGGCCGTCGTCGGTGACGATAGTGGAGAGCAAGGCGCTCTCCCGGTGGCCCTGGGCAGCCAGCCAGGTGTCCACGATGGACTTGATATAGTAGGCCGTGGTAGTCTTGCCCTTGGTGCCGGTGATGCCGGTGATGGTCAGCTTGCCGGAGGGGTGGCCGTAGGCCAGATCGGCCAGCAGGCCCATGGCCTGCCGGATGTCGGTGACCCGCAGGCAGGGCAGGGGCACGTCGGGATAGGGGATCTCGCTGACATACACGAAGGCACCCTTGTCCATGGCCTGGCGCAGGTAGTCCTCCTTGAACTTGGCCCCCTTGCAGAGGAAGAGGGTATGGGGAATCACCACCTGGGAGTCGCAGGACACCAGGGCCACCGGGGCAGTCAGGTCGGCGTGAACCGGCCCCTTGTCGGCCAGCAGGTCATGGCGCAGCAGCAGCTGCACATAGTCGCCCAGAGGGCGGCGGAAATCGGTCATAGTCATTCACCACCAGAAACTTGTAGGGCCGATGTCGCCATCGGCCCATTGCTTATACCATCCGCAGCTTGTAGCCGCAGGCGGTGATACACCGCTGAGCCAGCACGTCCATAGCGTCCAGATAGTGGTCGGGCAGGCCGTGATAGGTGCGGTAGACACTCAGCTCGGTGCAGCCCAGAATGGCGCTGTCGCACCCGGCCTGACGGAGCCAGCGGTCAATGACGGCGAATTTCTCCCGGGAGCCCTTTTCCCCCCGCTTGATCTCGTCGTAGATGATGCACATCACCAGCTTCTGGACCTCATCCGGAGGAGAGACGGCCTCAATGCCCCGGGCGGTACACTCCTTCTGATACACGCCGGTGCGGATGGTGCCGTCGGTGGCCAGGATGCCCACCTTGCGCCGCCCCTCCTCCGCCAGCACCCCCACGGTCTCCCGGGGCATATGGATGAGAGGGATGGAGATATCCCCCTGAAGCCGATCGGCAAAGTAGTGGGAGGTGTTGCAGGGAATGGCCAGCACAGTGCAGCCGCCCCCCTCCAGCAGACGGGCTCCCGAGAGCAGACGCCGGTAGCAGCCCTCCGCGTCGCCCCCCAGAATGGCGGCGGTGCGGTCGGGCATGGAGGTGTCGCTCCAGATCAGGGTGGGCAGGTGCTCCTGGTCGCAGGAGGCGTCGGTGCGGTCCAGAATCCGCTGATAAAAGTCCTGGGTGGCCTGGGGCCCCATGCCGCCCAAGATGCCAAGTCGTTGTTCAGGCATATCGCCACCTCCTGCCATATTCCGGCATGGGGCCCCTACAAGCGTTTTGGCCGCAGGCCAAAACCTTGGTGCCGGGGCAATTCACTTGCCCCGAGCAGATCCAATCACCGGGGTCCCCGCACGGCGCAAGCCGGGTGGGGCGGCCCATGCCGCCCAGAATGCCAAAGCGTTGTTCCATTATTTCACCTTTTCCATACAAGAGGCGTACCAGCCCACATAGCGGCGCTGGCCCTTCAGGATGCGCAGGGTACGCACCAGGCCGTTGTCCGGCTTATAGAACAGGGGGTTGACCACGGCGTTGGCCTTTTCCAGCGCCTTCATCTCCTGGTGGTACCGGAGATTCACATAGTCATAGGCCACCTTGGGGGGAATGACCCACCATAGATGGCGGTTGCGGGTAATGGTCAGCTCACAGTCCCTGCCCAACACCCGGTCCTCCACCAGGTACTTGGCCAGATTGTAGCCCGCCCCGGTGACATAGTAGTTGGACCGGCCCTGGCGGCAGTTGATCTCAAAGGCCTTGAACTTGCCGTCCCGCTGGTCGTACTTGATATCAAAGTTGGAGAAGCCGGTGAAGTGGATGGCCTCCAGGAAGTCTTTCAGCTTCTCGCACAGCTCGGGCTCGGGCTCGGTGATGATGACGGCGTGGTTGCCGATGGCGTGGGCGGTGTGCTCCTCCAGCAGGACGTGGCCCACGCACATGAGGCGCACCTTGCCGTCGGCGCCGGAGTAGTTGGTCACCACCCGCATGAAACTGTCGTCACCAGGGATAAAGTCCTGGATGATGAGGGAGTCCTCATATCCGGCGTTGTAGATATCGTCAATGACCTGGTCCACTTCCTCCCGAGTCTGGAGGACGTAGGCCTTCTTCTGAGTGGGGAAGGGATGCTTCCAGTAGGTATCCGACTCGGCGGGCTTGACCACAAAGGGGCCATCAAAAGGCAGGGTAAAGCCGTGGCCCTCCCCCTTGTGGTAGACGTAGGTGGCCGGATGGTCGATGCCGTACTGGTCGCACAGGTCGTAGAACTTCTCCTTGTGGATCAGGGTCTCCAGCATGGACAGGTCCACATAGGGAGCGATGACGTTCTCCGGGTAGTTGGGCAGGTTGGCGGAAATGGAGTTGAGGTAGTTGTCTCCGCAGCCCAGCACCAAAATCTTCTTGTCCGGGTGCTCACGGGCCACCTCGGTGACGTTCTCCAGCACCTTGTCCACCCGGTCGTTGTGCTCCCGTACCCGGTAGTCGATGATCTTGCTGCCGGCGCACACGCTGGCGGGAAACATTCCATACACCACGGAATGTACGCCGTAGGCCTCGTGGAAGGCCCGGGCCATGCTGTAGGCGTTGATGTCCGAGCCCAGCAGCACGGGCACAAATTCAGTTGCAGCCATTGTAAAATGCCTCCTGGAAGGTAATTTCATACCAATGTTCGCCCATGGGAATGACCTGGGCGCAATAATGTCCCGCCACATAGGCGGCCTGGGCCTCGGTAAGCCGCAGCTCCCGCCGGAGCAGCTCTCCGCCCGCAAAGCACTGGGAGATCAGCCGGTCCAGGATCTCGTTTTCTTGCAGTATCTCTCTCTGAATCATCATTCGTTCTCCTCAACAAGAGAAAAGGCGGTGATTGACTGTAGGGGCGACCCTTGTGGTCGCCCGCGGGCGGCCATAAAGGCCACCCCTACAAATTGTTATCCGGCCGCTCTCTTGACCTGGTAGACCCCCTGGATCTGACCCAGCTTGTTGATGACGGCGGTAAGCTCCGTGTGGTTCTTGACCTCCAGCACGATGCTGACGGTGGCGTAGCCGTCGGGCATGGACCGGGCGGACAGGCTGGTGGTCTTGGCCTTCATGGTGGACAGGGCCATGGCCACATCCAGGGTCAGGCCGTCCCGATCCTTGGCCGCGATCTCCAGAGACGTGCGGTAGGTAGCCAGCTCCCCGGTGGCCCAGGATACCTTGATCCAGCGCCCCTCCTCCTCCGGCTTGCGCTTCTCGGGGGCGGCGTTGGGGCAGTCCGCCCGGTGGACGGAGACGCCGAAGCCCCGGGTGATAAAGCCCACCACCGGATCGCCCGGCACGGGGGTGCAGCACTTGGCGAACTTCACCAGGCAGTTGTCGATGCCCTCCACGATGATGCCGCTCTGGTCGCTCTTGCCGGTCTTGACGGGCACAGGGGGCGGGTTGCTGGTGGAGGGGTAAATGGCATCGGCCTGCTGGGCGGTCTTTTCAGCGGCCGCCTGCTGCTCGGCCTGGCGGTTGAGCCGGGTCATCTCGTCCTTGACCCGTACCACCGCCTTCTGGGCGGACATACCGCCGTAGCCGATGGCGGCATACAGCTCATCCAGGGTGCCGAAGCGCACCTTCTTCAAAACAAAGGGCAGTACGTCCTCGGCGGTGATGGCCGCCAGGGACAGGCCCACGTGCTTGAGCTCCGACTCGAAGGAGGAACGGCCGGTGGCGATGTTCTCCTCCCGCCGCTCCTTCTTGAACCACTGGCGGATCTTATTGCGGGCCTCGTTGGACTTGCAGATCTTCATCCAGTCCCGGCTGGGGCCGTGGGCCGACTTGGAGGTGATGACCTCCACGATGTCGCCGTTTTTCAGGGGGGTATCAAAGGTGACCATGCGGCCGTTGACCTTGGCGCCCGTCATGTGGTTGCCCACGGCGGAGTGGATGTTGTAGGCAAAGTCGATGGGGGTGGCCCCGGCGGGCAGGTTGATCACGTCGCCCCGGGGGGTGAACACGAAGACCTCGTCGGAGAACAGGTCCACCCGCATGGTGCGCACAAATTCCTCGGCGTCCACGTCCTGCTGGCTCTCCAGCAGCTTGCGTACCCACTCGAAGGCGGCCTCGGTACCCAGCTTGGCATTGGCCATGCCCTGCTTGTACTTCCAGTGGGCGGCGATGCCGTACTCAGCGGTGTGGTGCATCTCCCAGGTGCGGATCTGCACCTCGAAGGGGATGCCGTCCCGGCCGATGACGGTGGTGTGGAGGGACTGATAGCCGTTGGGCTTGGGGGTGCCGATGTAGTCCTTGAACCGGCCCAGCACCGGGTTGAACAGGTCGTGGATCACACCCAGTACATTGTAGCACTCGGAGATGTCATCCACAATGACCCGAAAGGCATAGAGATCAAAGATCTCGTCCATGGTCTTGTTCTGGGTGTACATTTTCCGGTAGATGGAATAGGCGTGCTTCACCCGGCCATAGATGGTGCAGTGGATGCCCTCGGCGTCCAGCCGCTCCTGGATGCGCCGCTGGACCGTGGCCAGGAATTCCTCATGGGCGGCGGAACGGGCGGCCAGCTCGTCGGAGATCTCCTTGTAGCCCACCGGGTCCAGGTAACGCAGGGAGGTATCCTCCAGCTCCCACTTGATGCGCTGCATACCCAAGCGGTGGGCGATGGGGGCGTAGATCTCCATGGTCTCCAGGGCCTTCTCCTTCTGCTTTCTGGGAGACTGGTACTCCATGGTCCGCATATTGTGGAGGCGGTCGCAGATCTTGATGAGGATCACCCGGATGTCCTTGGCCATGGCCATGAGCATCTTGCGCAGGTTCTCCATCTGCTCCTCTTCCTTGGAGGTGTACTGCACCCGGGTCAGCTTGGTGACGCCCTCCACCAGGTCGGCCACCACCACCCCGAAGAGTTTGGCGATCTCTTCATGGGTGGAGCCGGTGTCCTCAATACAGTCGTGGAGGAGGGCGGCGATGATGGAATCGGTGTCCAGCTCCAGCTCGGCCACGATCTCGGCCACCGCCAAGGGGTGGGTGATATAGGGCGATCCGTCCTTACGCAGCTGCCCGGAGTGGGCATTGTCCGCATAGGTGAACGCGCTGAACAGGCGCTGGGCGTCCAGCGCCGGATTATATGCTTTGATTTTGTCCTCAAGAGCCTGATAACGCTCCAGGATGGGGTCCATACAGGGCACCTCCTGTTGAAATAAAAATAATATTGTGGGGATGCCTCCTTGCTTCCCCCCTATGGGGGGAAGCTGTCGAGCACAGCGAGACTGATGAGGGGTTCCTTGTGTCGGGCACCCCCTCATCCGGCCCTGCGGGCCACCTTCCCCCCTATGGGGGGAAGGCTGTTCAAGGCTTATCCGCTCATGCCCCGCAGCCGGCGCATGATCCAGCTGTCATCCAGGTCCACCTTGCCCTCCACACTCCGCAGGGCAATGTGGAGGTGGTCGGTGGTGTGTTCCAGCCGGATGAGTCCCCGCTCGTCAAAGACCTCCAGACATACCAAGGTACGCATGACAGTCTCCCGCCGTCCGGCGGAGCGGGCGATGTTGCGGGCCAGCCGGTGGGCGGTCTCCTCCAGAGGGGACTGTCCGGCATGGCCCTTCAAATAGCGCCAGAGAACCACAAACTCCTCTCTGGTGGGCAACAGGGCGGCCGCCTCCCGGCGGGTCAGCTCCTCGCCCCGGCGGAATTTTTCAAACAGGGCCCGCTCGGCTTGAGCCCGGGTGAGGGCGGGACGCAGATCGCACACCTGGAACTGGACCGAGCGCCACCCCCGGTACTCATTGATCTGGGGGGTAAAGGCCACGTCCACCCGGTCTCCCTGAGCCACCCCCATCCCGGCGGCGGTGGCAGAGAAGAAGATGGCGTCAAAGCTGCGGCCGCCGGAGGCCAGCTTCAGCTTCAGATGCCGGCCGCCCCCCACCTCGCTGAGGGCGGTAATGAGACAGCCCGACAGGGAGAACACCGGCTTGGGGTTGCCCGAGCCGTAGGGCTCCAGCAGGTCCAGGCCCTCCACCCCCTCCAGGGTAAGGATACCCACATCGTCCACCGGACAATCCACATCCAGGGTGGACACCATCTCGGCCCCCCCGGTACACTGACGGACATAGTCGTTCATGGCGGCGGCAAAGGCGGGAATGTTCTCCTCCAGAATGGTAAAGCCCGCCGCCAGCTCATGGCCGCCGAAGCCCTCCAGCAGGGGGGCGCAGTGCTCCAGAGCGGCAAACAGGTTGAAGCCGCCGAAGGACCGGCAGGAACCTTTTCCCTTGCCGTCCTGAAGGCAGATCATAAAGGCGGGGCAGGAGTACTTCTCCGCCAGGCGGGAGGCCACAATGCCCACCACCCCCTGGTGCCAGTGGTCGCCGGCCAGCACCAGAGCATACCGCTCCTCCGGCGGCAGGGCCTCGGCCAGTTCCTGACATTCGGAGGAGATCCGGGCCTCGATGGTCTGCCGCTCCCGGTTGAGCTCGCACAGCTGGATGGCCAGTTCCTCTCCCCGGGCGGGATCTGCGGTGAGCAGCAACTCGGCGGCCAAGGAGGCGCAGCCCATCCGGCCAGAGGCATTGAGCCGTGGGGCCAGGGTGTAGCCGATGGCCACCGAGTTGAGGGGCCGCTCCTCCAGGCCCGCCTGAACCAGCAGGGCCTTCAGGCCGGGGCGGCTGGTTTGGCGCAGGGCCTCCAAACCCAGCCGCACAATGGTGCGGTTCTCCCCGGTGAGGCTCATCACATCGGCCACCGTACCGATAGCCGCCAGATCGGCGTACCGGCTCAGCAGTTCCTCCTGCCGGGCAGGACCGCCCAGGGCCAGCACCAGCTTGAGAGCCACCCCCACGCCCGCCAGACATTGAAACGGATAGGAGCAGTCGGCCTGGTGGGGGTCCACCACTGCCAGCGCGGCGGGCAGCTCCTCCTTGCATTCGTGGTGGTCGGTGATCACCAGATCCATGCCCAGACGGGTGGCGTGGCGGGCCTCCTCCACGGCGGTGATGCCGCAGTCCACCGTCACCACCAGACTGACCCCCGCCTGGTGGAGGGTATCCAGGGCATCGGTGTTCAGGCCGTAGCCCTCCTCCATCCGGTCGGGGATGTAGGGGATCACATCTCCCCCCTCCCGGCGGAGGAAGTCGGTGAGCAGGCTGGTGGAGGTGATGCCGTCCACGTCGTAGTCGCCGTAGACTGCAATGGTCTCCCCCGCCGCCAGGGCACGGGCCAGCCGGGCGGCGGCCCTGTCCATGTCTTTCATCAGCAGGGGATCCTGAAGCTGACCCCGTCCCGCATCCAGAAATGCACGGGCCTTCTCCGGGGTATCCAGCCCCCGGGCGCACAGGGTCATGGCCGCCAGAGTGGGCAGTCCCGCCCGCTCCAAAGCGGCTACCGCGGCCGGATCGCTGGCCGCCTGATTCCATTGTTTATATTTCATGGGCGGCCACCGTCCTTTCCCATTAAAATTACCCTTTATTATATCAAATGCCTTTCCCTGTGACAAGGCCTTGGAAAAAACGGCGGACGGCAAACTGCCGTCCGCGCGTCCCGATGCGGGCGGGTGTGGGCACCCGCCCCTACGCCTTTCCCGTCCCATGTAGGGGCGCACAGTGTGCGCCCGACTTTATCCCAGCTCCAGATACAGGCTCACCAAATCAATGGTGGCCTTCATCCCATCAAAATGCGTCCGCTCCATGCCGTGGGAGGCGTGGACACCGGGGCCGATGAGGGCGCCCTTGGCGTCCATGCCCGTCTTCCAGGCCACTGCCACATCGGAGCCGTAATGGGGGTAGATATCCACCGCGTAGTCCACCCCGTTGTTCTTGGCCAGCTCCACCAGACGGCTCACCATCTCATAGTCGTAGGGTCCGTTGCTGTCCTTGGCGCAGATGGACACCTGATACTCGGTGCAGCTCAGATCGTCGCCCACGCAGCCCATATCCACCGCCAGCAGCTCGTCCACCGGAGGCAGAGTGGCGCCGCCGTGGCCCACCTCCTCGTGGACGGTGAAGCACACGTCGGTGTCGTAGCGGGGGCGCACCTTGGCAAAGTGCATCAGCCGCAGCAGGGTGAGCAGAATGGCGGCGCTGCCCTTGTCGTCAATGAACCGGGACTTGAGGAAACCGCTGTCGGTGACGGTGGTCTTGGGATCAAAGCACACATAGTCCCCGGCGCAGATGCCCAGAGCCTCCACGTCCTTCTTGCTCTTCACCTTCTCGTCGATGCGTACCGCCAGTTCCTTCTCCTCCCGGGGCCGGGTGGCGGCGTCATCATAGACGTGGACCGCGGGGGACAGGGACAGGATGGTACCGGTGTACACCTTGCCGTCCCGGGTGTAGATGCGGCAGTACTCGCCGTCCAGGGTGGGCAGGATGGGGCCGCCCACCTTGGTGATCTTCAGCATACCGTCGGCGGTGATGGAGCGCACCATCAGGCCCAGGGTATCCACATGGGCGCACAGGCCGATTTTCTTGCCCTTCTCCCGGCCGGGCACCGATACGATCAGGTTGCCCTTGTTGGTGCGCCGGGTGGTATAGCCGTGGTCCTGGGCGATCTGCTCCGCCTCCCGCACCACGTTCTGGGTAAATCCGCTGGGGCTGTCAATGGCCAGCAGCCGCTTGGCAATGTCCATCATGATGCCCTGACAATTTTGTGTATCCAGCATTTGCGTCCGCTCCTTGATTGTAGTATGATGTCCCTATCTTATACCAAACCACGGGAGCGATGCAACCATGTCCGAAGAAAAGACCAATGTGATGCGGGTACTGGATCAAAAAAAGGTGCCCTACACCCCCCACCACTACGCCCACCCCGACGGGGCGGTGGACGGCGCCAGCGTGGCCGCCCTCATTGACAAGGACCCGGCCAGCGTGTGCAAGACTCTGGTGACCCAGGGGGCCAGCAAGAAATATTATGTGTTCGTCATCCCGGTGCTGAAGGAGCTGGACCTGAAGGCCGCCGCCAAGGCGGTGGGAGAGAAATCCATCGAGATGATCAAGCAGGCCCAGCTGCTCCCCCTCACCGGTTACGTCCACGGGGGCTGCTCCCCGGTGGGCATGAAGAAGCAGTTCCCCACCGTCTTTGACCAGAGCGTGGAGAGCCTGGACACCATTACCGTCAGCGCCGGCAAGATTGGCGCCCAGGTGGAGGTGGCCCCGGCTGCCCTGGCGGTCCTGGTGCGGGGCCGGTTTGCTCCGGTGGCGAAATAAAACTTTATGCGCCAAGAGCATACCACGAAAACAAGCAAAGGCTGTGGCGCATGAAGTTTATGCGCATATGGGCCGTCCCGGCCCATGCGCTTTGATTTCATGGCCGTGCCGCTGAAAGCGGCACATGGCCAATTTTGCTATGCAAAAGCATAGCAAAATTGGCCATAAAATTTTTCCTCTTTTGGGGAACCTTTTTCAAAAAGCCCCGTCTATCCTTGTGACAACAAACTTGCAAGGAGGACCTTATCCATGAAAAAATTCGGCGCCGCCGCACTGGCCCTGACCCTGGCCGGTTCCATGACCCTCCCCGCCCTGGCTGTGGAGACCCCCGTGCTCATCTCCGCCAAGGTGGGCTACACCACTTCCATCACCCTCAACGGAGAGAAGCTGGACACCGCCGCCCTCCCCGCCGCCTCCGACTCCATGCTGCCCCTGCGTTTGCTGGCCGAGTCCGACCACGGCAACGTGTACTGGGATCAGGAGGGCAACGAGGCCTGGTTCAACTTCGGACAGGACAAGATCACCGTAAACTTTGACGACAACACCATTCTGGTCAACGACGAGCTGGTGAAGGAGAAGGCGGAGGTTACCGCCGGCGTAACTTATGTGTCCGCCGGCGTGCTGGCCCTGCTGGACGGCTACACCGTCACCTGGGCCGACCCCACCGCCGAGGACTTTGGCGCTGTGGACATCACCACCCCCAACAACGACCCCATGGTCAAGCTGGCTTACTCCATCATGGAGAGCAGCGAGATGTTCGGCTCCCGCACCTACGAGGATATGCTGGCCGACGCCTATAAGTTCCCCGTGGATGAGTTTGAGCAGATCGTGGCCTTCTTCCCCATGATCACCTCCCCCGACACCGTCATCGTCGGCAAGCTGGCGGAGGGCGCCAACGAGAAGGCGGTCACCGACGCTCTGGAGGCCTACCGCAAGCAGCAGGAGGACACCTTCTCCTGGTACCTGGCCCAGAACCTGCCCAAGGTGCAGGATGCCCGCACCGTGATTGAGGACGGCTATGTGTTCTTCTTCATCGGCGAGAACGCCGATCAGGCCGAGCAGCTGTTCCACGACTTCGTGGCCGCTCAGGGCTGAACCTTTCAAGCACGAAACAAGGTCCCGGCTGCGGCCGGGGCCTTGTTTTTTACACCGGCAGCGGCTATAATGTGAAAAAAGGAGGGATCTCCATGGAAGAACACACCCCCGTATCCGCCACTCAGGCCCTGGAGGATCTGGAGGCCTGTTACCAGCATTTTATAGATAAGTTGAAGAAAAGCAAGGCGTCCAGTGTGGGCGAGGTCATGGGCAACTTCTTCCGGGCCCAGGGCAATCCCCGGGTGTCCTATGCGGTGGAGGAGTTTGACGCCGCCATGACGGAACGTCTGACTGTCCTCACCGGTCTGCTGGAGACCTGTCCGGCGGAGGAGGCCTGCCGCCTGGCTGTCCAGGCCCTGGAGCTGATGCTCTTCTATCCCGTCCCCACCGATCACACCGTGGCCTTCTCCCTGTCCGCCTTTGAAGGGCGGGCCATGGCCCTGCTGCCCTTTCTTTCCCCCGACAGGCAGCGGGAACTGGCCACCCGCTACGCCAGGCGTACCACCCCCCGGCAGATGCTGCCCAATCAGAAGAGACTGTGGAAGGCCCTCTCCCAGCTCTGACTGGCCGGAATATCCTTCCAAACTGAATTAATACAAACCGCGCAAAATGCAGGAAAACCCACTGCTTTGCGCGGTTTTTTTGTTTTCCTCCTGAATATCTTTCCACAAACACTATGCAGCCGGCAAATTGTTTTACCAAAAAAAAGAGTATATAGTTGTGATTGGAAAAAAGGTCCGGCAGGGCAGAGTGCGGAGGAGCTCCGCCCTGTTTGACCTGAGCGCACCCTGACAGGAGGAAGAAATCATATGAAAAAGCACATCTTGTCCCTGGCGTTGACCCTGGGGCTGGTACTGACCCTGTGTCCTGCCGCCCTGGCCGCAGGCAAGGGTCTGTCCAACTTCCAGAAGAGCGCCGCCTACACCGCCGGTACCTTTACCGATGTGCCCGCCAGCACCTGGTACACGGAAAACGTCAAGACCGCCTATGAGCTGGGTCTGATGAAGGGCACCAGCTCCGTTGCCTTCTCCCCCGACGGCAACATTACCGTGGGTTCCGCCATCGCCCTGGCCTGCCGGCTCCACAGCATCTATCACACCGGCGGCGCCAACTTCATCCAGGGCAACCCCTGGTATCAGGTCTATGTGGACTATGCCGTGAAGAACGGCATCATCACCCAGGGCCAGTTTACCAACTATGACGCCGTGGCCACCCGCCGGCAGTTTGCCGCCATTCTGGCCAAGGCTCTGCCCAAGGAGGCTCTGGAGGAGAAAAACACGGTGGAAGACGGCACCATCCCCGATCTGGCCGCCGGTTCCGCCAACTATGACGACATCTATCTCCTCTACCGGGCGGGCATCCTCACCGGCAGCGACTCCAAGGGCACCTTCGTCCCCGAGTCCACCATTACCCGCTCGTCGGTGGCCGCCATCGTCTCCCGCATGGCCATGCCCCAGCTGCGGCAGTCCGTCACCATGAAGGTGGTTCCCGCCACCAAGCTGACCATGAACCAGACCAGCCTGACGCTGGAGGAGGGCAAGACCTCCACCCTTACCGTCACCCCCACTCCCGCTGACGCCACCGTCTCCAACGTGACCTGGAAGTCCTCCAACGCCAGCGTGGCTGCTGTGGACAACGGCAAGGTCACCGCGGTGAAGAAGGGTACCGCCACCATCACCGCCTCCGCCGCCAACGGGGTCAAGGCCACCTGTAAGGTCACCGTCACCCCCGCCCCCGTGGAGGTCACCGGCGTCTCCCTGAACAAGTCCACCATGAGTCTGGCGGAGGGCACCACCGGCCGTCTGACCGCCACGGTGAAACCCAGCGACGCCACCAATGACAGCCTTACCTGGTCCTCCTCCAACACCAGCGTGGCCACCGTCAGCAGCGGCGGCACCGTCACCGCCAAGCGGGAGGGCACCGCCACCATCACCGTCACCACCTACAACGGAAAGACCGCCGCCTGCAAGGTCACCGTCACCCCCGAGATCAAGGTCTCCAGCGTCACCGTGGACCCCAGCAGCCTGACGCTGGAGGTTGGGGACAGCGAGTACCTCAGCGCCTCGGTGTATCCCTCCGACGCCACCAATGACAGCGTGGAGTGGGAGTCCTCCGACACCAGCGTGGCCACCGTCAACTCCAGCGGCAAGGTCACCGCCCTGGCCCCCGGCTCCGCCCGGATCACCGCCACCTCCGAAAACGGCCGGTATGATTACTGCCGGGTGACCGTCAAGGCCTCCACCAAGCTGGACTTCTCCGTGCCCCAGCTGAACCACAACTACGGCCCCATGACCATTGTCTACCGCTCCGGCGGCACGGTCACCAACTTCCTGGTGAATGACTTCACCTTCACCAGCGGCAAGCTTCAGTACGGCAAGGCCCGTCTGGAGGCCACCGCTCAGGGCAGTGTGGGCAGCGGCTCCCAGTACTTCTACGTCCGCATCAATCTGTACGACGCCAGCGGCAAGCTGCTGGCCACCGACTACAGCTCCAAGAGCGTGGGCAATAATCAGGACTTTGCTGTGGAGATGACCTTCGATGTGGACCCCACCGCCCTGTCCCAGGCCGCTTCCATCGAGTTTGTCAGCTACTCCGGCGACAAGGCCGTGCCCGGCCTGGTGGAGCCCGAGACCCCTGAGCCCGAGGTGGACCCGGAGAAGGAGGAGGCCATGGAGATCGGCAAAGCCATGAGCGACCACTTCACCGACGGTATGGCCGCTCTGGAGGTGGCCAAAGATGAGGTGGGCGCTGCCAGCGATGAGGCCGCCAGTAATCCTCTTGATCCGGACGTCATCAAGTCGGCCATCATCCACTACATCCCCGCCAGCGCAGCCATGAAGAGTTTCCGAACCACCGTAAGCGATATCATCACCGCCTGCGGCGACAACTCCTACTGGTCCAGTGTCAAAGCGCTTGCCACCACCCTGCTGGACGATGTGGATTCCACCATTACCATGTACGAGCAGATCGCTCAGAACGGCAATGATATGGATATCATCCGGGGTCAGAAACAATTCACCTATGTTCTCAAGCAGTGGAACAGTATTCTGAGCACGGCCAATTCCATCATCAAAAACCTGTAGTCTCAATTTTATACTTCACTGAAAGGAGTTCTGCCCCATGAAAAGACGCATCCTGTCCCTGTTTCTGGCCCTGGGCCTGTCGGTGTCCCTGCTGACCACCGGCGCCCTGGCGACCGAAGCCGGCCTGTCCAACTTCAAGTCCGTCAACGCCTATACCACCGGCACCTTTACCGACATGCCCGCCGACACCTGGTACACGGAAAACGTCAAGACCGCCTATGAGATGGCCCTGATGAAGGGCACCAGCGGCACCTCCTTCTCCCCCGACGGCAACATCACCGTGGGCTCCACCATCGCCCTGGCCTGCCGTCTCCACAGCATCTACAACACCGGCGCCGCCAACTTTGTCCAGGGCGAACCCTGGTACCAGGTCTATGTGGACTACGCCGTGAAGAACGGCATCATCTCCCAGGGCCAGTTTACCGACTACAACGCTGCGGCCACCCGCCGGCAGTTTGCCGCCATCCTGGCCCGTTCCCTGCCCGCCGAGGCTCTGGAGGCCAAGAACACCGTGGACGACGGCATGATCCCCGACGTGGCCGCCGGTTCCGACAACTACAACGACATCTATCTGCTCTACCGGGCGGGCATCCTCACCGGCAGCGACTCCAAGGGCACCTTCCAGCCTGAGACCACCATCACCCGCTCCTCTGTGGCCGCCATCGTGTCCCGCATGGCCAACCCCGCCCTGCGGCAGAACATCTCCCTCACCTATGTGGGCCTGACCGGCCTGACTCTCACCGGCCTGACCCTGGAGGCCGGCAAGACCGGCGCCGTCTCCGTACAGACGGCCCCCTCCAACGCCACCGTCAAGTCCCTGACCTGGAGCTCCTCCGACGCCAGCGTGGCCAGCGTCAGCAACGGCACCGTCACCGCCCATAAGGCGGGCACCGCCACCATCACCGCCGTGGCCGACAACGGCGTCAGCGGCTCCTGCACCGTCACTGTCACCGCCGCCCCCGTGGCCGTCTCCTCTGTCACCCTGAACCAGACCACCATGACCCTGGACGTGGGCAAGACCGGCACCCTCACCGCCACCGTCCAGCCCGCCGACGCCGCCAACAAGAACATTACCTGGACCTCCTCCAACACCGCTGTGGCCACCGTCTGGAACGGCACCGTCACCGCCGTGGCTCCCGGTACCGCCACCATCACCGCCTCCACCTCCAACGGCAAGAGCGCTTCCTGCACCGTCACTGTCAAGAAGCCGGCCAGCTCCGGGTATCAGTCCTACTCCCGGTTTGCTGGCGTGCCTGACTTCGGTCTGGTGATGGGCACCTACGCTATGGACAGCACCTATGATCCCTCCGACAACTCCGGCGGCTTCTTCTACTCCTACGCCGGCATCAAGAACGCCGGCCATAGCGAGGACTTCGCCGAGCGCTACGACGCCGCCCTGGTGGCCAGCGGCTTCCGCTTTATGGACAGCTTTACCAACGACGACGGCGGCACTACCCTGATCTACTCCAATGGCACCTATTTTGTTATGATGGGCGCCAGCGTTGCCGGCGGCGTTCCCGGCATTCTGATTGTAATTACTCCCTGAGTTTACAATTCCATGCAAAAAGGCCCCGCTGCCAACGGCAGCGGGGCCTTCTGTGATTCTTTACTTCATCAGGGAGCACACCAGCTCGGTGTAGCCCGCGGGGTCGGCCAGAGGCAGGCCGGCGATGAGCTGGGCCTGGGCGTACAGCAGCTGGGCATACTTGGCGGCCAGGTCCTTGTCCTCGGCCACCGCCCGCTTCAGGGCGGCAAAGGCGGCCGAATCGGGGTTGAGCTCCAGCACCCGCTGGGCCTTCATCTCCTTGTTGTCCGGGTCCATCCGCTGGAAGTACTTCTCCATCTCCAGGGTGATGGGGCCGTCGGTGGTGAGGCACACGGCGCCGCTCTTCAGGATCTTGGACAGGCGGGCCTCATGGATGTCGCCCCCCAGGGTCTCCTTCAGGAAGTCCAGCACCGGCTTGTTCTCCTCCGCCTTCTGCTCCAGTGCGGCCTTCTCCTCGTCGGTCTCAGGCAGGGCGTCGTCGTCGTCCACCGACTTGAAGCTCTTGCCGTCCACCGCGCCCAGCACGTTGACCACAAACTGGTCGGCCTCGGCGGTGAGGTAGAGGATCTCGTAGCCCTTGTCCCGGATGCGCTCGGCCTGGGGCAGCTTGTCCAGCTTGGCGGTATCCTCGCCGCAGGCAAAGTAGACGTACTGCTGATCCTCGGCCATCCGCTCCTTGTACTCGGCCAGGGTGGTCAGCTTGCCGTCCCTGGAGGACCAGAACAGCAGCAGGTCGCTGAGCAGGTCCTTGTGGACGCCGTAGTCGGCCACCACACCCATCTTGATCTGGGGACCGAAGGCCTTCCAGAAGGTCTCGTACTTCTCCCGGTCGTCCTTCTGGAGGCGGAGCAGCTCGCCCTTGATCTTCTTCTCCAGGTTGTTGGCAATGACCTTCAGCTGACGGGTGTGCTGGAGCATCTCGCGGGAAATGTTCAGGGAGAAGTCCTGGGAGTCCACCACACCCTTGACGAAGCGGAAGTGCTCGGGCAAAAGGTCGGCGCACTTGTCCATGATGAGCACGCCGGAGGAGTAGAGCTGCAGGCCCTTCTCATATTCCCGGGTGTAGAAGTCGTAGGGGGCGTGAGAGGGGATGTAGAGCATGGCCTTGTACTCCACGGTACCCTCGGCGGAGACGTGGATCACGCTCAGGGGGTCCTCCCAGTCACCGTACTTCTCCTTGTAGAACTGGTTATATTCCTCGGTCTTGACCTCACTCTTGGGCCGCTGCCACAGGGGCACCATGGAGTTGAGGGTCTCCCATACATCGTAGTCCTCCCACTCGGGCTTGTAGTCGTCGCCTGCGTCCTCCGGACGGGGCTTCTGGCGGGACTTGTGCATGAGCATGACGATGGGGTAGTGGATATAGTCGGAGTACTTCTTCACCAGATCGGCGATGCGGTACTGCTCCAGATACTCGTCGTAGTGGTCGTCGTCGGTATTGGCCTTGATGTGGAGGACAATGTCGGTGCCCACGCTCTCCTTCTCGCAGGGGGTGATGGTGTAGCCGTCGGCGCCGTCGGACTCCCAGCGGAAGGCCTCCTCGGCGCCGTAGGCCTTACTGGTGACGGTGACGTGGTCGGCCACCATGAAGGCAGAGTAGAAGCCCACGCCGAACTGACCGATGATGTCGGTGGTATCTCCCTCGGCCTTCTCCTGCCTGGCCATTTCCTCCTTGAACTGGAGGGAGCCGCTGCGGGCGATGGTGCCCAAGTTCTGCTCCAGCTCTTCCTTGGTCATGCCGATGCCGTTGTCGCTAATGGTGAGGGTGCGGGCGATCTGGTCGGGGGTGAGGGTAATCTTCAGGTCCGACCGGTCCAGACCCACCTTGTCATCGGTGAGGGCCTTATAGGCCAGCTTGTCCATGGCGTCGCTGGCGTTGGAGATGATCTCCCGCAGGAAGATCTCCTTGTGGGTGTAAATGGAGTTGATCATCAGGTCCAGCAGGCGCTTGGACTCCGCTTTGAACTGTTTCTTTGCCATGGTGGATGCCTCCTGTATCTTAAACTATATG
The DNA here is from genome assembly GCF_037572415.1 of Flavonifractor porci. Taxonomy (NCBI): domain Bacteria; kingdom Bacillati; phylum Bacillota; class Clostridia; order Eubacteriales; family Oscillospiraceae; genus Flavonifractor; species Flavonifractor porci. Next base: position 102,755 of record NZ_JBBHLB010000006.1, read on the forward strand.
TAAAAACACAGCGTTAGCACTCAGATGTCCTGAGTGCTAACGCTATCATAATCCTTCGTATGAAAAATTGCAAGGGGGTTCAAGAAATGTTTACAATTCATCTCCCGGCGTCCACAGGGCGGCCCGGAGGGCCTCCACGCTGTCAAAGTGGCTCAGGGGGCCGTCGTCCGTCGGCTCTCCCAGCCGGAGCACTCCGGCGGGCTGGCCGCCGATGGTCACCAGATAGGTGGCCTGCCAGTCCAGGCCGTGGACCCGCAACTGGCTGTCCACATAGGAGCCCCCGGCCAGCAGTTGGGGAGCCCGCTCGGGCGGATCGGTGCGGAAGGCCGCACCGATGGTGTAGGCCTTGGCATCCAGAGCAGAAGCCTGATCCTCCTCCCGGAAGCAGGTCAGCTCCCAGCTCACGAAGCCGCCTTCGCCGCCCACTTGCGCCAGTCTGGCATCGTAGTAGGCGTCGGTCAGTTCCCGGCAGGCGGCGTAGGCCTCCTGGTCGATGTCGTCCGGGGTATCACAGCTGGTGCGGATGAGCTGGTAGAGGGACTCATCCTCCAGGTGGACCTTGCTCCGGGGCAAATTGCTCCCGCCGAAGATCTCCACCACGTTTTCCTCCAGCCCCACCTGGAGATGGAGCGCATCATCTTCGGAGTAGGCCCCCTGATCCTTTGGGGCCAGGTAGCAATCCAGGGTCCATATGATGTCGGTGTCCGAGCCATTGAGGGTGAGATCGGGATGGTCCACCGGGTGGGCCGCCGCGGCCCGGATAAGGTCGGCCAGCTGCTCCGCCTCGAGGGGATCGTTGGGCCCATACCAGCTCACAGAGCCGATATTCTCCCCCTCCAGCCCGGCCAGCAGCTCCAGCAGCTTGTCGGAGGCGGTATTCCGGTGGGACCGGATGTGCCAGTTCTCCCCGTCCTTTCCCAGGGCCAGTTCAATACGGGAGCCGTCCTCCCCCTCGTCAGTCCACAGCAGAGCGGTTCCGGCAGCCTCGTCCACCTGGCCTCCGGCGCACACAAAACAGCCAGGGCCGAAGTCGCTGGTAAAGTTGTACCAGGCGTCGAACTTCTCCAGATAGGGCACGCCGGAGGTGTCCAGATCGGCGGAGGTGATGCCGGCGTAGCGCTCCAGGGCCTGGTCCACCGAAGCGCGGAGGATGCGGTGGGTGGGCACGGAACCCGGCGAATTCCCCCAGGGGTAGCCGGGCAGGGCTTTCAGGGCGTTAGACTCCGCCTCATCTTCGGCGCTCAATGTACCGTCGCCGGGGAAGTAGTACAAAAAGTCAGCAAAGTCCAAATTTTTCACATCGTCATAATAACAGGTAAAGAAGCAGCTCACTGGGGCAACGTAGGTCACGCCGTCTTGCTCCACCAGGGGTGAGAAGGCCTCGTTGACCCGGTCAATCTCCTCCTGGGTCAGGGGGCGCGGCTCCGCCGCCGGAGATGGGGATGCAGGGGGCGGTGTCTGTGCCGCGCAGCCGCACAGGGCAAGGGCCAGCAGCAGGGCAGGCAATACCGTGCGCTTCATAACAGTAACCTCCTTTTCTGCCTCCATCCTACCATGTTCCGTGGTACAGAGGGTTACAGGGCCGGTGCCAATGTGGAGACAAGGTGTTACAAAGCGCAAAAAAGAGCGGCCAAAGGCCGCCCCTATTTTCCAACACAGAACCGCTCGAAGATGCGTGCGGTGATGTCCTCCCGGATGTTGGCTCCGGTGAGCTCACCCAGGGCGGACAGGGCCTCCTCCACGTCGGTAAGGAGGGCATCGGGCGTGATCCCCGCCTCCAGGCTCTCCTCCGCCCGGGCTACGCCCTCCAGAGCCCGCCGGGCGGCCTCCGCCTGCCGGGCGTTGGTGAGCAGTTCTCCCGCCCCTCCGGCGCCCACCGTGGGGAAGAGGCCTTCCACCAGCTCTCCCAGCATATCCAGCCCCTGGCCGGTCTTGGAGGACACTGCTACCACCGGGGGCATCTCCTCCACCCCCAGCACGGGCATGGGCTTGGAGGGCAGGTCCGCCTTGGTACGCACCAGGAGCACCGGCGCGTGGGCTCTGGCCTGGGCCAGCAGGTCCCAGTCCTCCTCCCCCAGAACCGCTGAGCCGTCCCACAGCACAAGGATGAGGGCGGCCTCCTCCAGAGCGGCCCGGCTGCGCTCCACGCCGATGCGCTCCACGGTGTCCTCGGTCTCCCGGATGCCGGCGGTGTCAATGAGCCGCAGGGTCACGCCCCCCAGCACGCACTTGGCCTCCACCGTATCCCGGGTGGTGCCGGGGATGTCGGTGACGATGGCCCGGTCATAGCCCACCAGGGCGTTGAGCAGGGAGGACTTGCCCGCATTGGGCCGCCCCACCAGCACGCAGGGCACCCCCCCGGCAATGTATCGGCCCCGCTGGTAGGTGGCCAGCAGGTCCTCCAGGGCCGATTTTGCCCCGGTCAATCCCGCCCGGATGGTGTCCGCCCGGAAAGGGTCGATATCCTCGTCGGGATAATCCAGCACGGCGTGGAAGTGGGCCAGCAGGTCGGTAAGGCCGTCGTAAATGGCCCCCACCCGGCGGCCCAGAGCGCCGGAGAGCTGCCCGGCGGCCTGATGCACGGCGGCGGGGGTCTCGGCGTCGATGAGGTCGGCCACCGCCTCCGCCTGTGTCAGGTCCAGCCGCCCGTTGAGGAAGGCCCGACGGGTAAATTCCCCCGGCCCCGCCTGCCGCACCCCCTGGGCAAAGAGGGCCTCCAGGCCCAGAGAGAGCACCGCCGGGGAGCCGTGGCACTGGAGTTCCGCCGTATCCTCCCCGGTGTAGCTGTGGGGGCCGTGGGAAATGGTGGCCAAGGCCTGGTCAATCACCTCGCCCCCCGGCCCCAGCAGCTCCCCCAGCACCAGGTGCCGGTCCTCCTGCGCCGTCAGAGGTTTGCCCCCCAGGGGCCGAAACACCGCGGAGACCGCGGCAATGGCCTCCGGCCCGCTGAGACGCAGGATGCCGATGGCGCTGGGAACGGCTGGCGTGGCGATGGCTGCGATGGTGTCGGACATGGTCTTTCCTTCCCGTCTCCCCCTGTGTGGAAACTTTGGCAATTCTGCCGTGGATTTTTCCCTTGACTGCTTTTATGTCTACCGGAATATGAATAACGGCTGTTTTCCACTGGTGTAGACAAGTGTGGAAAACCCTGTGGATAATGTGGAAAACCCTGTGGGCCAACGCGCTTTCGCGCAACTTCCATCTTTTTACATTGCATATCTGTTTGTATATGCCGTGTCAAAAGAATTTATGGTCTCACATTTTTTGTCAGCTTGTCAAAAAATATGGCTGGTTTTTGGGCAAGTCGGCACTTGCGCCGGGCAGACAGGCATGATATCATAACCATATGGTAACCGTCTGCCGCGCATGGCCCCAGCCCTTGTGCGGCAGACCTTTTACGGCCTTTTTCCCACCAGCCGCCGGGCCCGTTCCAGCAGCTTGGTGTAGATCTCATCCATCTGCCACTCGCCTGTCAGCTCCAGCAGCCGGTCCGCCGGCAGCCAGGCCACACCTGTATTCTCCCCCTCCCGATAATGGAGGGGGTCACTTTCGTCTGCGGTCAGCAGATAGGTGAGATTCAGGTGCTGATGGGAGGGCACCCACGCCCCCCGCTTCACATGGCCCCACACCGGCAGGATCTCCAGAGAGGCCAGCGCCGTGCTCAGGGGCCGGATGTGCTCCACCCCCGTCTCCTCCCGCGCCTCCCGCAGGGCCACCGACAGCAGGTCGGCTTCCCCGTCGGCATGGCCGCCGGTCCAGGCCCATACTTTATAGAGGTTGTGGTGAGCCATCAGCACACGGCTGGCGTCGGCGTTGACCACAAAGCCGGAGGCGGTAAAGTGGGCGATCCTGTTCTGCCGGGTCAGGATATCGTCCGGGAACAAGCGCAGGTACTCCAGCATCATTTCCTTGTCCCCAACCTCCTGCTGGTTTTGTGGCACATAGGCCGCTATCTCCGCCCGGTACATCAGTTCACCCTCTCGTAAGTCACATAGCGGAAGGTCAGGCCCTCATGCTCCTGCCAATCCCCCTCCTCCGTCACCTGCCACGCCGGATCGGCGTCCAGGTTGGGGAAGAAAGAATCGGCGGGCCAGGCCCTGTCGATCTTGGTGATATAGGCCTTGTCGCAGTAAGGCAGCAGAGCCTTGTACACGCTCTCCCCGCCGATGACGAAAGCATCCGCCGGGGCCGCCTTCAGCAGGTCCTCCACGCCGGAGAACACCTCCGATCCCTCGGGAGCGAAGGCGGCATTGCGGGACAAAATCAGATTGCGCCGGTTCTTCAGCGGCCGGCCGCCGGGGAAAGTGGTCAGGGTCTTGCGGCCCAGAATGACGGCGCGGCCGGTGGTGAGGGACTGGAACCGCTTCAGGTCGGCGGGGATATAGCACAGCTGATCCCCGTCCTTGCCGATGGCCCAGTTCTGGTCTACCGCTGCAATGAGATTCATAGCAGTCCCTCCTTACACCGCCACCGGGATGGGCTGGTCCAGGGTGTGGAACTGGTAGCCCTCCAGCTGGAAGCTCTCCTTGGTAAAGGCGTAGAAGTCGGTGACGGACGGGTCTATCCACAGCTTGGGCGCCTCGTAGGGGGTGCGGGCGATGATCTCCTCCACCACCGGCACATGGCGGTCATAGATGTGGGCGTCGGCAATGACGTGGACCAGCTCGCCAACCTCCAGGCCGGACACCCGGGCCATCATGTGGACCAGGGCGGCGTACTGCATCACGTTCCAGCCGTTGGCGGTAAGCATATCCTGGCTGCGCTGGTTGAGAATGGCGTTGAGGGTGTGTCCGCTGACGTTAAAGGTCATGGAGTAGGCGCAGGGGTAGAGGGCCATCTCATGGAGGTCGTGGTGGTTATAGAGGTTGGTCATGATCCGCCGGGAAGCCGGATTGTGCTTCAAATCGTAGAGCACCCGGTCCACCTGGTCGAACATTCCCTCGGCATACTGGTGGCGTACCCCCAGCTGATAGCCGTAGGCCTTGCCGATGGAGCCGCTCTCATCGGCCCAGGCGTCCCAGATGTGGCTGTTCAGGTCGTGGATGTTGTTGGACTTCTTCTGCCAGATCCACAAAAGCTCGTCCACCGCGCTCTTGAAGGCCATCTTCCGGATGGTCTGGACGGGAAACTCCTCCCGCAGGTCATAGCGGTTGACGATACAAAATTTCTTCACGGTGTGGGCGGGGGTACCGTCCTCCCACCGGGGGCGCACCTCCTGGTCGGTGTCCCACACCCCATGGGCCAGAATATCCTTGCAATTTTGAATAAACAGCTCATCTGCTCTGCTCATCGCGTACCTCCCGTTTTTGAAAACTTCGTTAAAATCATACATCAGGAGTGTGACCTCACCATGAAAGACGTGCCCGCCTCCGGCTCCGCCACCACATCCCATCATCTGCACCTGCACGTGGGCCTGCGCAACCTGAAAACCGCCCTCTCCGCTGCTCTGTGCGCCCTCATCTACTTCGTCTTCCTGGACAACCGCAACCCCACCTTCGCCTGTATCGGCGCCATCTTCGGCATGGGGGCCAACATGGACCACTCCAAGCTCCACGGCGGCAACCGCCTGTTCGGCACCATCATCGGCGGCTTTCTGGGGATGGGCCTGTTCCGCATCTATCTGATCTTCTACCCCGACGGGGAGAACCGGCTGCTGCTGGTGCCCCTTTTGTTTGTGGGGGTGGTCATCCTGATCCTGCTGTCCCAGACCTTCTGGGTGGGAGCGGTGCAGCCCGGCGGCGTGGTGCTGTGCATCGTCCTGTTCAACACCCCGGTGGACACCTATGTGTCCTACGCCCTCAACCGGATGTTTGACACCGGCGTGGGGGTGGCCATGTCCCTGCTTATCAACTGGCTCCTCCCCCGGGAGCGGCTGGAGCCCTGGGTGGAGAAGCTCAAGGCAAAGCTTCATCGGTAGGATCACTCTGCCGGGCGGCCAATGGCCGCCCGGTTTTTGTCCGCTACTTCAGGCCGTAGTAGTCGCACAGGCGGGCCGCCGCGTCCAGGGCGTCCGGCGGGTTGACCCACAGGTCAGGCAGATAGCCCATGCCGTCCCGGTTGTTCAGTGTCTCACAAAAGCTCAGACCGGTACCAAAGAAAATCGGAATGCCGGTATTGGGAAGATAAACTTCACAGTTGTTGGACACTAGGTCACAGCCGCTGCTTGGGGCGCCTATTGCCAGCACATTTTCCATCGTATGGAAATATTTTACCGCCGTCTCTCCGGAAGAAGCGGTCCCCTTATCCGTCAGCAGGAGCGCCACGCTCTCCCTCGGCACCCATGTCCCCTGCTTCTCCGATATTCCCCAGGTCCCCATCCTGTCTGCCGGGTAGGAAATCGTCCGGCAGGACAGCTGGCTGTATCGATGCCCATAGGCACACTTGGGTTCAGCTTGCTGTTCAGCAAAGCCCTCAAACCAATTCATGATCCATCTGTCGCTGCCGCCGGGGTTGGCCCGCACATCAAAGATCAGCACCGGCTCATGGGCATACTCCCCGCCGCAGGCGGCAAACCGCTCCAGCTGGGCCTCCTGCTCCGGCGTGCTGGCGTACATCTGAGTAGATTGCAGCACAGGGATATCTTGATAGGAATATTCCGTAAATACCTCACTTCCACGCGTCGACCGCTCCGCCTGGGTCCAGTCCAGGTCATAGTCCCCCAGGGTGTGGGGCAGGTCGGTCCCATCGTGGCTCAGGGCATAAAAGCCATAACAGATCTGTCCCTCCGGGCCAATGGTGGGCTTCACATAGTCCGGGTCCAGCCCTTCCGCTTCGGAGAGATACAGACCGGGCACATAGTACAGATAGACCCGATACGGTTCAATGAGAGACTGTCCGCCGATGGTAAAATGCCCGTCCCGGACCACGGGGGTCAGGGCGTCCACCAGAATATCCTGAACGGTCCTGCTCAGCAGGATTTTCCCATCCGCCGCCTCCTGCTTGATTTGTGCCAGCGCCTGCTCCTCCAGCGGGCCGAACACCTCGTCGCCGCCGAAATACTCGTAGGCTCCATAGGTGGTGCGCAGAAGGGTAAAAAAAGCCCCGATATCCTCCTGGGCAGTCTCTAGCGTCAGCGGCTCCGCCAGATCGTGGGGCGTCAGGAGAATGTCCATTTCCTCCTCCGTATAGGTGTCGTTCTGCTCGGTGAAATCGGGCGTCCAGGCGCTGATATCCAGAGCAGCCTCCCCTTCAATGACCGCCTTGCGGCGGGCGTTGACCTCCTCCAGAAAGGCGTCAAAGTCCAGCCCGGCCACGGGGGTGGGATCAGGCTCCGGGGTGGGCGAGGGAGAGGGCTTCGGCACGGGCGTGCAGCCGGCCAGCAGAGCCAGGGCCAGGGCCAGGGGCAGCAGGCGCGTTTTCATCTTATCCCCTTCCTTTCAAGCCGTCCTGATAAACCTCAAGAATTTCCACATCTTTCATCACATTGTGTAATCCCTCACCAGGCGCGAACACCTCGGTGTAGTTGGGGGCGTGGCCCCGCCACAGGCCGTCCTTCTCCTCCTCGAAGAGCACCGGCAGGGTCTGGCCCACCCAGCCCTCCAGCCAGGCCTGGTGCAGCCCACGGGCCACCTCGCCCGCCCGGTGGGCCCGGTCCTCCTTCACCGCATTGGAGCACTGGCCGGCCATGGCGGCGGCAGGGGTACCGGTGCGGCGGGAGTAGGGGAAGATATGCATGGCGGAGAAGGCGCACTTTTTGATAAAATCCAGGGTCTCCTGAAACTCCTCCTCGGTCTCCCCGGGAAAGCCCACGATGAGATCGGTGGTGATGCCGGGGCGGTCAAAGTATTCCCGCAGTAATCTGACGCTCTCATAATACCGAGCGGTATCATATTTCCGGTTCATCCGCTTCAAAACGCTGTCGCACCCCGACTGCATGGACAGATGGAAGTGGGGGCACAGGTTGGGGATGGCGGCCCCCCGGCGGCAGAACTCCTCCGTGATGGTGCGGGGCTCCAGAGAGCCCAGCCGCACCCGGCAGTCCGGGGCGGCGGCGCACACCGCCTCGATGAGGTCCATCAGCTCCGGCCTGCCCTCCAGGTCCCGCCCCCAGGAGGAGATCTCAATGCCGGTGAGCACGATCTCCCGGTATCCCTCCGCCGCCAGCTTGGCGGCCTCGGCGGCGGCCTGGTCCAGAGTCAGGGAGCGGATGGGCCCCCGGGCATAGGGGATAATGCAGTAGGTACAGAAGTTGACGCAGCCGTCCTCCACCTTCAGCATGGCCCGGGTGCGGCCCTCCAGGCCGCCGGCGGGCAAGTGCTCATAGGTGCGGCGGCGGAGGGCGTCGTCCACGTCCACCACCTGGCCCCCGTCGGGACTCAGGGCCTCCAGCCGGTCCACAAAACCCATGCGGTCGTTGGTGCCCATCACCAGGTCCACCTCCAGGGCCTCCACCGCCTCGGGGTCGGTCTGGGCGTAGCAGCCGCACACCGCCACGATGGCGTGGGGGGCACGTTTGCGGGCCTGCCGGATCATCTGGCGGGATTTTTTATCGCTCACCGCCGTGACGGTACAGGTGTTGATGATATAGGCGTCGGCCTCCCCGTCAAAGGGCACCAGGGTGTGGCCCCGGCGGGTGAGCTCGGCCTCCATGGCCTGGGTCTCGTACTGGTTCACCTTGCAGCCCAGGGTATAGATCGCTGTACGCATACGCTTTCCTCTCTTTACAGGCGTTTTCCTGTTGAAAAATGTCCGACTTGCCAGTATAATAAACAGGACAGAGTTTTGACATCCCCTATTATAATGCGTACTGAACAAAGCCACAAGCCTTGAAAACCAAGGTTTTCAAGGCCAAATGGCTTTGTTCAAGTGCAAGGATTTTGGACGATCCGGTCCAAAAAACCTCGCACTTTCCGTTGGTGCGTTGAGACACGCCAACGGAAATACGCATTGTAACAATGGCTGAATTTCATAAAAACGGCCACTTCAAGCTGTTTTTATGAAATTGCGCGGCTACCTCCGCGCAAATAAACCGCATCGCGGTTTATTCGGCAGACATTATTATACGGAATTCCGGTTTGATTGCAAGGATAATATTCGTTCAGGAGGTGCCCCATGTCTGAATTCCAGGTTTCTCTGGCCTCCATCGAGGAGGTCCGCCAGTTTGTCAACGCCGCCACCCGCTCCCCCTGCGAGGTGGATATTCTGTCCGGCCGCTATGTGGTGGACGGCAAGTCCATCATGGGGCTGTTCTCCCTGGACCTGTCCCACCCGGTGACGGTCCGCCTCCACGGCAGCGACGGCGACCAGGCCGCTTTCCGTCAGGCGGTAGACGCCTTTGTCAAGTGAAGTAAAACAGCTGGGGCGCTGCTGTTGCAGCGCCCCAGCTGTTTTTAATCCTCAATGTAGGCCCGGATGCGGAGGGTGACCCCCAGCTCCTCCGTAATGACCCGGCAGCGGTCGATCTCCGCCTGGGTCTTGTCCTTGTCCACAATGGTCATCACCACGTGGGGCACATGGGCCTTGGCCTTCCTGGCGAAGTCCAGCATGGCCTCCCAGGCCTTGACCCCGTCTCTGGGCTGGGTGACGGCGCAGTACTCCTCCGGCGTGGAGCCGTTGAGGGAGATGGACACAGTGTCGATGCGGCCGGACAGCTCCGGGGTCACGTCCCGGCCCAAAATCAGGTTGGCGTGGCCGTTGGTGTTGATGCGGATGGGCGGCAGGTTGGACACCTGCTCCTTCAGCTGGTCCACCAGCCACAGAATGTCGTCGGTGCGGTACATGGGCTCGCCGAAGCCGCAGAACACCAGCTCCCGGTACTTGGCGTAGTCCCGGGCCAGCAGGTCGTCCAGAGCCTCCTGCCGGGTGGGCTCGTGGTCCAGCCACAGATCGTCGGCGTAGATGGAGCCTTTGTGGCCGTTGTGCCGCAGGCAGAACACGCACCGGCAGTCGCACCGGTTGGTCAGGTTCACATAGAGGGCGCCTTCGTACTCATAGGAAATGGTCATCATGGTACATTACCTCCATATCAATGGGCGGCCTGGGGCCGTCCTTATGCGATTCCAAAAAAGCGCTTTCCGTTCTCCAGTGTGATGCGGAGGACCTCCTCGGTGGTCAGCCCCTTCAGCTGGGCCACCGTCTGGGCCATCAGGGGGATGAGAGAGGAATCACACCGGCGGCCCCGGTAGGGCTCGGGGGCCATGTAGGGGGCGTCGGTCTCCAGCATGATCCGGTCCATGGGCAGCCAGCTTATCACCTCAGGGGCCCGGCGGGCGTTCTTGAAGGTGATATTGCCGGTGAAGGAGAGCATCCACCCCTTGTCCACCAGCACCTTGGCGTCCTCCATGCTGCCGGCGTAGCAGTGGAACACACCCCGGGCATTGGGATGGGCACGGACCATATCCACACAGTCCTTGTGGGCGTCCCGGTCGTGGACGATGGCGGGCAGGTCCAGCTCCTCCGCCAGGGAGAGCTGGGCATCGAAAAAGTCCCGGGAGTTGGCCCGGTCCTCTGGGGTCTTGACCCAGTAGTAGTCCAGGCCGATCTCACCAACCGCCACACATTTTTTGTGGGCGCACAGGGCACGGATCTCATCCAGCTGGTCCATGGTCACGCCCTCCAGGTTCTCCGGATGGAACCCGGCGGCAAAGTAGAGGTAGTCCCAGCGCTCGGCCAGGGCCATGGACTGCCGGGAGGACTCCAGGTCACAGCCGGGGCACACCACCAGGTCCACCCCCTTGTCCGGCAGCTGGGCCAGCAGGGTGTCCCGGTCGGCGTCAAAGGCGTCGTCGTAGTAGTGGGCGTGGGTATCGAAGATCATAAGGGCCTCCTGTGGGTTCGGTTTTGCTCTATCCATATTATCATACTCCCTTTTCCCATGGTTGACAAGGGGATCAGCCTGTGGTATACTGCCACAGAAATACGGGGATGAGGTCCGCCCGGGGCATTTGCCCGAACCGCCGTTTGGCTGATGACTTCTGCAATTTATTGCAGGGGGCATTGGCTTTTTTGTTGTGCAAAAACGCAACAAAAAAGAGAAATGTGCCATTTCCTCGCCCCGTTAAGGCCTCCGGAAATGATGCACAATCCTTCCTGTGCGGCAATGCCGCGCAGGAAGGGCGACGCCCTCTGGGAAGGATGATGTGTGTTATGTTGACAAGTTTAGGTTTCGTGCTGCTGCTGGGCCTGGTGCTGGGCACGCTGGCCGTCAGGCTGCGGCTGCCCTCCCTGGTGGGGATGCTGCTGGCGGGCATTCTGCTGGGGCCCTATGTCCTCAATCTGCTTTCCCCATCCTTACTTGGCATCTCCCCCGATCTGCGGCAGCTGGCCCTGGTCATTATTCTCACCCGGGCGGGTCTGAGCCTGGATGTGGACGATCTGCGCCGGGCAGGACGGCCTGCCATTCTCATGTGCTTCCTGCCCGCCGCCTTTGAGGTGCTGGGCATGGTGGTGCTGGCCCCCCGGCTGCTGGGGGTAAGCACCCTGGACGCCGCCATCATGGGGGCCGTGGTGGGAGCCGTGTCCCCCGCCGTCATCGTGCCCCGGATGCTGCGCCTGATGGAGGAGGGCTACGGCACCTCCAAGGGCATCCCCCAGATGGTGCTGGCGGGAGCCTCGGTGGACGACGTGTTCGTCATCGTCCTCTTTACCTCCTTCACCGGCATGGCCCAGGGCGGCTCTTTCTCCCCCGCCGCTCTGGCCGGAGTGCCCGTGTCCATCGTGCTGGGTGCGGCCTTCGGCCTGCTCATCGGCTTTGTGCTGGCCAGGTTCTTTGCCCGGTTCCATATGCGGGACTCGGTAAAGGTGGTCATTCTGCTGGCGCTGGCCTTCCTGCTGGTGGCCCTGGAGGACGCGGTGGAAGCCTGGGTACCCTTCTCCGGTCTGCTGGCGGTGCTGGGGGCCGGTCTGGGCCTGCGGCGCTGGCGGCTGGTGGTGGCCCAGCGGCTCACCGCCAAATTCGGCAAGCTGTGGGTGGCCGCTGAGATCATGCTCTTCGTGCTGGTGGGCGCCGAGGTGGACCTGAAGTACGCCGCCGCCGCCGGTCTGGCCGCCGTGGCCACAGTGCTGGGAGTGCTGTGCTTCCGGGCTCTGGGTGTGCTGCTGTGCATGGCGGGCAGCCGCCTCAACAAAAAGGAGCGGGTCTTTACGGTACTGGCCTATCTGCCCAAGGCCACCGTTCAGGCCGCCATCGGCGGCGTACCCCTGGCCATGGGCCTGGGGTGCGGGCAGATCGTACTCACTGTGGCGGTCATCGCCATCCTGATCACCGCGCCTCTGGGCGCCTTCGCCATCGACTTCTCCTACAAGAAGCTGCTTTCAAAAGAAACGTAGGGGCGACCTTTATGGTCGCCCGCAAAAAACGCCTGCCGATTGGCAGGCGTTTTTTCAGGGCTTCTTTCCCAGCTTGTGCTTGGTGCCGTCGGGCTCCACGATATAGGTGTTCTCCAGCTGGGCCACCAGACTCTCCCGGTAGGCGGCCACATACTCCTGCCGCAGCAGGTCCCGCTCCACCATCTCCTCGGGGGTCAGGCCCTCTTCGCTCTTGGCCTTCTTGGCCAGCTCGTTGATACGGGCAATCTTTTTCTCGTCGATCATAGATATCGCTCCAATAAAATCATGATTCGCCCTTTTTTGGACGGGCCGCCCACCTCTTTCAGGACACATTTCCCCAGCCCCCGGCAGCTCATCACGTCCCCCGCCTCCACGGGGCGGTCTGGCTTGAGGCACTCCCGATGGTTGAGCTGGAATTTTCCCGATGCAATGAGATCCGCCGCCTTGCCCCGGGACAGGGAAAACCCGGCGGCGGCCACCGCGTCCAGCCGCAGGGAGCTGACGGTGTCCCGAATAGGCTTCACCTTCACCTCCGGGGGCTTCAGATCGGCCAGGTCCATGGGGGCTGTCTTGAGGCGCACCCGTCCAGCCTGGTGCAGGTTCATGGCCAGAAAGTCGGCCACGTCCTCCAGGGCCAGGATGTGGCACTCCCCGTCCCCCACCAGCAGGTCCCCGATCTTCTCCCGGTCCAGACCAAGGCCCAGGATGGAGCCCAGAAAGTCCCGGTGGCTCAGGGTGCCACCCGACCAGGTGCATCGGACGGCCTTGATGGGGCAGTCGCTCGACCGCCACACGTCCTCCTCCTGCCAGTCGGGGAGGAAGGCGCACACCGTCCGCTCCGCCCCCTCAAACCCGCCGTAGAACAGGTGCCGGGGATGGCCGCAGGCATGGAGCAGGTTTTCCACACTCACCCGCTCCTGTGGGGATAAAAAGCCGGTGTGGCCGGGCACCGACCGGGTACGGGCCAGCTCCAGCTTGTCCATGGCCCGGGCCAGCAGCAGCCGCTCCTCCCCGTCCCGGGCCAGCTTGTTCAGCAGTTCGGTCTTGGTCATATCCTTCCTCCTGTTGTTCTCTACAGGATAACACAGTTTTTCTCCCCTGGCAACTGCCGCCGCCTTGACAGAAATGCTATACTGTTAATAATCGTTGCAAAAAGGGGGTGGGCGGATGCCCATATTTATTCTTCATCCGGAGCGGCTGGACCTGACCGGCCCCGACGGAACGGTGTTCCACGGGGCGGATCAGGACTGGTTTCCCGATCTCTGGCAGCAGCGGGCGGGGTGCGGCCCCAACACCGCAGCCCTCATCTTCCACTATCTTGCCCAGCAGCGGCCCGAGTTTTCCCCATTGCGGGCCAAAATGGGGAAAGACCGGGCGGGCTTTCTGGAGCATATGTGCCGGGTGTGGGCGTACATCACCCCCCGGAGCCACGGCCTCAACCGGCCGGAGTACATGGTGGAGGGCATGACGGACTACGGCGCTGCCGTGGGGGTACCTCTGGCCCCCTCCCTCTTTGCCTTCCCCACCCCCCGCACCAAGCGCCCCCCCTGGGAACAGCTGCGCGCCTTTGTGACCGCCAGTCTGGAGGCCGACTGTCCTGTGGCCTTTCTCAACCTGGACAACGGCAAGGTCAAGCAGCTCCACCGCTGGCACTGGGTGACCCTCATCGGTCTGGACGGCGACACCGCCTCCATTGTGGACAACGGCGAGGCCTTCACCATGGACCTGCACCTGTGGTATAACACCACCAAGACCCGGGGCGGCTTCGTGTCCGCCCTGGGCGCCGGAGAGGAGTTTGCCTCATGCTGAAGTGGATCGCGCTGTGGGTGCTCTTCTGGAGCATCCTGGACTTTGTCCTCATGGGTGTGGATAAGCGGAAGGCCAAAAAGCACCGCTGGCGGGTACCGGAAAAGACCTTTTTCCTCATCGCCCTGGTGGGGGGCTCCCCCGGGGCGGTTCTGGGTATGTATACCTTTCGCCACAAGACCCGCCACTGGTACTTCAAGTGGGGCCTGCCCGCCATCCTGGTGGCCCAGGTCGCTCTGGGCGGGTGGGTGTACTGGTACTTCTTTTGCTCTTGAAAATGCGGAAGCGATCAGCTTCCGCATTTTTTTGCCCAAATGAAGAATCCGGCGTTTCCCAATCGTATTGTGGGTGAAAGCGCTTTTCAATCCCACGGAAAGGACGTGACAGCCATGCCACCCATACCGGACCGGGCGGAGGCCCAGCGGCTGGTGGATACCTATTCCGACCTGATCCTCCGGCTGAGCTACACCTATCTGGGCAGCACCGCCGACGCCCAGGACATCTGCCAGACCGTCTTTCTCAAACTGCTCCAGGCCCCTTGGGCCTTTGACAGCACGGAGCATGAGCGGGCCTGGATCATCCGCACCGCCGTCAACCTGTGCAAGGACCACCTGAAAAGCCGGTGGCGGCGCACTACGGTAGCCCTGGACGCTGCGGAGCACATACCCGCCCCCCAACCGGAGGAAGGCACCCTGCTGGCGGCTCTGGACCTGCTGCCCCCCAAATACCGCACGGTCATCTACCTCTATTACTACGAGGGCTACTCCGCCAGGGAGATCGCCGCCCTGTTGGGGGAAAAGCCGGCCACCATTTTCACCCGGCTGGACCGGGGGCGGCAGAAGCTGCGGACCTATCTGGAACAGGAGGAACTGACATGAAGCAGTATAAAGATACCATGGACGAGCTCCGTTTCACCCCGGAGCAGAAAGCCCATATGGTGGACCGGCTGATGGAGTCCGCCGCCTCTACACGCCGTCCCCACAGCTTCCGCCGGGTGGCGGTAGTGGGGGTGGCCGCCGCCCTGGTCCTCAGCGTGGGGGTAGCGGGGGCCACCGGCGCACTGGGGGAGGTGGGGGCGCGCTTCTCCGCCCTCTTCGGGCCCGCTACCCAGACCGAGGTCATTGACCAGATCGGCTACCCCATCGGCGCTTCGGCCACCAACCACGGCATCACCATCACCGCCGACGCCATTGTAGGGGACACCTACTCCTACGCCATTGTCTACTCTATCTCCCGGGAGGACGGGCAGCCCCTGGTGAGCCAGGAGACACTGGCCGGCAGCGAGGCATATGAGGGCCGCCTGCCCCTCTCCTTTGAGGACTACGACCTGCGGCCCACCGGCCCCCTGGCCTTCCTGTCCTCCGGAGGCGGCGGTGGCTTCTCCCACTTCTATGACGCCGACCCCGCCGACAACGCCATCCAGTTTGTGACCTTCTGGACCTCCGACACCCCCATCCGCTCGGGCAAGATGAGCACCACCTTCCGGGGCCTCTATGACACCACCGAGAGCTATGCCAACAAGACCCTGCTGGCGGAGGGCCCCTGGACCCTGGACTTTACCATGGACTTTGAGGACTCCTCCATCGCCCTCCCCGCCGGGCAGGCGATCCAGGTGGGAGGCATGAACGCCACCCTGGACCGCATTACCCTCTCCCCCCTGTCCATCATGGTGGAGTACACCGTCCATCAGGAGGTGCCGGAGGCGGAGCGGAAAAACGGCCAGGTGGACAAAGCCACCGACCCCTACGCCTCCTTCCGGGACCTGCCTGTGATCCTCACCTACACCGACGGCTCCACCCTGGAGATCAAGAGCGCCAATACCAGTGCCAGCTCGGGCGGCGGCCGGACCAAATGCACCAAGGGCCTGATCTTTGACACCATCCGTCCCCTGGATGAGGTGACCTCGGTCACTGTGGGGGATGTGGTCATTCCAGTCTCCCAGTAAAACAAAAGCAGGGCCCGCCATATGGCGGGCCCTGCTTCTTTATCGCTGGTACTCGAACTCCAGGTTGTACAGGGACACGATATCCCCATCCTTGATGCCCATCTCCTCCAGCCGGTCGAAGAGGCCGGACTGGCGGAGCATCTTGTCAAACCAGTTGCGGGACTCGTAGTCGCCGAAGTTGACGTTGGCCATGAGCCGCTGGAGCCAGGGACCCTCCACGATCCAGGTATCGTCCTCGTGGATGATGTTGAGGGGCTCGGAGGTATCCACCTCCGGGGGCCGCTCCACATAGGTGGGCTCGTACACCATAATGGGGGGCAGGTGCTCCAGCTCCCGGGCGGCGGCAAACATCAGCTCCCGGGTGCCCAGCTGGGCGGCGGCGGAGATCTCATAGAAAGGCATACCCAGCCCCTCCACATAGGCCTTCAGAGCCTCCAGACCGGTGCGGTCGGCGGCGATGTCCACCTTGTTGCCCGCCACGATCATGGGCCGGGAGGCCAGATCGGGGCCGTACTGCTTCAGCTCCTCCTGGATGGCCTTAAAATCCTCCACCGGGTCACGGCCCTCGCAGCCGGACACGTCCACCACGTGGATGAGCAGCCGGCAGCGGTCGATGTGCCGCAAAAAGTCGTGGCCCAGACCGGCGCCGTCGGAGGCGCCCTCAATGATGCCGGGGATGTCGGCCAGCACAAAGGACACGCCCTCGTCCACATAGACCACGCCCAGGTTGGGGAAGAGGGTGGTAAAGTGGTAGTTGGCGATCTTGGGCCGGGCCTTGGACACCACGGAGAGCAGGGTGGACTTGCCCACGTTGGGGAAGCCCACAAGGCCCACGTCGGCCAGCAGCTTCAGCTCCAGGATGACCTGCCGGTCCTGACCGGGCAGGCCCGCCTTGGCGAAGCGGGGCACCTGACGGGTGGGGGTGGCAAAGTGCTTGTTGCCCCAGCCGCCGTTGCCGCCCCTGGCCAGCACGAAGCGGTCGGTCTCCGACATATCGCAGATGATCTCATTGGTCTCGGCGTCCCGGACCACGGTGCCCCGGGGCACCTTGATGACCAGGTCCTCCCCGTCCTTGCCGGAGCAGCGCTTGCCCTGGCCGTCCATGCCGTTGCCCGCCACATACTTGCGCTTGTAGCGGAAGTCCATCAGGGTGGACATATGGGGGTTGATCTCCAGGATCACATTGCCCCCCCGGCCGCCGTCGCCGCCGTCGGGACCGCCGGCGGCCACGTACTTCTCCCGGTGGAAGGCCACCGCGCCGTTGCCGCCATTGCCCGCCTTGACGGTGATGCGGGCGGTATCTACAAAGGGTGCTGCCATAAAAACCTCCTTGCCAAGGGGTGATTTGTCTCGTAGGGGCGACCCTTGTGGTCGCCCGGCCGTTCCCCTCATCCGTCTGGCCTTGCGGCCAGCCACCTTCCCCCAGGGGAAGGTAATAGAAAAAAGCCCCGGAACGGGAGTCCGTCCGGGGCTTAGTGTACCCATATTGCGGGCAATTACTGGGCGATCTCCACAATAGAGACCTGCTTGCGGTCCTTGCCCAGGCGCTCAAACTTCACGCGGCCGCTCTTGAGGGCGAACAGGGTGTCGTCGCTGCCCTTGCCCACGTTGACGCCGGGATGGATATGGGTGCCCCGCTGGCGGACCAGGATGTTGCCGGCCAGAACGAACTGACCGTCGCCCCGCTTCACGCCCAGACGCTTGGACTCGGAATCGCGGCCGTTACGGGTGGAGCCCACGCCCTTTTTATGGGCGAAGAACTGAAGACCGATGTTCAGCATGGTGTCACACCTCCAAACTTGTGTGTTAAAAAGTCGCCGTACGGAGAGGTCAATCCTCCTCCAGTACGAGAATATTTTCGGGATACTCCTCGTGCAGGCTGGTAAAGTGGACCATGAGGGCGGTCAGAAGGGTCTGACAGGTGCTCTCGCTGGTCTGGCTCAGCCCGCCGGGGATGCGCAGGGAGATGGATGCGTCGTGCTCCTTCACCTTTACGGTGGCCCCCAGGCCCAGCACGTCATTGACGGCGCACTCGGTCAGGCGGACGGCACTGGTGACGGCGGCGCATACGATATCGCTCCCCGCTTCGGCGTAACCGCTGTGGCCCTTCACAGTGAAGCCCACGATGCGGTCCCCCTCCATGTGAAAAGAGACGGTAGTCATCTTACAGGGAGATGGCGCCGATGGTCACCTTGGTGTAGGGCTGACGATGGCCCTGGCGCTTGCGGTAACCCTTCTTGGGCTTGTACTTGAAGACCATGATCTTCTTGCCCTTGCCGTTCTTCACCACGGAAGCAGCCACCTTGGCGCCCTCCACCACGGGAGTGCCCACGGTGATCTTCTCGCCGTCGATGACAGCCAGCACCTTGTCAAAGGTCACGTTGTCGCCAGCCTCGTTGGGCAGCTTCTCGATGAAGAGGGTATCGCCCTCAGCCACCTTATACTGCTTACCGCCGGTCTCGATGATTGCGTGCATTACGTTTTCAACTCCTTCATTACGGGCTCGCTGTCGGGGGCGGAAGTACAGCTTCACTTGTAAACCCATTCAAAGCGGCTGTAATATTGTATCAGCGCATTTTTTAAAAGTCAAGCATTTTTCAACTTTTTTGCGGCTTTTTTGTCAGCTCAGCAGGGCCCAGCTGCCGGTATCCGTCCCCTGGGTCACGATAGGCACGATCTCCAGCCCGTCGACAGCAGGGACGGTCTCCCCCTCAGGCACCTGCACATAGACCCGGTCGGCGTACTGCTTGAGCAGGTCCAGGGTGAGGCCGCTGCCGTCGGAGCCGCCGGTCAGCACCGTCAGGCTGGTCACCACCGATACCTTCATATCAGGATACTGGGCCAACGTCTGGTCCAGGGTCTGGAAGAAGGCCTCCATGGTCTGGGTCAGGGTATTGGGATCGTAGTTGCTGTCGCTCTTGATATAGCTGACGGTGCCCCGGGTGGGATAGCCGCAGTTGTCCAGCAGCAGCTCGTCAAAGCCCAGCCCGGCCAGCTCGCCGCACACCTGGGCCACATAGCTCCTCACCGATTCCACCGCCGGGCTGCTCCAGCGGAGGCTCTCGTCGTCCCGCCAGTTGCCTGAATTGCTGTGGATGCCCAGGGCCCGGTCGTTCCAGGGCAGGGCGTTGTCCCGGAAGCAGGAGATCCGGGCCACGGTGTACAGCTCTCCTCCGTTAAGAGTCTGGATGGCCTCATTGATGCCCTCCTGGTCCGACGAGGTACCCAAAGTGGTCTGGGACTGATAGCCCAGGGTGCCGTCCGGCGCCTTCATGGAGAAGATGGCGGCGGTGCCGCCGGCAGCCTCCAGCTGGGTCTGGGCGGTACCGTCGGTGAGGGCGGCGGCGGACAGCTGCACCCCCCGGAAGTCCAGTTCCGGCTCAGGCGTGGGGGACGGAGTGGGCTCCGGTGTGGTGATCTGGATGGGAACGGTACCCACCGGCGGGTCAGGCTCGGTCTGGCCGCCGCCGAAGAAGGGCAGCTCCAGCCGCACGCCGTCGGCGGAATACCGGATATAGGGTTCCAGGAAAAAGAGCGCCGCCACCGACAGCACCAGCAGCACCAGCAGTACGCCGATGAGCACTTTCAGCGCATTACGTCCCCGGCTGCGCCCATGGTAGGATTCATAACCATTCCGCCTCACGGCAGGACACCTCACTCTTTCCTCTCAGATCAGGGATCACTTTCCCTTTTCCTCTACCTGGCTCAGCGCCTCGTCCAGCTTCTGGAGGGCCGCAGCCACCAGCTTCCGGTCCTCCTCCGGCATATTCCCCATCAGGGCGGTAAAGTAGCTGTTCACATCGGTGACCGCCTTGTCCCGCAGCGCGGCGTACTTCTCGGTGGCGCTGACGTAGATCACCCGGCGGTCGGTCTCGCTGCGCTGGCGCTTGGCCAGCCCCAACTTCTCCAGCCGGTCCACAATGCCGGACACCGTGCTGTTGGCACTGCCGGTGCGCTCAGCCAGAGTGCTGATGGGCACCGGCCCGTCCTCCCCCAGTACGGTAAGTACCATGGCCTGGGGAAAGGTCAGATCCATCCGTCCAAAGTGGCTGCGAAACTGCTGGGACATATGCTGGGTCACCCGCAGATAGGATATGAACAGATTGCTTTGTTCCATGTTGGGCGTTCTCCTTTCTCTTGCCCGTGCCGCAAGGGGCCGTCAGCCCATGGCCTGGGTATTCATCCGTTGTAAAATCACCGCAAGCTGGGCCCGGGTGGTGGTACTCTTGGGGGAGAGTTTGCCGCCGTCTCCTTCCATCCAGCCCATACCGATGGCATGGGACATACCTTCCTTTGCCCAGGAGGCCACCTGATTGGCGTCGCTGTAGAGGTTCAGGGCGCCCTCCGCCATCGTATGGCCCTTATACGCGTCATAGCGGCTGAGCATCACCGCCAGTTCCTGCCGGGTCACCACGCCGTCGCTGAAGGTGCCCTTGTCGGTGCCGTTGATGATGCGGGCCTCACAGGCCCAGTCGGCGGCAATGCCGTACCAGCTGTTAATCTGCACATCGGGGAAATGGCCCCGCCACACCGGGGTGGGCTCCCCCTCCATCCGCCACAGCACCATGGCTACGGTAGAGCGGGTCACCGTGGCGTTGGGAGAAAACAGGGTATCGGACACACCGGTCATCCACCCCTGTTCCACCGACTCCTTCACCGCCGATTCATACCAGGCTCCGGTGGGCACGTCGGTAAAATTCGCCGCGGAGGCGGGCAGCGCCAGACCGGCGCATAAAGTCAGGGCGCAGGTGAGCGCCGCAAGTCGTCTTTTCAAATGGGTCCACTCCTTATCATTGAGTGCTACTTATTTTACGATACGGATTTTAAAAAATTGTGAACACAAAAGGACCCATTTATAAATAATTCCGCAAAAAGGACGCCGCACCTCCGGGCGGCGTCCTTTTTTACACAGCCAGCATCCACTCCAGGGCCGCCAGCAGGCCGAATCCGGGCAGGCCCAGCAGCCCCAGCACCAGGGCGTTGGTCAGATTGACCCCCAGCTGGAGGCCCAGGATGCCTCCGGCCCAGCGCAGGAGCCACAGCACCCCCAGCCCCACCCCTGTCCGGGCCGCCAGACGGCCCAGCCAGCTCAGGGGCTTACGCAGCACTGCCAGCAGCAGCACCAAAAACAATCCCCCCGCCACCCAGGGCAGGGCATTGAGCAGCGGTTCCACCGCCGCCACCTCCTTTCTGTGTGCCAGAACCTTGGTGGCGGGGCGGACCCCTCTTATCCGGTGCGGACGGTCTGCCCGCCCTCCAGTTCCTTAACCTGGCGCAGCAGGTAGGTGTACCGGGACTGGAGGGCATTGATCTCAAAGACATAGGATTCGATGAGATCCGGGTCACAGGCGTCATTGAAGCCCTGATAGGCCTGGGCGATGAGGGCCCTGGTCTGGTTCAGTCCCTCCAGCAGGACCCGGCGGGTCCCCTCCCGCTCGCTCTCCCGCCGGCGCAGACTGAAGCGCTTGGTGGCTTCCGGCATACGATCCTCCTCCTTGCTCCGGGCTTTCCGGTTTTATCCTATGTCCAGTTTGGGCAATTATGTCCTGTTCTATACCGTTTTTTTCCTGTATTTCAGGCCGCCATTGGGGCATACTGATGTTGGACCGGATGACCGCTGGTTCTTGCATCTCCTTTTAAGCCGGTGCCGGGTGAGCTCACCCTCTGGCGAAAGGCGAAAGGAGCAGAATCAAACGAACTCCGATCCTGTAAGGGGCGCGGTGGAAACACTGCGCCCCGGTTTTATGCGTAAAAAAGGCGCGCCCTGCGGGCGCGCCTTTTTTTGCAATTAGTCCTTGCCCTTTTTCAGGCCGGCAATGACCTTGACGATCTGGATCACCAGCGTGGGCAGGAAGGCCAGGCCCACCATCTCGCCCAGATTCATCAGGCCGAAGGCGGGGGAGACCATAAAGAGGCTGGTGAGACCGGGGGTGAAGAGCACCAGCATCAGCAGCACCACGCCGGCGAAGAAGGCGGCGATGGAGGCCTTGTTGGTGGAGAACTTCAGCCGGAAGATGGACTCGCTGCCCCTGCAGTTGAAGCCGTGGAACAGCCGGGCCAGGGTGAGGGTGGAGAAAGCCATGGTGGAGGCCAGAGCCGCGTCCCCGTTCTGGTAGCCCAGGTAGAAGGCGATCATGGTGACGACGGCGATGAGCAGGCCCTGTCCGCCGATGCGGGTGAGCAGAGGCTTGTTCAGGATGGGCTCCTTGGGATCTCTGGGCTTCTGGTCCAGCAGGCCCTTGCGGGCGGGCTCCATGCCAATGGCGATGGCGGGCAGGGAGTCGGTGAGCAGGTTGATAAACAGCAGATGCACCGGCTGGAAGGGCACCGGCAGGGCCATCAGGGAAGCGTACAGCACACAGAAGATGCCGGCGGTGTTGCCGCTGAGCAGGAACTGGATGGCGTTTTTGATGTTGGCGTACACGCTGCGGCCGTTGACCACCGCACGGACGATGGTGGCAAAGTTATCGTCGGCCAGGATCATGGAGGCGGCGTCCTTGGACACCTCGGTGCCGGTAATGCCCATGGCCACGCCGATGTCCGCCTTCTTCAGGGCGGGGGCGTCGTTGACGCCGTCGCCGGTCATGGACACGATGTTGCCCCGGCGCTGCCAGGCGTTGACGATGCGGATCTTATGCTCGGGGGACACCCGGGCATAGACCGAGATCTTGGCCAGCCGCTGGTCCAGGTCGGCGTCGCTCATCTGGTCCAGCTCCAGGCCGGACACCGCCTCGTCCCCATCCTGGAAGATACCCAGCTGGCGGGCAATGGCGGAGGCGGTAACCTTGTGGTCGCCGGTGATCATGATGGTGCGAATGCCGCCCCGCTTGGCGTCGGCCACCGCCTGGATGGCCTCGGGCCGAGGCGGGTCGATCATGGAGATAAGGCCGATGAAGGTGAAGTCCTTCTCATCCTCCAGGGTGAGGGGCCGGACCGCATCCACCTCACGGTAGGCAAAGGCCAGCACCCGCAGGCCTTCCATGGACAGCTCCATGTTGACCCGGGCGATCTCCTCCTTGCGCTCGGGGGTCATTTCCACCTTGCCCTGCCGGGTGAGCAGCCACTTGGACCGGTCCAGCAGCACGTCGATGGCGCCCTTGGTAAAGAGGGTGGGGGTCCCGTCGATGTCGTGGAGGGTGCTCATCAGCTTGCGGTCGGAGTCAAAGGCCAGCTCGCCCAGCCGGGGATGCTGGGCGCGGTAACTCTCCTCGTCCACGCCGAACCTCTCGCCCAGCATCACCAGAGCCACCTCGGTGGGGTCGCCGATGGAGGCGCCGGTCTCCTGGTTGTTGGTGGCGTCGCTGGCCAGCAGGGCGGCCTTGAGGAGCAGCCGCTGCACATCGTTGACCAGCTCCAGGTCGTCGCCCTCCAGCAGGGAGCCGTCGGCATACACCTTCTGGGGGGTCATTTTATTCTGGGTCAGGGTGCCCGTCTTATCCGAGCAGATCACGGAGACGCTGCCCAGACTCTCCACCGCTTTCAGGTCCTTGATGATGGCGTTTTGTTTGGCCATCTTCTGGGTGCCCATGGCCAGCACGATGGTGACGATGGAGCTGAGGGCCTCGGGGATGGCGGCCACCGCCAGGGCCACGGCGAACATGAGGGAGTCCAGCACATCCATACCGGTGCGGAAGATGGACAGGGCAAACACCACGGCGCAGATGGCCATAATGACGATGGCCAGCTTGGCGGAGAAGTTGTCCAGGCTCTGCTGCAGGGGGGTCTTGCGCTGCTGGGTCTGGTTCATGAGGGCGGCGATCTTGCCCAGCTCGGTGTTCATGCCGGTGCCGGTGACCAGCACGGTGGCACGGCCGTAGGTCACCAGGGAGCCGGAGAACACCATGTTCTTCTGGTCGCCCAGGGCCACCTGGCCGGCGTCGATGACGTCGTCGGTCTTGTCCACGCCCTCGCTCTCGCCGGTGAGGGAGGACTCATTGACCTTGAGGGAGAAGTTCTCCAGCACGCGGCCGTCGGCCACCACCATGTCGCCGGCCTCCAGCAGCACGATGTCGCCGGGCACCACATCGGCGGAGGGGATCTCCACCCGCACGCCTCCCCGCAGCACCTTGGCGGTGGGGGAGGACATGGCCTTCAGGCTCTCCAGTGATTTTTCCGCCTTCAGATACTGGACGGTGCCCAGAATGGCGTTGAGGATGAGCACGGCAAAGATGACGATGGTGCTCTCCACATTCTCCGACACCGCGGAGATGATCGCCGCGATGACGAGGATGATGACCAGCAGGTCCTTAAATTGCTCGGCAAAGATCTGAATGGCGCTCTTCTTTTTTCCTTCGGACAGCTTGTTGGGACCATACTGTTCCCGCCGCCGGCCGGCCTCCTGATCGCTGAGGCCGGATATCCCGGCCTGCTGGGCTTCCAGCGCCTGCTGGGTGGTTTTCCGGTAATAAGCCTCTGTCATACCTTTCATTCCCTTACAGTTTACTTTCGGCGAAGAGCAAACAAAAAAGACCCTTCGCCAACCGCCGCGCATGACGACAGTTGTCGAAAAGTCTTGTTACCCAGAGGGTGCATACCGCCAGGTCACAGACCGTGGTGTTGACGGTATGGCTTTGAACTACTCCCTTTTCAACTGCGGCCATCATAGCACAGTTTGACCGGCAAGTCAATCTCATTTTGATAGGGTGTCCGAATTTTCCCATCCTATACCGGCCCATCGTTGACGGCGTGTGATCCGTCCGGTATAATCAATAAAAAAGGCACACTGGAAAGGAGCGTCCTCCATGAAGGGAAGTATCGTAAAATTCCTGCTCAAGGCCGCCTGGATCCTGGAGCTGATCATTGCCCTGTTTATTCTGGTGGTCACCGTGGTACAGATGGTGCTGACGGGAATGGACTCTCTGGACTATCTGACCCTGGGCCAGTTCAGCCTCAACGATTTCTTTGCCAATACCATGAACATCATCGTGGGCCTGGAGTTTGTAAAGATGCTCATCCTCCACACCCCCCGGGCAGTCACCGACGTGCTGCTCTTTGCCATTGCCCGGCAGCTGGTGGTGAGCCACTCCAGCTCCTTGGATACCCTGCTGGGGGTGGCGGCGGTGGCTCTGATCTTTATCATCAAAAAATTCCTGCTCAGCAGGGAGGACTCGGTCCCTCCCAAAGAAGTGATCAATCAATTTTCTCAGGAGATCGCAGCCCAAAAAGAGGAGGCAGCCCATCATGAATGACCCTCACTGGCTTTCTGCCGTATTCAGCCCCACCGGCGGCACCGCCGCCATCGCCAAGGCCATCACCGGCGGTCTTGGCCAGGTGGTGGATCTGTCCGCCCCCGCACCGGTCACGCCGGTGGCGGACAACACCGTGCTGCTGGCCGCCGCGCCGGTCTTCGGCGGGCGCATCCCCGCTGTGGCCCTGGAGCGGCTGGCCGCCCTCAGCGGCAGGGGCCCCGCCGTCGCCGTGGCGGTATACGGCAACCGGGACTATGAGGACGCCCTGCTGGAGCTGTCCGCCGCTCTGAAGGCGGGCGGCTTTCAGGTGATCGGCGCTGCGGCCTTTGTGGCTCAGCACTCCATTGCCCCCACCATTGCCCAGGGCCGTCCGGACCAGGCCGATCTGGAGGCTGCCGCCAGCTTCGGCCGTGCGGTGCTGGATAAACTGGCCGGACCCGCTCCCCTCGCCCCGGTGACTGTGCCGGGGAACACCCCCTACAAGGACTGGAAGGGGGTCCCCTTCCACCCCGCCGCCGGGGAGGGCTGCATCTCCTGCGGTCTGTGCGCCTCCCGCTGCCCGGTGGGCGCCATTCCGACAGGCAGCCCCAGGGAAACCGACCCGGAGCGGTGCATCACCTGTATGCGCTGCGTCTCCCTCTGCCCCCGTGGGGCCCGGACCATCCCCGCTCCCGCCCTCCAGGCCACTACCGCCATGCTGACAGAAAAGGCAGGCGTCCCCCGTCAGCCGGACTATTTCCTGTAACAGGTATCACTTTTGTGATGGAAAGGCCCCTCTGATGCCGACTGCATCAGAGGGGCCTTTTTCACCAACGCTCAGCCAGCGGAGGCTTTGGTGAAGGTCACGTTGTAGAAGTAGCCAACCCCGTTGCTGGTGTAGCCATCCACATCCCAGTTTTCAAAGGTGATGTACAGGTAGTCGCAGCCCCGGATATTGGTGTGGACAGATATGGGATCGTCGCCCGACTTGATCTCATAGCTGTCAATCAGGTTTTTGGTGCCGTACTGATCCACCGCATAGATGCACAGCTTTGTGGCCAGCTTATCCTCCAGCCTGGACTGCCCGGCCACAAGTTCCCCGTTGAGCTCGGTGTACAGGCCGTCCAGCTTGATGGTGTTGCCCCATTTATAACGGTTAAAGGGCATCTGGGTCTCCCCCAGCAGTTTAAACTGGGCCTCTTTCCCTGTATATGCCACGGATTCGGACGGCTTGTTGTAGACCTTCATATCCTCGGCCCGGACCACCTTGCCCGCGCCGGGCTTTGTGCCGATGTACACGCTCTCGGTCTTGGGGTCCCACTCCACCGGCTTGTCGGTGAGCATCCCGGTAAGGGCCCGGACAGGCAGGTAGGTGGTACCGGCGTAGATCAGGGGTTCCACCTCATTGCCGTTGACGTCGGTAGGCACCTGCAGCTTGCCGTCCACATAGAGGGAGATGCCGCCCATGGAGACGTTGATCTGCCGAAAGGCTGACAGCGCGTGGGCAGGCAGCCCGCTGCCGGCGATCACAGCGGCGACCAGCACGCCCGCGCCAAAACTTCTGATGCTGTTGTGGTTGAACTTTTTCATCTTTGTTTCCTCCTCAAATCATTCCTGGGTTTCCCTTGATGTTTCACCCCGACAGGGGGGCTTTTCTCCCCTTGCATCAGTAAGATACATCAGCCTGTCCTCCGGTTTTATTTTTTACAAAAAATTTTTCCGGCATAAAAAATCCATAAGAAATGCCCTCTGAACAGAGGGCATTTCTTATGGACAATATTGGATGGGCAAGCGGTTCCCCAGCCGGGAGAGCAGCTCGTTGGTGATGGTGCCGCACCGGGCGGCCACCTCCTCCGCCCGGATCTCCTCTCCGCCGTCCCGGCCAATGAGGGTGACCACGTCGCCGGGGCCAATCCGGGGTACGCCGGTCACGTCCACCAGCATCTGGTCCATACACATCCGCCCTGCCATCGGGCAGCGGACGCCCCGGACCAGCACTTCCCCGCCCGCCTGGGCCAGCATCCGGGGCAGGCCGTCGGCATAGCCCATGGTGACCACCGCCAGCTTGGTATCCTCCCTGGCCCGGAAGGCCAAGCCGTACCCGGCCCCCTCTCCGGCGGGCACGGTACGCAGGGCGGCCACCCGGGCCCGCAGGGACAGTGCGGGACGCAGGGCTGCGGAATCTGGCCGGTCCTCCTCCCGGCTGTACACGCCGTACAGGGCGATGCCCGCCCGGGCCCAGGCGCAGGGCTGGGGCGGCAAATTCAGGATGCCGTAGCTGGCCTGGATGTGGACGGCCCCCGGATCCAGACCGGCGGCGGCCATCCGGGCCACAGCCCCGTAGAACCGGTCCAGCTGGACCTGGGTGAAAGCCTGGTCCTCCGGGCTGGCGCTGTCCGACACACACAGGTGGGAAAAGGTGCCGGTAAACTTGAGGTTGGGCAGGACCCGGGTGCGGGCGATGGCCTCATGGTCCTCCGCCGGGATGCCCAGCCGGTGCATCCCGGTGTCCAGAGCCAGGTGGACCTCCAGGGGCGCCCCCACCGCCGACAGAGCTCTGCCGTGGGCCTCGTCGGCCACGCACTGGGTCAGCCCCCACCGGGTCAGTTCCGCCGCCTCCTCCGGCGGGGTGTAGCCCAGTACCAGGATCAGGCCCCCCACGCCCTGCCGCCGTAGGCTGATCCCCTCCGCCAGACAGGCCACCGCGAAGGCCTTCACCCCCTGCTCCTCCAGGCATCGGGCCACCGGCCCGGCCCCGTGGCCGTAGGCGTCCGCCTTGACCACCGCCATCAGCCTACAGCCGGGGCCCATTCGCCCCTGGAGCCAGGCGGCGTTGTGGGCCACGGCTCCCAGATCCACCTCCCGCCAGGCCCGGGCGGTTATTGCTCCCTCGTACTTCATACCCTCTGCTTCCTTTCCAAGATCCGGGGCGGCGGGGCCACCACGGTGCTGCCATCAGGGATGTCCCGACAGACCACCGCCCCCGCGCCGACGCGGACACCTCGCCCCACCCGGATGTCTCCCACCAGCACCGCCCCGGCGCCGATGAGGCAGTCCGGGCCGATCGCCGGGGCCTTTCCGTCCACCTCGCCGATGGTCACATTCTGATAGATCTTGCACCTTGCCCCCACCACCGCGTAGCGGGAAATAAATACCCCGTGGAGGCCGTGGGGGAGGACCGGCGGTGAGTCAAACTCCGCACCCGGTCCCACATAGCCCCCGTGGCGGTGGGCGCTGCGGCACATCAGGTAGGTGCACAGGCTCCGCACCAGCCGGTGCTTGGTTTTCCGCCGCAGCCGGTACAGCCGCCAGAACCAGCCCAGTCCATCCCCTCTGGACCGGGCAACCAGCCTGTCCTTTCCCATGTCCTCACCCCCCTGTGCTCCGCCAGGAGGCGGCCACCACGCCCCCGCAGTTGTCACCGGAGCACAGCAGCCCCTGCTGGCCCGCCAGCCGGAAGGGCTCCCCCACCCCGCCGGGGAGGTAGGTGACGGCGCACTCCCACTCCGCCGCGGCAAAGCGGAAGGGAGCCCCACCGGCTGGATAGTTCCGCAGCTCCTCCAGATACTCCTCCAGGGTCAGGTCCAGCCGGGCCATAATCTCCCCGTGGACCGGCCCCACATAGCGGAAGTGCCAGGGCTCATGGGCGATGCCTGTGACGGTCTCCCGCCCGGCGGGATAGCGCAGCACGAAGCCGTACCGGGGGGCTGCCAGCCGGAAGGCCCGGCACACTCCCTCGTCGGGAAAGTAGGGGCGGATGAAGTCCACGTTCTCCTGCCGCCGGCCCAGGTCGATGGCCAGACCGGTCTGGTGCTCACTGCAACCGGGCATGGCCACATAGCTTTGGGTAAAAGCCAGCCCCTCTTTGGCCAGGGTGTTGTCCCAGATGGCCTGCTGCTCCGCCCGGCTGCGCCAGCCGGACACGGGGAGGATACCCGACGTCCCCCCTACCGCCCGGAGGCAGGCCCTCAGGGCCGCCGCCGCCCGGCGTTCCAGCTGCACCCCGCCCTCCAGCTCCGCCAACTCCGGATTGGCCGGGGCCCGCAGGGGATGGGCGGCGTTGACCAAAATCAGCGGTCCGGTGGAGGTCAGGTCCCGGACCGTCCCCTCCCCCCTCACGGCTCCAGCCCCAGGGCAATGAGGCGGCTCACCAGGGCGGGAAAGTTCAGGCCGATCCCCTTCATCATATTGGGGTAGCGGCTGTGGGCGGTAAAGCCGGGGATGGTGTTGACCTCGTTGAAGTAGATCTCCCCCTCCGGGGTGAGGAACAGGTCCACCCGGGCAAACACCCGACAGTCCAGGGCCTGATAAATGATCCGGGCCGCCTCCTGGATGGCCGCCGCCTGCTCCGGCCGGATGCGGGCGGGACAGTGGATGGCGGAGGTCTTGAGGGTGTACTTCTCCTCGTAGTCAAAGAAGCCCTGGGACAGCTGGATCTCATCCACCAGCCCCACCGTCAGTTCCTCGTTGCCCAGCACGGCGCACCCCACCTCAAAGCCGGGCACCGCCTCCTCCAGTAGGGCCTCCCGGTCGTGCTTCAGTGCCTCCTTTACCGCCTCCACCAGGGCCTCCGGCCCGGTCACCCGGGTGATGCCGAAGGAGGAACCGGCCCGCACCGGCTTGACGAACAGGGGATAGCCCAGGTCCCGGGCCACCCTCTGGAGGTCGGCCTCCCGCCAGTTTCGGTCCACCACCGTCCCCCGGGGAACCTTCACCCCCGCCAGGGCGGCCAGCTTATGGGCCCGGTCCTTGTCCATGCACAGGGCGCTGGCCAGGGTACCGCAGCCGATCACCGGCACCCCCGCCAATTCCAGCAGGCCCTGGAGGGTGCCGTCCTCCCCATTTTTCCCGTGGAGCACCGGGAAGGCCCCGTCAAAATGAAGCCGCGTTCCGGTACCGTCCAGCAGCAGAAGCTCCCCCCGCCCCCGGTCCAGGGAGAGGGTGCAGGGGGTACAGCTTTCCTGCTGCCAGGTATCAGCCTCCATCCGGTCCAGAGGGCCGGTATAGTACAGCCACTGTCCCCAGCGGGTGATGCCCACCAGCAGGGGCGTATAGGCCTCCCGGTCCATATGGCTCACCACGGCATGGGCCGATTGCAGAGAAACGGCATACTCCGTGGAGCAGCCGCCGAAAAGTACCAGAATGGTTTTCATTGTAGATTCCTCCCAACAGGCAAAAACGCCTTGCTTTGATACCGATATGGTACCAAAGCAAGGCGTTTGATGTTTTTGCTTTTTCTTTCCCGCACCCTACAAGTTTCCAAACATTTCTTTCTATTTTCTTACAACAAGGCTCTCATCTCACCTCCCGCCCAGAGCCCCGGCAGCGTCCGAACGCCCTCAGGCAGGGCAAAGGCCAGTCGTCATCCTCCTTGCGGTTCATCCAGGCAAAGATCCTGAGCAGTTTGAAAGCTGCGGCATTTCAGGAAAAAAGTGCATTTTCTTGACAAAAAGCACGACATCCATTAGAATAGGGCCACAATCTATACTACCTTCCAAGTGTCCAGCTTCGGCTGGGTGAAAAGGGAATCGGGTGAAAGTCCCGAGCGATCCGGTCACTGTAAACGGGGAACAAACCGCAGCAGCCATTATCCCGCCCAAACGGGGGACGAGAAGGCGCGGTGCGTGTTGATCCGTAAGCCAGGAAACCTGCTTGGATAGGGGATAGGCATCTTCCGCAGAAAGAGCCCTGTCCAGTGCTGCAGCCCCGGTCAGATCTGGAAGTCCGCTTTCTCTGGAAAGCGGACTTTTTCTCTTTTTTGCGGCTGGCGCATATATCATCACATCAGGAGGAATGTTCTATGAATGGAATCCGCACCGCCGCGTCCCTGCTTGTCGCCTCGGCTTTGGTCCTGTCTCTGGCCGGCTGTTCCGGGGGCACGCCGGCCAGCTCCCCGCCCCCCGCCGGCACAAGTCCCGTCCAAACCGCGGAAACGCCATCGGCGGACGCCCACTACCCGGTCACCATCACCAACTATGACTACGCCGGCCAGCCGGTCACCTACACCTATGAGGCCCCGCCGGAACGGGTGCTGTGCGTCTATCAGGGCTGTATCGAGACCATGATCGCCCTGGGCCTGGAGGATCATGTGCTGGCCTCCTACGGACTGGACAATGAGGTCAAGGAGGAGTGGCAGGCCGGTTTTGCCAACATGAAGTACGACGCTTCCGTTTTCGCCCCCGATCTGGAGACCGTCACCCTGCTGGAACCCGATATGATCTTCTCCTGGGGTTCCTACTTTGGGGACAAAAAACTGGGCGACGTACACAGCTGGAACGAAAAGGGCGTGGCCACCTACATGAACTCCAACACCGTGCCCGGCGGCACCCGCACCCTGGAGCATGAGTACGAGGATATTCTGAACATCGGCAGGATCTTCGGGGCGGAGGATCGGGCCGCAGCCCTGGTGGATGAAATGAAGGGGCAGGTGGAAGCCACCCTGGCCGCCGTGCCGGGACAGCAGCCCCTTCGGGTGGCGGTGGTGGAGCCTGCCGGCGGCAGCATCACCAATTACGGCGCGGACACACTGGCCGGCGATATGGTGCGCGCGCTGGGCGGACAGCTGGCCAAGCCCCAGGGCAGCGACATGGGCAAGGAGGATCTGGTGACCTGTGACCCGGACGTGATCTTTGTGGTCTACATGGCCTATGACGGAGACGACCCCGAGACGGTCAAGGCCGCCCAGCTGGCCGCCATTCAGGACGATCCCGCCTTCGCCAGCCTTTCCGCCGTTCAAAAGGGCCGCGTTCACCTCATCATGCTGGGCGATATGTACGCCAGCGGCCCCCGCACCATTGACGGGCTCAACACCCTGGCCCAGGGGATGTATCCCGGTCTGGAGCTGTAAATGGAGCCCCGGCGGAATGTTCTGGCCCGGCATCCCTGGACCTATCTGGCGGTGTGCGCCGTCCTGCTGGCGGTCCTGCTGGCGTCCCTGCTGGCAGCCGTCAGCCTGGGCACCATGTCCATCCCCCCGGGAGACGTCTACCGGGTGCTGCTGCATGAGCTCTTTGGCCTGGGCGACCCCGCCCGGTGGGGCAGCGGCGGCGTCCATGACGTGGTGTGGTTCATCCGCCTGCCCCGGCTGATCCTGGCCGTGGGCGTGGGAATGGGCCTGGCTGTGTGCGGCGCGGTAATGCAGGCCATTGTCAAAAACCCGCTGGCCGATCCCTATGTGCTGGGGGTATCCTCCGGCGCCTATCTGGGCGCCACCCTGGCCATGCTGCTGGGCGCCGGGGCCTTTTTGGGCGGCAGCGCCATGGGGCTGCTGGGCTGCGCCGGGGCCTTTGCCGTATCTTTGGCGGTCATGGCGCTGGCCAATCTGGGCGGACAGGTCAACGCGGTCAAGCTGCTGCTGGCCGGCGCCGCCATGAGCGCCGTATGCGCCGGTTTTTCCAACCTGTTCATCTATATCCTCAACAATGACCACGCGGCCGCCGCCGTGGTGCAGTGGTCCATGGGCAGTCTGGCCGGCGCGGACTGGGCCGGCAACGCCGTCATTCTCCCGGTGTCGCTGGCGGGCACCCTCTTCTTCTGGAGTCAGTACCGCAGCCTGAACCTGATGCTGCTGGGTGACGAATCGGCCATTACCCTGGGCACCAACCTCCATGGCAGGCGGCTGCTCTATCTGCTGGTGAGCGCCCTGCTGGTGGGCTTTGCGGTATACAAAGCCGGGCTGATCGGCTTTGTGGGCCTGATCATCCCCCATGTGGTGCGGATGCTCTTCGGCACGGATCACAAAAAGCTCATTCCCCTGTGCGCCCTGTCCGGCGCCCTTTTCCTGGTCTGGGCCGACGTGCTCTGCCGGGTGGTGCTGCCGGGCAACGAACTGCCCATCGGTATTCTCACCTCTCTGGTGGGCGCGCCGGTGTTTGCCTACCTCATGGTCAGGAAAACCTACGGATTTGGAGGCGGAGACTGATGGAACTGCATACCCGACAGCTCCAGGCCCGGCTGGGCGGCAGCCAGATCCTCAAGGGCGTGGATATCCAGGCCGGACGCAAAGAGCTGGTGGGCGTGATCGGCCCAAATGGCAGCGGAAAGAGCACCCTGCTGAAATGCCTCTACCGGGTGCTCAGGCCCAGCGGCGGCGCGGTCTGGCTGGACGGCAGGGAGCTGGAACGCTACTCGTTCAAAGAGTCGGCCCGCCGCGTCGCCGTGGTGGCCCAGCACAATTATTATAACTTCGATTTCTCCGTCTACGATGTGGTCATGATGGGCCGGGCTCCCCACAAAGGGGCGCTGGAACGGGACAACCACCGGGATCACCAGCTGGTTCGCAGCGCGCTGGAAACCGTGGGCATGGAGGGCTTTGCCGCCCGTTCCTTCTCCACCCTCTCCGGCGGGGAACAGCAGCGGGTGATCCTGGCCCGGGCACTGGCTCAGGATACCCCCTGCCTCATTCTGGACGAGCCCACCAACCACCTGGATATCAAATTCCAGCTTCAGCTGATGGATATCGTCAAGCAGCTGGATCGGACGGTGGTAGCCGCCATCCACGATCTGAATCTGGCCGCCATGTACTGCGACCGGCTCTATGCCCTGAAGGACGGGGAGATCGTGGGGAGCGGCCCGCCCCAGGCTCTGCTGACGGAGGCCTTTCTCCGCCGGGTCTACGAGGTGGAGGCCCACATCTTCACAGATCCCACCGGCCGGCTTCATATTTCTTACCACAGCCCCTGCCATCCATAGGGCGGGCGGCGTTGATGCGGACATAAAAAGACGTCGGAGCAAAGCAAGCTTTGCTCCGACGTGGCACGCCAGAAGGGAATCGAACCCCCAGCCTCACCCTTAGGAGGGG
This sequence comes from Flavonifractor porci, assembly GCF_037572415.1. Classification (NCBI taxonomy): domain Bacteria; kingdom Bacillati; phylum Bacillota; class Clostridia; order Eubacteriales; family Oscillospiraceae; genus Flavonifractor; species Flavonifractor porci. The sequence continues at coordinate 136,740 of NZ_JBBHLB010000006.1, forward strand.
TGCGCTCTATCCGATTGAGCTACTGGCGCGGATCATACTGTGGGGAAGCATGAAAACTTCCTGCCAGACACTGAGTCATTGTAACCCAATTTTCGGGCGGTGTCAACGCTGAGGGTGGGAAAGATGTGGGTTTTTGTTGGTTTTTTTGCGGAAAGCTGTTGCATGGCCCGCAAGGTATGCAGTATAATTAAGAGTCGAGCTTATCAGAATATTGCATACACCCAGCTGTATGCCTTTTTGCGGGATATCTGCCGGGAAACTCAGGGCTCCGGCGGTCTTGCCAGTATATCGGGAGGAAAGTTTACATGCACAACGAGAAATTACGCAACGTAGCCATCATCGCCCACGTCGACCATGGCAAGACCACCCTGGTGGACGAAATGCTCAAGCAGGGCGGCATCTACCGTGAGAACCAGGCCACGGTGGAGCGGGTCATGGACTCCAACGACCTGGAGCGCGAGCGCGGCATCACCATCCTGGCCAAAAACACCGCCGTCCACTACAAGGACGTGAAGATCAACATCGTGGACACCCCGGGCCACGCCGACTTCGGCGGCGAGGTGGAGCGTATCCTGAAGATGGTCAACGGCGTCATTCTGCTGGTGGACGCCGCCGAAGGCCCCATGCCCCAGACCCGCTTCGTGCTGTCCAAGGCCCTGGAGCTGGGCCACAAGGTCATCGTGGTAGTCAACAAGATCGACCGCCCCGACCAGCGCATTCACGAGGTCATGGACGAGGTGCTGGAGCTGCTGCTGGACCTGAACGCCACCGACGAGCAGTTTGAGTCCCCCACCCTGTTCTGCTCCGGCCGTCAGGGCACCGCCTCCTACTCCCCCGACCAGCCCGGCACCGACCTGGTGCCCCTGTTCGAGACCATCGTCAACTATATCCCCGCCCCCGAGGCCGATGTGGAGGCCCCCTTCCAGATGCTGGTGTCCTCCATCGACTACAACGAGTTCGTGGGCCGGATCGCCATCGGCCGCATCGAGCGGGGCACCGTGAAGCAGAACCAGGAGATCGTGGTGTGCAACTACCACAACTCCGACGAGGCCCCCAAGAAGGCCAAGGCCACCGCTCTGTACCAGTTTGACGGTCTGGGCAAGGTACCCGTCACCGAGGCTGACGCCGGCAATATCATTGCCATGAGCGGCATCGGCGAGATCACCATCGGCGACACCATCTGCGCTCCCGACGCGGTGGAGCCCATCGAGTTCGTCAAGATCTCCGCCCCCACCATTGAGATGACCTTCTCCGTCAACGACTCCCCCTTCGCCGGCAAGGAGGGCAAGTTCGTCACCTCCCGCCAGCTGCGTGAGCGTCTGTTCCGTGAGACCATGAAGGACGTGTCCCTGCGGGTCACCGAGACCGACTCCACCGACGCCTTCAACGTGGCCGGCCGCGGTGAGATGAGCCTATCCATCCTCATCGAGACCATGCGCCGTGAGGGCTATGAGTTCCAGGTGTCTCCCCCCCGCGTGCTCTTCCAGGAGATCGACGGCAAGAAGTGCGAGCCCATCGAGCGTCTGGTGGTAGACGTGCCCTCCGACAGCGTGGGCGCCGTCATTGAGAAGATCGGCTCCCGAAAGGGCGACCTGCTGGAGATGACCCCCGTGGGCGACCGGATGAAGATCGAGTTCCTGGTGCCCTCCCGCGGTCTGTTCGGCTACCGCAACGAGTTCCTCACCGACACCAAGGGCGAGGGCATCATGGCTTCCGTGTTTGATTCCTACGCCCCCATGAAGGGCGACATCCAGCGCCGGGCCTCCGGCTCTCTGGTGTCCTTCGAGACCGGCGAGAGCGTGACCTACGGCCTGTTCAACGCCCAGGAGCGGGGCGTGCTCTTCATCGGCGCCGGCGTGCCCGTCTATGCCGGCATGGTGGTGGGCGAAACCCCCAAGCAGGAGGATATCAGCGTCAACATCTGTAAGAAGAAGCAGCTGACCAATATGCGCGCCTCCGGCTCTGACGACGCCCTGCGCCTCACGCCCCCCCGCCAGCTGTCTCTGGAGCAGTGCCTGGAGTTCCTGGCCGACGACGAGCTGCTGGAGGTCACTCCCCAGTCCCTGCGTCTGCGTAAGCGCCTGCTGGACCATGCGGCCCGGATGCGCGAGGCCTCCAAGAAAAAGGCCTGATATAAGATCAATACAGCCCCCGGAACCACAAGGTTCCGGGGGCTGTTTCTTATACCGGGATCTTTTTCTGCTTCCTTTTCCGATGGAACGCCAAGGCTATCACCAGCAGCACTGCCGCTCCGGCGCAGCACAGCAGCACCACAAGCATGACATTGGGTGCCGTACCGTCCAGCAGCACCACCTGCCCGCTGGCCGGGCCGTCAAAGACCAGATAGCTGCCGTCCTGACTGGCCTTTACCACCTGCCAGCCGCTGTCGGTCTGCACAGCGGCCACCGGATGGGCCGCGTCCACACAGCGCAGCCGGAGGGTCACCGTATCCCCCTGGTTTCCCTGCACAATGTAGGACCAGCCCTCCACACTCCGGTAGCCCGACAGGTCGGGCAGCTGGTCCAGCCCTTCCACACGCAGGCTGGCCTGAGGCTCAAAGGTGCCCTGAACCAGCAGGACAGGGAATTCCTCGCCGGAGGAGAGGGTGGCCGTGGGCTGGGTAAACCGGGCCTCCAGCACCATGGACCGGGTAAGCCCTTCCACCGGGAAGTCGGGCCACACGCCGTACTCCCCGTCCCGGGCAGGCGGCTCTGGCACCAGGCTCTGGTCCAGGTCGTCCCCGTAGGCAAAGGGGATCTCGGCCACGGTCTTGCCGTCGGCCACAAAGCGGTAGGAGAAGGTAAGGAAATCCTCCGGAATGCCGCTCAGCACGGAGAAGGCGTCAAACTTCAGTCCCTCCGCCTGACCGGCCACGTCCACCCCGTCCAGCCCCGCCAGCTCCTCCAGCAGGTAGCGGTTGCCGGTGAGGGGATCGCCGGACTGACCGGCAATGGCCCCCCGGTACTCCCCGTCTCCCTGGGCCCGCACCATGGCCCGGCAGTCGGTGAGGGTGCCGCCCAGACCGGCGATGCCCCCCAGCCAGCTGCCTCCGTCCAGATCCACCAGGGCGGCGCACCGGATCACCGAACCGCCGGTGCGGCCGGCAATGCCGCCGCAGTAGTCGGTGCCCGTCTCCACCGTGCCCCGGGCAGCGCAGTCCAGGATGGAGCCGGTGGTACACCGTCCGGCGATGCCGCCGCCGCAGTCGTTTCTCACGGCAACGGCGCCGTCAAAGCGGCACTGCCGCACCGCCGCCCGCAGGGTGGCGTACACGTCGGAGAGCAGTTTGATGTCCTCCATGTCAAAGGTGGCCTCGGGGTCGTCCCCCACCTCGGCCCCCACGGCCCCCACGATGCCGCCCACGTTGGAGTCACCCTCCACGGTGCAGGCGGCGGTGCAGCCCATGACCAGGCCGGGGCCTTCCGTAATGTCCCCCGAAAGGTCCTGGGTGGTGAGTTTCGGCTCCCGGCCCATGTCGTAGATGGCCTGACGGACCTGGTCCAGGGCCCCGATCACCCGCTGGGCGGAGGCGTGGAGCGCCTGATTGTCCGCCCCGGCGGCCTGGGTCATCTGGTCCACCCGGTTCTGGATCACATCCAGCTGCTCCCCGATGTCGTCCGCCGCCGCCTGGGTCCGCTCCCCCAGCTGATCGGAATAGTCTTTCAGCAGGGTACGGATGGCGGAGGCCTCGTTGCTGACGGCGTCCAGATCCTTCTTGCTGTCCTTGGACAGGGCGCTGCCCGCCCCCACCAGATGGCTGGCGGCGCTATGGATGGCCTTGGCGGCCTGATCCGCGTCCTTCCGCGCCGCCTCCATCTCTTTCGAGGTGTCGTGGCTCAGCGTTTCCCACCTGCCGGTGAGGTCGCTGACCAGGCCGGGCAGCTTGCCCAGGGCCTTGGAGATGGCGGACAGGTGTCCCGCCGGGTCTATGCTGGGGAAGGGCACCGCCAGGGCTCCCTTCCAATCCAGCTTTTTCAGGCAGTCGGCCACCTGGGTGAGATAGCTGCCCAGGCTGTCCAGCTCACGGGACATGGCCTGTAGGTGGGTGCGGATGATATTGGCCTGTTTCTCAATGCCTTCGGCGGCATCATCCAGAGCCTCCACCGCCTCTACCAGCGCGTTGTCAGCGCTGTCCAGCATCTCGCTCAGACTGCGGCGCAGCTGGGCGGTACTATCCAGCAGATCGTCCAGATCGTCCCCGGCCTCATTGGAAAAGGTATCCACATGACCCCGCAGGCCGTCCAGGGCATCCCCCAGCGCGGCGGCATGGCGGTCCAGCTGGTCGGTCATAGCGCGGTAGTCGGTGAGACCCTGGTCCCCGGCCTGCTGGGCCCGGTCCCGGATCTGGCCAACCGCCTCATGGATGGCCTGGGCGTCCTCCACCCCCTGGTCCACCATGCCGCTGAGCTGGTCGGCAAAGCCTTCCATCTCATCAAAGAGGACCCCCAGGCTGTCGTTGAGGCTGTCGGCGGGAGAGTCGCCGTAGCGCACCTCCACATTGGGCTCGAACTGGCCCACAATGCCTCCCACGTCCTTCCGGCCCAGGATGGGGCCGGTATTGGAACAGTTGGTGATGGAGCCGGACTGGAGCCCGGCCATGCCCCCGGCGTTGTAGCCCAGGTGCTGATAGCCCACGGTGCCGGAATTGGAGCAGTGGTCGATGGTGCCCCGGGACAGCCCGGCGATGCCGCCGGAGTTGGAGGGCACCTTCTGATCGGAGGCGGTATTGATCTCCCCGGCGTTGGTGCAGCCGGTGATGGTACCCAGATTCTGCCCGGCAATGCCGCCGGCGTTGCTGGGGGCGGAGATTACGGCCTGGTTGGAGCAGCCCGTCACGGTGCCGCTCTCCCCGTTGACGCCCACTACGCCCCCCACATCCTCCTGACCGGAGACGGAGCCTTTGACGGTACAGTTGCGCACGGTGCCGTAGTTCTCTCCGGCCACCAGACCCACCTGGCCGCCGGTGCCGCCGGGCCGGAGGGTGCCCTCCACCGTCAGGTCCTCCACCTGGGCGCTCTGGGTGAGGGTGCGGAAGAGGCCCACTTTGGACCCTTTGCCGCTAAAGGACAGGCCGGTGATGGTATGGCCGTTTCCGTGGAAGGTGCCCTGGAAGATGGGAATGGAGGTAAAGTCGGCGTCGCTCAGGTCCAGGTCGGCGGTGAGCTCCGCTGTCACCCCCACCGACCAGGTATCCTTGGTACAGCTGCGGGCAAAGTCCAGGAAGGCAGCTTCGTCCCCGATGGTCACCGTTCCCGCCGCCCGGGCAGGGGGCAGCAGGGAGCAGAGAAGGGCAGCCACCAGCAGCAGGGCGGTTACGGGTCTGTTGTGCTTCATGGCTGATCCTCCTGTTCCTGCTCCTCAATGTGGAGCTCTTGATACTTGCTTTCGATGAGGGCGTCCACGCTGCCGTGGATCACGCCCTTGAATTCGCCGTCCACAAAGCCGGACACATGGCCCCGGACGTGGCCGTCCAGCCGCATGGTGCCCTTGTTGAACCGCTGGGACCGGTCCCGATTGAGGGAGATGGCGGTACGCTCGATGATGGCGTCGCCCAACAGCAGCAGCTGGGGCAGTACGGTCATTACCAGGAAGATGGAGGTGACGGTGCCCCGGCCCAGGGTGAGGCCCACCGAGCCGATGGTGGCGTCGGTGGAGATGCCGCCGATGAGGAAGCCGGCCACCGCCATGATGGTGCCCGAGGTGAGGATGGTGGGGAAGCTCTGGCTCAAAGCCTCCACCGCCGCCCGCCGGGGCTCCATACTGTTCTTCAGTTCCAGATAGCGGTTGGTGATGACGATGGCATAGTCAATGGTGGCGCCCATCTGAATGGAGCTGACCACCAGATAGCTGAGGAAAAACAGATTGGTGCCGGTGAGCACCGGGAAGGAGAAGTTGATCCAGATAGAGCCCTGGATGGTAAGCACCAGCAGTACCGGCAGACCGGCGGACTTGAAGGTAAACAGCAGGATCACCATAACGAAGAGGGCGGTGAGTACGCTGATCTTCAGGTTGTCGCCGGAGAAGGAGCTGGCCAGGTCGAAGGCGTTGGTGGAGTTGCCCACCAGCACCACCTGGTCATAGTAGTCCTCACCGATGGAGCGGATCTCGTCCAGCAGGGCGTAGGTTTCATCCCCCTCGGTGGGCACGTCGGCCACAAAGACCAGCCGGGACCAGTCCTGACCCTGGAGCTGCTTGAGGCCCACGTCCAGCTGCTCCTGCAGATCCTCCACCTTCTGGGCCTGCTCTCCGGTGAGGCTCACCACCCCCTTGTCCTTCTGCTCCAGCAGGAACTGGAAGATATCCAGCAGGGGCACCGAGTAGTCGTCCGGGTTCTGGAAGATGGAGCCGTACTCCTCCACGCTCAGGCCATAGGCCTGGAAGAGCAGCCGGGCCAGCTCCACATCCACCCCCGCCAGCTCGGCGAACTGCCGGGGGGAGATATCGTCGGTGAGCATCCGTCCCGGCTCCACCTCGATGTTGGCAAGGCCGGTGACCTGGGTCACCTGGGGCAGGGCCTCCACCCGCTCCAGGATGCGCCCTTCCTTTTTATAATCTCCTCTGGGCACCAGCATGGCGATGGTATTTTTCTTGCCAAAGGCGGCGGTCACCTTCTCCTCGGCAATGCGCCAGTCCGGCTTGTTGTCAAAGTCGGCGTCGTTGGCGTCAAAGACGTAGACGCACCGGCTGGACAGCACCGCGCCCACAATGACCACCAGCACGAACACGGCGGGCAGGATGTAGCGCAGCCTGACCACCGCCTTGCCCCAGAAGTTGATCTGGGGCACCAGATTTTTGTGGCGGGTGCGGTCGATGGGACCCCGGAACATCATCAGCAGGCCGGGCATCAGCAGAAAGACGCACAGCATGGAGCACACGATGCCCTTGGCCAGCACGATACCCATATCAAAGCCGATGCGCAGCTGCATGAGCATCAGCGCCACCAGACCGGAGATGGTGGTCAGGCTGGAGGAGGAGATCTCCACAATGGCCTTGCTCAGGGCGGCGATGTCCGCCTCCCGGGCGTCCAGGCCGTTGTCCCGCTCCTCCATGTACCGGTGGCAGAAAATGATGGCGTAGTCGATGGCCAAAGCCAGCTGGAGCACCACGGCGATGGAATTGGTAATAAAGGAGATGGTGCCGAAGATGAAGTTGGTGCCCATATTGAGCACGGCTGCCGCCACAAACACGATGAGGTAGACGGGCACCTCCATATAGCTCTTGGAGGTAAAGAGCAGCACCACCACGATCACGGCGGCGGCAATGGCCAGGATGACGGTCATCTCCTGCCGCAGGGAGGCCGAGATATCCCGGCCCACCTCCGTGGACATGGACACATCGTACCCCTCCAGCAGGTCCTCTACCCGGTGGAGAGCCTCCACCGTCTCCTCATCCCCGGTTTCCCCGTCAAAGGAGATGGAAAAGAGGGCGGCGGAATCCTTGTAGTGGTCGGCGGTGTCGTCAAAGGCCACCTCCGATACCCCCTCCACCCCCTTCAGCCGCTGGGCCAGGGCGGCGGCGGTGTCGTAGGTCACGTTGGACACCATCACGTCAGCGGTGCCCAGGGTGACGAACTGCTCCTCCATCAGGGTCAGGCCCCGCCGGGTCTCGGTATCCGGCGGCAGGTAGGAGGTAATGTCGTTGTTGATCTGTACTTTATGAATGGAAGCCCCGCAGAAGATCAAAGAGGCGATAAAGACCAGAAAAAAGGCCTTCCGTTTGTCCACAATGAAGCGGGCCAGTTTGGTCATTGGGGTCTCGGTTTTTTTGTCCGTTACCATAGGCAGATTCCTCTCAGCGGTTGGGAATAAATTGGGCCAGGTGGTCCAGCAGGACCTCCTCCGGCACCGGATCGGGGCTGGCCAGCCACCAGCGCAGCAGGGACAGCATGGCTCCCACATAGAAGCGGGCGGCGATCTGGGGGTCCACCCCCGGCAGGGCGTCGGGGAACGGCGGGCGGCTCATCCGCAGACACAGCTCGTTGGCCGCCGCGTCCTCCAGCAGTCGGGTCTGGGTGTCGGCGCCGCTCTCCAGGCAGGCTCGGTACAGCGCCCTTCTCTCCTTGAAAAAGGACAGAGTGTTGCGGGCCGCCGCCAGGAAAAACTGTCCCGGCGTGGGGGCGTCCTGGGGAATGCAGGCGTCGATACACGCCCGCTCCAGCTGGGTCAGCATGTAGTGGAGCAGCTCCTGCTTATCATTAAAATGGGCATAAAAGGTGGTACGGTGGACCATGGCCCGCCGGCAGATATCGGTGACCGACAGCTCCTGAAAGGGCCGCTCCTCCATCAGTTCCACCAGAGCCTGGGTCAGCTGCCGCCGGGTCTTGCGCTGACGCAGGTCCAGATTGTCCTCTCGTTTCTCCTCCACAGGGACCCCTCCTTTCATGGGCCGGAACAGCATATCACTTTACGCTACACTTGTCAAGATAAAATACAAGTGTAGATTATCCAAAGGGGAAGGCCGCGGGATTTACAGGTTGCTTTTTTTAGAGGGAGACAGTATAATGAAGGCGTCTAATTATGGAAACCTATACGGCAACGGAGGGAAATGTATGAAAGCAAAGCGATTTGCAGCCCTTTGGCTGGCGGTGGTTCTGACGCTGTCTCTGCTGGTGGTCCCCGCCGGGGCAGTGAGCTTTACCGATATGCAGGGCCACTGGGCCCAGGAGGACGTGGAGTATCTGGCCGGCCTGGGCATCGTGAAGGGCACCAGCGCCACTACCTTCGCCCCCGCCCAGAAGATGACCGCCTGCGAGGCTCTGCTCTTCTGCTCCCGGGCCACCGGCGTGTCCGCCGCGGATAAAAAGCAGATTGCCGCCGACCGGGCCGATCAGCTGAAGAAGATCCTGCCTGAGAACGTCTACAGCTGGGCGGAGGAGGAAATGGCTGTCTGTCTGGAGACCGGCATCATCAGCGTCACCGAGCTGGAGGCCATGTGCTCCTCCGGTGCACTGCTCAAGTCCATCACCCGCGAAAACCTCTCCATGTATCTGGTACGGGCTATGCAGCTGGAACCCATGGCCAAAAATCTGACCAACTATTCCATGAGCTTTGCCGACACCGCCTCCATCTCCCAGGCGCTGCGGCCCTATGTGTATCTGCTCAATACATACGGCATCGTCCAGGGCAACACCGCCAACCAGTTTATGCCCCAGGGCAGCCTGACCCGTGCGGAAATGGCCACCATGCTCCGCCGGGCCATCGACTTTATGGATGAGCAGGGCATCTATGCCGAACTGCCCGCCTACACCGACTACCAGTGGGTAGGCGGCGTCATCGACGCGGTGGGCTCCACCAGCAATGGCGCCACCCTGCTCACCATCACCGGCAATCTGACCGATACCTTCGGGATCTCTGTGCCCGCCAACGTGCCCATCTATGAAAACAACATCCGCACCACCCCCACCGCCCTGCGGGCGGGCCAGTATGTCCGGGTGAACCTGGACAGCAAGGGGGCGGCTCAGGCGGTCCGTCTGGGCGGGGCCCTGACCAGCCTCAGCGGCAGCATCGCCGATGTGTCTCAGGACAGCGTCACCATCAGCGTGAACGGCGCCAGCAAGCGGCTGGACATCGACCGCTTCACCAAGGTTCAGGTGGGCCAGCTGGTGGGCGATCCCTCCCTGATCGAGCCCAACGCCGGCTATACCCAGGCCCAGTGCTGGGTGGACGGCATGGGCCATCTGGCCGAGCTGAAGCTGTCCGGCGGCACCCGCTCCGCCGAGGGTCTCATCACCGGTGTGGAGAACACCGCCGGTGGCCAGACCCTCACCGTCGCCTCCTTTGACGGCCAGCGCGCCCAGTACACCCTGGTGTCCGGCGCCTCCGTCACCGTCAACGGCAAGGCCGGCTCCATCTCCGTGTCCAACAAGGGGGACCATGTGAGCCTGCGGGTGTCCAACGACAATGCCGGCAGCGTGGTGAGCGCCGCGGTGGACACTGTATCCGACTATGTACAGGGCCCCATCAAGAGCGTTAACTTCTCCAAGGAGACCTATGAGATCACCCTGGAGGACAGCATTACCGGCAAGTCCCGTACCTACCCCATTGCAGGCAATGCCATCGCCCGCTATGACGGAGCGGAGATCACCGTCAAGGAGGTGGCCCGCAACAATTTTGCCACCCTTCAGCTCTCCGGTGGTCAGGTCGTGCTGCTGGACACCTACCCCGGCTCCACCACCACCCAGGGCGTGATTGAGAGCATCACCTACGCCAGCCCCACCACCCTGGCGGTGCGTACTCCCCAGGGCACCACCGCCACCTTTACCATCGACCTGACCAACCTGCCCGACATTGAGCGGGACGGCAAGACCAGCTCCATCGACAAGCTGCGCAGCGGGGACAACGTCACCGTCACCGTCCGCTACAACGAGGTGTATGAGATCGAGGCCACCTCTCAGAACGCCACCCTGTCCGGCACCATCACCCGGGTGGTCCAGGACACCACCGGCGTCAGCATCGACGTGCGCTTCTCCGACGGCTCCACCGACACCTACCAGGTGTCCGAGGGTGTGTCGGTGACCCAGAAGGGCTCGGTCATCTCCCTCTACACCCTCAAGCCCAACGACGCGGTGGAGCTGACCCTCAGCGGGGACGAGATCGTGGCCATCAACGTCACCGGCAGTTCCTCCTCTTCCACCCAGATCACCGGCTCGGTGCTGGTGGTCAACACCAAGGAGGATACCCTGATGATCAGCCTGGAGAACGGCACGCCTCTCACCGTGGACGTGGAGGACGCAAGCTTCGTTACCATCTCCGGCTCCTCCACCAGCCTGAGCAAGCTGGCGGCGGGGGACCGGGTGCAGATCTACGGCCAGTATTCCGGCAGTCTCTTCGCCGCCACCCTGGTGGTCAAACTCTAACTGAACAAAGTGCGGGGTCCGGCCTATCGAGCCGGACCCCGTACTTGACTTTTAGGCCGCAAATGAATAAAATAGGTAGCACCCATGCGTATTTTGATAAAAAAGGATTGAGATAGATATGGCACAGGACAAAAAGCAGGTGGAACAGATCACCGATATGGAGGTGGACTTCGCCAAGTGGTTCACCGACGTGTGTAAGAAGGCGGAGCTCATCGACTACTCCTCCATCAAGGGCGTGTTCATCTACCGCCCCTACGGCTACGCCATCTGGGAAAACTTCCAGAAGATTCTGGATGAGAAGTTCAAGGAGACCGGACACGAGAACGTGTACCTCCCCCTGCTCATCCCCGAGTCCCTGCTCCAGAAGGAGAAGGATCACGTGGAGGGCTTCGCCCCCGAGTGCGCCTGGGTGACCATGGGCGGCTCTGAGAAGCTGGAGGAGCGCTACTGCATCCGGCCCACCAGCGAGACCCTGTTCTGTGAGCACTACAAGAACATCATCCACTCCCACCGTGACCTGCCCAAGCTGTACAACCAGTGGTGCTCCGTGCTGCGTTGGGAAAAGACCTCCCGCCCCTTCCTGCGTCACCGTGAGTTCCTGTGGCAGGAGGGCCACACCATGCACGCTACCGCCGAGGAGGCCATTGCCGAGACCGAGCAGATGTTCAACATCTACGCCGACTTCTGCGAGAACTACCTGGCCATGCCCGTGGTGAAGGGCCGCAAGACCGACAAGGAGAAGTTCTCCGGCGCCGAGGCCACCTACACCGTGGAGTGCATGATGCACGACAAGAAGGCCCTCCAGGCCGGTACCTCCCACTACTTCGGCGACGGCTTTGCCCGCGCCTTTGACATTACCTTCGCCGGTAAGGACAACCAGCCCCACCATCCCTTCCAGACCTCCTGGGGCGTGTCCACCCGCCTCATCGGCGGCGTGATCATGACCCACGGCGACAACAACGGTCTGGTGCTGCCCCCCCGCATCGCTCCCACCCAGGTCATTATCATCCCCGTGGCCCAGCACAAGGAGGGCGTCATCGAGGCCAACGAGGCCGTCATGAACCGCCTGAAGGCCGCCGGCATCCGGGTGAAGATGGACGCCTCCGAGCAGTCCGCCGGCTGGAAGTTTGCCGAGTACGAGATGAAGGGCGTGCCCCTGCGTCTGGAGATGGGTCCCAAGGACATGGAGAAGAACCAGTGCGTGCTGGTCCGCCGGGACAACGGCGAGAAGAGCTTCGTCTCCCTGGACAACATCGAGGAGACCGTCAAGACCATGCTGGACACCGTGCAGCAGGGCCTGTTCGACAAGGCCAAGCGCAACCTGGACGACAACACCTACGCCTGCTTCACCGTGGAGGAGGTCAAGGAGAAGATGTCCACCCAGGGCGGCTTCGCCAAGACCATGTGGTGCGGTGATCTGGAGTGCGAGCTGAAGATGAAGGAGATCGCCGGCGTGTCCTCCCGCTGCATCCCCCTGGAGCAGGAGCACCTGGGCGACGTGTGCCCCGTCTGCGGCAAGCCCGCCAAGCATATGGTGTACTGGGGCGTGGCCTACTAAAAAACAGAACAGAATGAGGCCCCGGAGCGTGGCTCCGGGGCCTCTTGGTTGTATAGGATTTATGAAAGCCTCCCGTCCTCCAAAGCCGGGGTGCAATTACCGCACACGGACGGCAAAATGAGGGTTGTCAACTGTTAGACGGTAAGGTAGAATGGCCGTAAGGAAATAGAATCGTGCGGCAGACTGGACAGGACGGCAATCCCATCCAGTCCTGCGCGGGTGATGCTCCACCCACACAACGGAAATTCCGCACCGTCTCATTATTATACCATTTTTTCCACGATATTACAAGGTGTATTGTGAGGGGCGTTGCAGATAAAATGTGCTGTGCTGGGTATATTCAAATATCCGCACAGCACATTTTGTTTTCGTGGCAGACGGGGAGCCGGGGGTGACCTTCTGGATTCCGCCGTAAAGAATTTATTTCAGGAGGTAGCAAATGAACGGATTAAAAAAGTGTGCCATTTGGTTTTTCTCCCTGCTCCTGCTTCTCCCGCTTGGTCTTGTAAGCGCCTATGCCTCTGATGGCGCCCAATCCAACTACACCGCGATATCATCCGACGGCGAAACAACCGCCGCCATTACAGCGAATGGTGATCTCTACTGCTGGGGAGACAACACATACGGCACCGTGGGTATGGGTCCCTCTGTCCGCTACCAGGAAACGCCGGTCAAGGTACTTTCGGACGTCCGCTCCATTCTTATCAGAAGCGGAACGGCCTATGCCACTTTGAAGAACGGCGATCTTTATGCCTGGGGTAAGGGCAATTACGGATGCGCTGGCACCGGCAGCGAGGCGGACCAGTTTCTGCCCGTGAAGATCCTGTCCAATGTCAGACAGCTGATTGCCGAGCTTGGAAGCGCTACTCCGGGGGCAATCACAACAAACAATGACCTGTATTGCTGGGGGCAGAACGCATACGGCTGCGCCGGCGCCGGTCATACCAATTACCAGCTCACCCCCGTCAAGGTACTTTCCAATGTGAGCTACGCGACCATTACCGGCACCAGATCTGCGGCCATTACCCAAAACGGCGATCTGTACTGCTGGGGAAGTAAGGGCGCTGGCTTGGCCAAGTGCCCTGAGGGCATCTATCAGGTCAATGCGCCGGTCAAGGTCTATTCCGGCGTCGCCTCTGTAACGCTGCATGGCACCGATTTCGGTCTGCTGCTTACATACAATGGGGATCTGTGCGTATGGGGGGACAATCGAAACGCCCTGTTGGGCGTACCGCTGGGCGACTATGATACCTCATCCCTGGCAGGTAGCTGGGTCAGCGCAAACGCCGCGCTCAGGTCGGGAACTGCTCCCCAAATCGCAGCAGCAAGTCAATCTGCCGGTCTCTCCGCCGGATCGACTGTAGCTGTGGCGGTTCCCAGGGTGAACGAGAAACTTTCCGTGCCAACGAAGGTACTTTCCAATGTGGCCCGCGCCACCTATCTCAACGGCAACGATACGCTGCCCACCATCGTGGCGCTGACCAAGAACAGCGATTTGTATTGCTGGGGCTACAACGGCGGATTTGGCACCATCGGAAATGGAACCAAGCAGGATCAAACCACTCCCTATAAAGTCCTTTCCAATGTAAAGAACTTTACGGTTGGCGGATACGGCGTTTATGCCATCACAAACAACGGGGACTTGTTCAGCTGGGGCCGCCAGGCCTATTATGGTTGGGCGGACGAGACCGAAGATATTCTCCTTGCCCCCAAGAAGCTGCTGTCCAATATTGCCTCCTTTTCACTGGAGCCCGACGGCGAGGTGGTCATGGCGTTGACCTCCGGCGGCGATTTGTACAGCTGGGGCAACAACAACTGCGGCGCCACCGGCAACGAAATCGACGGCGACGCCCAGGTGGCGCCGGTAAAGGTGTTGTCCGACGTGGTATACGCCAGCGCCTTGAGTGAGCATGGCGGAAACCATACTGTCTCCATGGCAATTACCAGCACAGGCGATCTCTATTGCTGGGGTAAAAATAATTCCGGGCAGGTAGGAAACGGCGGAAAGGGCCTCATACGCCACACAAAAGGCGTGCCCGGCGCATGGGGAATTTTGTCTCAGACGCTCAAGTGCGTGCTCTCTCCCGATCAGGTGCTGACCAATATGCGCCTTCCCGACCTGTCGGTTTCGGTCCAGGCCACCAGCAACGCCAACCTTCACATCACCTACAACGGCGTGGAACAGGTTTTCACCAACACAAATGGCGGTTCTGTTCTCCCCCTAACCTATCAGGGCACCACCTACCTCCCCGTCCGGGCTGTGGCCGGTCTGGTGGGTCTCCAGGCAGACTGGGATGCCAATACCCAAACCGTCCTGCTTACCACAGCTTCCGGCTCTGTGGCCCGGTATTCCAGTCCCGGCAGTCCGCTGGGAACCACCACATCCGTAACCGCCTCTTTGAACCGCGGGGTGAAAGTAACTTTGAACGGGGATGTCCAGACCTTTTATGACGCAAATGGGCAGACTGTTTATCCCATCGTCTATAACGGAACAACCTACCTTCCTGTTCGAGCTATCTCCGGTCTGGTGAACCTCTCCATCCAGTGGGACGGCACCGCCAACACGGTCAGGCTGACAGATCAGTAAAAATAGCAGCAATTTTAGTAAAAAAGGAGTGGCGCAGCATCCGTTGCGCCACTCCTTTTTATAAATGGATTCCAATAATGATCCAGGTGCTCTGTGCCTTTTATAACTTTCCGGGGACTAGGGGCCTGCACCTATTCCTCTACGCCGTACCAGGCCAGCAGGGATTCCACCATGCCGTCCACGATCTTGGCTTGATACTCCGGGGTCTCCATAAGGGCGTCCTCCCGGGGATTGGTCATAAAGCCCATCTCAATGAACACGCAGGGCATGGTGGAGAAGTTGAAGGCGGTCAGGTCGGAGCGCTGGACGGTGCCCAGGTTCTTGGCTCCCGTATGCTCGCACACCGCCTCGATCATCAGCTCGCCCAGCCGGGCGCTCTCCTCCACGATGGAGGGGGTGCCCAGCAGGTCCCCGTAGGGCACCAGCACCATGGCCCCGTTGTAGTCCGGGTCGGTCCAGCCGTTGGCGTGGATGCTGATATGTACATCGGCCCCCGCCTCCCTGGCGATCTCGCACCGGGCGATGCCGCCCAGGGTGATCTCAGACACCTCCCGGGTCATCACTACCTCGGCTCCCAGGGCCTCCAGGGCGTCCCGGAGCTGGAGCCCCACCGCCAGGTTGAGCTGCTCCTCGGTCTGGTTGGCTCCGGCGGTGCCGCCGCCGAAGAGGTACTTGGTCTCATCGGACAGCGGAGAGACCAGCTCCCGCTGGCCGGTGCCGGTCAGCGGGGTGACGCAGTGGCCGGGGTCCACGCAGATCACCGCCCCCTCCAGGGGCAGCGGGGTGGGGGTGGGCTCCGGCGTGGGCGTAGGCTCCGGGGTGGGGGTGGGGGTGGGGGTGGGCGTGGGCTCAGCGGAGGGCGTCGCCGCCGGGGTGGGCGTGGGGACGGCCTGTCCCCCGCCCAGTCCGGCGCAGCCGGTACACAGCAGCGCCGCCATCAGCGCCAGGCAGCACAGCCGTCTCACTGCCGCCACCCCATCTCCCGCTCGTAGGCCAGGATGGTCTCCAGATTGGCCTGTTCATAGGCATTGAACACGCTGGTGTCAAAGGTGGAGGCATTGAGCCCGTCCACCGGCGTGTACCAGTTCTGGCGGTCAAAATAGTCCTGGATCTCCTGGCTGGAGAACTGATAGCCGTACCGGGCGTAGATCTCGTTGCGGATCAGGCTTACCTCCTCCTTGGTGAAGGGGGCCAGATCGCTCTTATCAATGTACTGGCTGTCCGTGGGCAGCAGATAGTCGCTGTCCATGATGTCCGGATCGTCGTTGTCCCGGCCGCCCAGCAGCGCCAGCCAGATGTCGCCCCAGCCCGCCGAAGCGGCCTGGCTGTAGGTGATGCCGTAGTAGGTCCACTCATGCAGGCCCTCGTCGTACCAGTAGGCCTCATAGGGATCCACGCTGTCGGAACTGCCGTTGACATAGAGGTTCATCCACTCGTCCAGCCGGCCCTGGTCCCAGGCCTCCCGGAAGGTGATGCCCTCGATCCGCGCGGAGAGCAGCTTGTCCATATCCAGCTGAATGGGATAGCTGCTCTGGCCCTGGCCGGGGGTCTGAGCGGGCTTGTCCTCCTCCTCCGGCGGCTCACTCTCAAGGGGCTGCGTCTCTACGACGCCGGAGGGGCTGGGGCTGGCCTCAGCATCGGAAGAGGTAGGCTTCAGAATGCCCATAGCCATCACCAGGGCCACAACGGCGCCCGCCACCAGGATACACAGCACCGCCACCAGGGCGATGTAGCCTCCCTTCCGGCGGGGCGGCTCCTGCTCTGGCTCGGATGGCTCCATAGGAGCCTGCCAGGTCGGTTCCTCCCGCTTGGGCGGCTCCGCAGGAGCCTGCCGGAGCACTTCCTCCTGCTTGGGCATCTCCTTGGAAGGCTCGGGCTTGGGCGGCTCCACGGGAGCCTGTGGGGCGGACTGAGCGGGCTGGGGCGGGCGGTTCTCGGGCTTGGTGGTGGGCTTGCCGCACTTGTAGCAGAAGGCGGCGGTATCCGCCAGCTTCGCCCCGCAGTATTTACAAAACATGGCGCACAAACTCCTTTCTGTCAAACAGGCTCACAGGGTATCCACCTGGTAGCCCAGCGTGCGGCTCTCACCGGGAGCCAGGGTGATGCAGTAGGCCTTGTCGGACAGTTCCGGGCCCTCCCCCGCCTCGGCGGACATCCCGTGCCAGGGCTCGATGCACACATAGGGAGCCGCCTTGCCCGGCATGGACCACAGGGCCAGCAGCGGGAAGTCGTGGAAGCGCACCCGCACGCCCTTGCCGGTCTTTTTGCTGTGCAGCTCCACCTGCCGGGACTTGAGGCCCCGGAAGATCAGGGTGTCCCTCTCATCAAAGTACTTATAGTCCAGGGGCAGCACATCGGTGTCCTCCAGACAGGGCAGGGTGCGGTTCAGGTCCACCCCGTTGGCGTCGGGCACCAGGGTGGGGCAGGTCTCTTTCTGCTCAAAGCGCACCTCGTAGTCGGTAAAGACCTCCCCCTCCTCCAGGGGACAGCGGAAGCCGGTGTGGGCCCCCACGCAGAAGGGCATGGGCTTGTCCCCGGTGTTGGTCACCGTCACAGAGGTGGCAAAGCCGGTATCGGTGAGCTGCTGGCGCACCACCAGCCGGAAGGGATAGGGATAGACCTCCAGAGTGTCGCCGCTCTCCCGCAGCTCCAGCTCCGCCCAGTCCTCGCCCTGGCCGGCCACCGCAAACTCGCAGGCACGGGCAAAGCCGTGGCGGTTCATGGAGACCTCTTTGCCCTCAATGCGGATCTTGCCCTCCTTCAGGCCGCCCACAATGGGGAAGAGCAGGGGGTTGCGCCCCGGCCAGTAGGCCGGATCTCCCGTCCAGATATATTCCAGGCCGTTCTCGTCCCGATAGGACACCAGCTCGCCGCCGTGGGTGGCCACCCTTGCGGTCCGCCCGCCCCGTTTCAGTTCCAGTTCCATCACATACGCCTCCTTGTGTTGCTACCAGCATTATACCGGTCCTTTTCCTCCAATGCAAGGCCGCGATGTTTGACATATGGCCGGTTCGGGGATAAAATAGGAGAGACTTTATAACAGGAAGGAGCAGCCACCATGCTGTTTGCCCCATATGAGCGGTTCCACTATGTCCGTTCCCCCCTGGTGGAGGTCATCTGCCAGCTTCGTTTCCCCACCATCCTGTCCATCGGCGCCAATGAGCCCGCCGCCTTCCAGGAGGCCATCCGGAAGGACTTCCCCAAGTATATGACCCGGCAGGAGCAGTTGCCCCCCAAAGTGGTGAAGAAGGGCAACGCCACCGCCCTGGAGCCCCAGAAGCCCATCACCAACTACCACTTCATCTCGGAGGACGGCCGTTGGAAGATCAACCTGACCCAGAACTTTATCGCCCTGTCCACCCTGTCCTATCAGCGGTGGGAGGACTTTGCCATCCGGCTGGACCAGGCCTTGGCCCAGTTCATCCAGATCTATCAGCCCGCCTACTTTGAGCGCATCGGCCTGCGGTACGTCAACGCCGTGTCCCGGAAGGCCCTGGGCCTGGAGGACCAGCTGTGGGATGATCTGATCCAGAGCCAGTACCTGGGCATTCTGGGCGAGCCCGACGTGGAGGAGAGCGAGATCGTCAAGTGCGCCCTGGATGTGGAGACCCCCCTGGTGGGCGGCTACCGCATGAAGCTCCATGCCGGTCCCGGCCTGGTGGGGGCCAACAACCCCCAGAACGCCAACCAGCCCAAGGAGACCCGTTTCATTCTGGACGGTGACTTCTCCGCCGCCGGTCAGGTCAATGCCGACGCCGTACCCGAGAAGCTGGAGAAAATGCACCGCTTTGCCGTCTGCCTCTTCCGGGGCGCGGTGACCAACACCCTCCACGAGGCCATGGGCCCCACCCCCGTTGCCGAATGACCGGGGAGATGACCATCCGTCCCGCCCGCCGGGAGGAACTGGAGGAGATTTGGTCCATGGTGCGCCGGGCGGTGGTCCATATGAACCAGCTGGGCAACCCCCAGTGGGGAGAAGACTACCCCACCCGGGACTTCTACGCCGGGGACATCGACCAGGGCGAGCTGTACGCCGCTGTCATCGACGGCAAGCTGGCCGGTGTGGCCTGTATCAACACCGCCGAATCTCCCGAGTATGACCCTCTGCCCTGGACCACCAGCCGCCCGGCTGTGGTCATCCACCGCATGGCCATCGATCCCGCCTTTCAGCGCCATGGGGTGGGCTCCGCCCTCTTTGCCTTTGCCGAGGAGGAGGCCCGCCGCCAGGGCATTGCCGCCATGCGCATCGACACCTATTCCCTCAACGACCGGATGCAGGCCCTCATCCGCAAGATGGGCTTTTCCAAGGTGGGGGAGATCCACCTTCACGGCCGGCCCCTCACCTACCCCTGTTTCGAGAAGGCCCTTGCAATTTAACGGCAGCGCCTCTATAATAGATAGGTGTCTTGACACCACAGTCTGTCGAAAAAGGCGGAACTGATGCAAGAGAGAAATGAGTTCTTGGACCGAAGAAAAGCCCTCGGCAGAGTTTTGCCGCCCGCAGGCGGCAAAACAGAGTCAGAATCTGTTTTTTCCAAGGACATGAGCCTTGGAAAAAACACTTCTCAGCCCGCAAGCGTGCGCGCTTTGCGCGTGCGACGCAGCGGGCTGCATTCCCTCGAAAAAATGCTTGCATTTTTGAGAAGCGTGTCGAGATAGCTCGACACGCTGACCAAAAGGAGGAAACGGGCATGAAATGTCTGCTGCTGGTGGTGGACTACCAGAAGGACTTTGTGGACGGCGCCCTGGGCTTTGCCGGGGCGGAAACCCTGGACGGCCCCATTGCGGAGAAAATCGCCGCCTATCACGCCGCCGGTGATGATGTGGCCTTCACCCTGGACACCCACCAGGAAAACTACCTGGACACCCAGGAGGGGCGGAAGCTGCCGGTGCCCCACTGTCTGATGAATTCGGAGGGCTGGCAGCTCTACGGCAAAACCGGACAGGCCATGGACAAAGGCAAGGACATGGTGATTTGCAAGCCCGCCTTCCCCTCTCTATGGCTGGGCAACTGGCTCAAAAGTCAGGGGTATGACCGCATTGAGATCGTGGGGCTGGTATCCTACCTGTGCGTGCTGTCCAATGCCATCATGGCCAAGGCCGCCCTGCCCGAGGCCGAGCTGGTGGTGGATGCCGCCTGCACCGCCGGTCCCGACCCCGTCCTCCACAACAACGTGCTGGACCTGATGGAGGCCCTGCAGATCACGGTCATCAACCGGAAGGATTGATTGAGATGAAAGAACATATGAACTACACCCTTCTCTGTGATTTCTATGAGCTGTCTCCCAGGTGAATGTCCCATTCACCCGGGGCCCCAATTTCATTTGATCTGCGGGCGGCGAAACTGAATTCCGCCGCCCTGCGCCGCTTACCGCGGCGCCCCGCCTTGCGGGGCCCCATGGTGAGCCATAAACCGGGAGGTTTGAACGCCATGAAGCAACACATGAACTATACCCTGCTCTGTGACTTCTACGAGCTCACCATGGGCAACGGCTATTTCCAGACGCCGGGCTACACCGAGCAGATCTGTTATTTCGACGTCTTTTTCCGCAACGTGCCCGACGGAGGCGGCTTTGCCATTGCCGCCGGTCTGGAGCAGGTCATCGACTATGTGGAGCGGCTCCACTTCGATGAGGAGGACATTGCCTATCTGCGGAGCAAGGGCTGCTTCTGCGAGGGCTTCTTGGAGTATCTGAAGAACTTCAAATTCACCGGCGATATCTGGGCGGTACCCGAGGGCACTCCCATCTTCCCCCGGGAGCCCTTCCTCACCGTCCGGGCCCCCGCCATTGAGGCCCAGTTTATCGAGACCTTCCTGCTGCTCACCCTGAACCACCAGTCCCTCATCGCCACCAAGACCAACCGCATCGTGCGCTCGGCGGACGGGCGGCCGGTGAGCGAGTTCGGTTCCCGCCGGGCCCAGGGCCCCGACGCCGCCATCCTGGGCGCCCGGGCCTCCTACATCGCCGGCTGCGCGGGCACCGCCTGCACCCTGGCCGACGAGGTGTACGGCTCCCCCGCCGGCGGCACCATGGCCCACTCCTGGGTCCAGATGTTCCCCGACGAGTATACCGCCTTCAAGACCTACTGCCAGCTCTATCCCCACTCCGCCACCCTGCTGGTGGACACCTACAACGTGCTGAAATCCGGCGTACCTAACGCCATCCGCGCCTTCACGGAGGTACTGCTCCCCCAGGGCATCACCAACTGCGCCATCCGGCTGGACTCGGGGGATCTGACCTACCTGTCCCGGAAGGCCCGCAAGATGCTGGACGCGGCGGGGCTCACCGAGTGCAAGATCGTGGCCTCCAACTCCCTGGACGAGTATATCATCCGGGACCTGCTGCTCCAGGGGGCCCAGATCGACTCCTTCGGCGTGGGCGAACGGCTCATCACCTCCAAGAGCGAGCCGGTGTTCGGCGGGGTATACAAGCTGGCCGCCATTGAGGACAAAGAGGGGAATATCATCCCCAAGATCAAAATCAGCGCCAACCCGGACAAGATCACCAACCCCGGCTTTAAGAAGGTGTACCGTCTTTTCGACAACGAGACGGGGAAGGCCTTTGCCGATCTCATCACCCTGTGGGACGAAACAGTGGACGAGAGCAAGCCTCTGGAGCTCTTTGACCCGGACGCCACCTGGAAGCGCAGCGTGTTCACCAACTTTACCGCCAGGGAGCTGCTGGTGCCGGTGTTCCAGAACGGCAAGCGGGTGTACGACTCCCCGCCCATCGCCGAGATGCGGGCCTGGTGCGCCGGGCAGATCGACCTGCTGTGGGACGAGGTAAAGCGGTTTGAGAACCCCCACAACTACTATGTGGACCTGTCCCGGAAGCTGTGGGACCTGAAACAGAATCTGCTGACTCAAGTGGGAAAATAGCCAAAGAAATCCGTGAAACGGCAACGTTTCGCGGATTTTCCTTTTTCTGCGGTTGACAGAACTTTCCTTTTGGACTAAAATGAGGGCGGTAAGCATCCCCAACTTGGGATGCAAAATAATATGTAGGAGGACATGGCGATGAAACAAACACGCACACGGCTTGGCAGCCTGTTTATTGTTGTGACGATGCTGCTGACGATTCTTCCCGTGTCAGCATTTGCAGCGGAGGACAAGGATGCTTACAGCAGCCTGAAGGCTGCCATCGAAGCCGTTCCCACCGACGGGACCGAAACTACCGTGACCATGACCAGCGATATTGCCGGTATGACCACGGAGCAGATCATTACTATCCAGGAAGGCCAGAATATTGTGCTGGATATGGCCGGACACTGCATTACAGTGGCTCCTGATAACTTTAATGGCCGCCCTATTGTAAACTATGGTACATTAACAATTAAGGGTAATGGTACTATTGACAGTTCCATGGCCACCAGTAAAAAGAATGGCACCGTTGGAATGGGTGCCATCGACAATTTCGGTACCTTGTTGATTGAAAACGGGACTTACAAAGGCTGTGTTTTTGGAGGCGCCGCAATTCGGAACAAGGAAGGCGCATCATTAACCATTGAGGATGGCTATTTCGAAAGTAATTCTTCCGTTTATAATTTTGAAGGCGCAACGGCTATTATCAATGGCGGTGAATTCAAATCGGAAGCCTGCAATGCAATCGAAGATGATACAGGGACAGCCGGTCATTTTGCATACGCTTTTATTAGTGCAGGCAACCTATACTTTAATAACGGTAAAGTAACGGGAGTTCAGGGCGCACTGGCGATCAATAACGGCTATGCAGAGGTAAAAAATGGAACCTTTGAGACCGTACTATGCGACCATGGCAGTAATACTCCCTTCTATGCTCTGTATATTGCCGGAGAACGTGGTGTAGTTGACGCAACTATTTCCGGTGGTACATTTAAAAGTGCCACGCGAGTTGCAGTAAGTGTAGGTAACGATAATACAGGCGGCGATGGTGGTCTAAATCTTCCCGCAAATGCCACTATTACAGGGGGCACATTTATTGGGGGAGGAAGTGGAACTGCCGCACTTGAAGCTCCTAAAACAGGTACGCTCAATATCACCGCCGGTACCTTCTCCAGCGATGTAAGCGATTATGTGGACCGGAGCAGCAGTGTGACCACGGACGCCCACGGCAACTTTGTCATCCTTCCCAACGAAAAGGAAGACGGTGTGGCCGAGATCGACGGCAAGTATTATAAGACCCTGGGCGACGCCCTCGCTTCGGCTGCAGACGGCGACACCATCAAGCTGCTGAAGAATGTGGACAGCAATACCGCGATCACCATCCCCGCGGGCGTTACCCTGGACGGCGCCGGCAAGGCCCTGGCCTACACCGGCGGCAGTAAGGAAACTCCCTCTGACGGCGCATTTATTACCGCCGGCGGCGAGAATGTGACCATCCGGAATCTGACCATTGAGACCAACAATCAGATCAAGCATGGCGTACAGTTCTACTGCGTAACGAGCGGCAAGCTCAGCGGTATCACCGTCAACGGCGGTGCCTACACCTCCGTTATCGTTAACAATTCCCAGAATATCATTCTGGAAAACTGTGTCCTCAATTCCAACGGCTACACCAACATTGAGTACGCCGTCGGCAGCAACATCTCTGATGTGGTCATTCCCAGCCTGACCGTTGACAATGTGACCTTCAAGCCCGCCGGTGAAACCGGCGCTCCCCTGATGATCTGGGTGGACAAGGACACCGTGGGCCGGATCAAGCCCGTCATCGGCGGCAATCCCACCGACGAAGATGTGGTTGCCAAGATCAAGGAGAGCGTGACCAACAAGGACCCCGGTGATGTTGTGATTTCCGTGGAACTCAGCGATGGCAGCGTCGAGAATGAGACTGTGAGCGGCGTGGGCTATCCCACCGGCTCCACTACCTATGCCATCACCGTGGACAAGGCCGACAACGGCGCCGTCACCGCCAGCCGTACCCGCGCCTCCAGGGGCCTCACCATCACCCTGACCGTGAAGCCTGACGAGGGCTATAAGCTGGATGATCTCACCGTCACCGACAAGAACGGCAGCGAGGTCAAGCTCACCGACAAGGGCGACGGCAAGTACACCTTCACCATGCCCGCTTCTGCCGTTACTGTGGAGGCTTCCTTTACCAAGGACGACGGTTCTGTGAGCACCGGCCTGCCCTTCACCGACGTGAAGGCCGACGACTGGTTCTATGAGGCTGTGAAGTACGTCTACGACAACAAGCTGATGGACGGCACATCCTCCACCACCTTCGCCCCCCTCATGACCACCAACCGGGCCATGATCGTCACCATCCTGTGGCGTCAGGCCGGCAGCCCTGTGGCCAACTACGCCATGAACTTCGGCGATGTGGAGAGCGGCGTGTGGTACACCGAGGCCGTCCGCTGGGCGGCTGCTGAGGGCATCGTCAAGGGTTACAGCGACACCGTGTTCGCCCCCAACGACACCGTGACCCGGGAGCAGCTGGCCACCATCCTGTACCGCTATGCCGAGTACAAGAAGTGCGATGTGACCGCCAAGGGCGACCTGACCACCTTCTCCGACGGCGGCACCGTGTCCTCCTGGGCGGCCGACGGCATGACCTGGGCGGTGGGCGCTGAGCTCATCACCGGTAAGGACGGCGGCAAGTTGGATCCCACCGGCACCGCCACCCGCGCTGAGGTCGCCACCATCCTCATGCGTTTTGTCACTAAAAACGCATGATTTTCCCCTATTTTAGCCAAACAAAGTCAATATGGCCGGGTCGCATAGCGGCCCGCCCACAAAATAAAATGGCCGCCTGATGGCGGCCATTTTATTTCACATCATTCCATCCAGATCCAGTTCCACCGGGCAGTGGTCGCTGCCGGTGACGTCGGCGTGGATGATCTGGTCCTTCACCCGGGGCATCAGGCGCTCCGACACGATGAAGTAGTCGATGCGCCACCCGGCGTTGTTCTTCCGGGCGTTGAAGCGGTAGCTCCACCAGGTATAAGCCCCGGTCTTGTCCGGATACAGGACACGGAAGCTGTCGGCAAAGCCGCTCTGGAGCAGCATGGTCATCTTGCCCCGCTCCTGGTCGGAGAAGCCCGCGTTGCCCCGGTTGCTCTTGGGGTTCTTCAGGTCGATCTCCTCATGAGCCACGTTGAGATCGCCGCACAGCACCACCGGCTTCTTCTGGTCCAGCGCCATCAGGTAGGCCCGGAAATCATCCTCCCACTGCATCCGGTAATCAATGCGGGCCAGCTCGTTCTGGGCGTTGGGGGTATAGCAGCACACCAGATAGAAGTCCGCATACTCCGCCGTGATCACCCGGCCCTCGGTATCGTGCTCCGGGATGCCCAGGCCGTAGGTCACGGTCAGAGGCTCGGTCTTGGTGATCAGGGCGGTGCCGGAGTAGCCCTTCTTCTCGGCGCTGTTCCAGTAGATGTGGTAGCCAGGCAGGTCCAGCTCGATCTGGTGGGGCTGGAGCTTGGTTTCCTGAAGGCAAAAAGCGTCGGCGTCCATCTCCTGGAAGATGTCCAGAAAGCCCTTGCCCAGGCAGGCCCGCAGGCCGTTGACGTTCCAGGTAATCAGCTTCATGCATCCCTCTCCTCTCTCCCCCAGGCAGTCAGATGGGGGAGGAATTTCAGCATAATGGGCAGATAGGTGGCCACAAAGACGACCACCGCCCCCAGAGCCGCCCATTTCCGCGCCCGTTTGGGAGCGGCCAGCCCCAGCATGACACCGGCGGCGCACAGGCACAGCTTCACCAGGGCCAGGTCCTTCCAGTTCATCTTTGCGATATAGGCGTCGGCGGCAGAAAACAGTCTCTTCATAAGATTCCCTCCAGTCGCAGCAGCCATTCCTTCAATTTCAGTCCGCCCCCGTAGCCGGTGAGGGTCCCGCCGGCCCCCACCACCCGGTGGCAGGGCAGCAGAATGGGCAGGGGATTGCGGTGGTTGGCCTGGCCCACCGCCCGGCTGCCCTTGGGGCAGCCCACCCGGCGGGCCAGTTCTCCGTAGGTGATGGTCTGCCCGTAGGGGATATCCGCCAGGGCGGACCATACCTTGTGCTGAAAGGGGGTGCCTTGGGGGGCCAGGGGCAGGTCGAAGTCCCGCCGTTCCCCTGCCAGATAGGCCCGCAGTTCCTCCCGCCCCCGGGCAAGCAGGGGCGTCTCCTCCCCCGCCGGAGGCATGGGGGCATTGGGCAGGTACAGGGCGGCAAGCGCGCCCCCGTCCTCCTCCAGGGCCATGGACCCCACGGGAGTATCAAAGACCACCCGGTCCATCTCAGTACCGCCGTACCACGGCGGTGACCTTGCCCAGGATGGCGCAGCCCTCGCCGTCGATGGGCTCGTAGTCCGGGTTCTCCGGCATGAGCCACACATGGCCGTCCTTCCGGCGGAGGGTCTTCACCGTAGCCTCGTCCTCAAAGAGGGCCACCACGATCTCCCCACTGTGGGCATCGGCCTGCTGATGGACGATCACCAGGTCCCCGGGCAGGATACCGGCGTATTTCATGGACTCTCCCCGCACCTTCAGGGCAAAATACTCCCCGGGCCGCCCGCCGGTGTCAAAGGTCAGATAGTCCTCAATGCACTCCTGGGCCAGAATGGGGGACCCGGCGGCCACGCTGCCCACCACCGGCACCTTGTCCTCCGGGACCGCCGGGGTCTCCGGCTGGGCCACGGTGATGGAGCGGGTCTTGCCCTCCGCCTTGGTGATGAGGCCCGCCGACTCCAGCCCCTTCAGGTGAAAGTGGACGGTGGAGGGGGATTTCAGCCCCACATAGGCCCCGATCTCCCGGACGGAGGGGGGATAGCCGTGCTCGGCAGAGAAGGAAATGATATAGTCGTAGATCTGCTGCTGCTTGGGCGAGAGCGTTTTCATGGCAGACCCTCCTTATCCAGTCTTATGTGACTTTAGTATACCATAATCCTCTCATGATTGCAAACATTTGTTCTAAATATACCGTGGTTTTTTCTCTCTATCATACCACCTGTGAGGCCAAAACGACCGGCTGTGGAAAATGGGTTGCACCTCGCCCACCCGCTCCCTATAATGGCATCATCACGGAAAGGGGTGATCACCATGCAAGTGGAAGTAAGCATTGACGAGGCCTATGTCCAGCCAAAGGCTGTTATTTTCACCGCCGCCCTTACCGATGACGTGCGGCAGGCGGTGGAGCAGCTCTCCCGGGCCGGACAGCGGCTGATCACGGGCTGTCGGGGCGAGACGGTACGGCTGCTGGAACCGGCGGAACTGATCCGGGTATACGCCAGCGCCGGAAAGGTGCTGGCTGCCACCGATCAGGGAGCGTATGCCCTTCGCCTGCGGCTGTACGAGGCGGAGGCGCAGCTGGACCCCCATCTCTTTGTGCGTATTTCCAACTCTGAGCTTATCAATCTGAAAAAGGTCCACAGCTTTGATTTGAGCCTGACCGGCACCATCCGGGTAAAGCTGACCGATGGCACCACCACCTATGTCTCCAGGCGGTATGTCCCAAAGCTGAAAAAACGATTTGGTCTGTGAGGTGAACCGTATGAAAAAGAATTTGCTTCTGCGGGGATTGCTGGGCATTCCTCTGGGGATCGCCATCGGGCATATCATCACTGTTTTTTCCTCCCTGTCCTGGGGAAACGGGGCCTTTTATCCCTGTATGCCCACCTTTGCGGCCCAGGTGGGAAGTGAGGCCCAGGCTGTCCTGATCCAGACCGCCCTGTGCGGCCTGATCGGCGCAGGCTTTGCCGCCGGTTCCGTGCTGTGGGAGCTGGAGCGGTGGAGCCTGGCCCGGCAGACTGCTGTTTACTTCCTGCTGGGGGCCGCCCTGTTGATCCCCACCGCCTACTTCTGTCACTGGATGGAGCGCAGCCTAACGGGCGTACTGGGCTATCTGGCTATTTTTACTCTGCTCTTTTTCCTGATCTGGGGTATCCAGTATATGCTGGCCCTGCGCAGCGTCAAAAAACTCAATTCCAGTCTGGGGGACAGAGATCAGAGCACACCCTGATCTCCGCCGTCAGTCTCCTCCGGGAGAAACACCGACAGCCGCAGCAGATACTGGTCGTAGCCCTTGCCCGCAGTTCGTCCAGCAGCACATCCTCCCAGAACAGCTCCCCCAGTGCCAGGCCGTGGACATCGGCCCACTCCAGCAGCCGCCGGTAGCCCTCCCGAACGGTGTCAAAACTGCCGGCATGGAAGTAGGTCAGATAACGTCCCGCCGGAGCGGTGAGCAGCCGCACTCCTCCGATGGGCCTGTCCACCTGGGTGTAGCAGTAGGTATAGCCCTCCCAGTCCTCCCGCCGGGCGGCCCCCACCGGCAGGATGGCCCCCAGGGCGTAGGGGCTGGCCACCTGATGGGCCTCACAGTATTCCAGATGGCGGGCCAGGATGTGGACGTATTTGCCCACGTCGGTGATACCGGGGGCGGCGGTGGCCACATACCACCGCTGGGGCCACTCCTCCACCACTACCTGGCCGGGCTGAACAGCCAGAGCCTGCCGGGTCAGCTCCGCTTTCCGGCGGATCAGGGTCCGCAGCCGACGCAGCCGGGACAGCTTCTCCGTCAGGGCGGCCGCCTCCTCTTCCAGCAGCTCCAGCAGCGCCTCCGGGCTGCGCCGGTCCAGGTAGGCCTTGATGTCGGACAGGGGCATTCCCAGCTCCTTGAGGACGGAAATGACTTGGAACACCTCGATCTGCACTGGGGCGTAGTAACGGTAGCCGTTCTCCCCCCGGATGGCGGGAGAGAAGATGCCGATCTCATCGTAGTGGAACAGGGTGTGCTTGGTGACGCCGCACAGGGCCGCAAACTCCCCGGTGGTAAAGCGCATCTCCGTTTGATCCATGGCGCAAACCTCCCTCTTGACTATCGGGTTACCCGATAGCTTATCATGATTTGTGCTGCTTGTAAACGCTTGCTGGAAATGGAGGGAACAGGCCATGAAAAACCGGTTGGATCAGGACTTTACTCTGGGCGGACTGCTCCGCTTTGCCCTGCCCACCACCATCATGATGCTGGTGACCTCCCTGTACACCATTGTGGACGGGGTGCTCACCTCCCGGCTGGTGGGCGAGAACGCCCTGGCTGCCATCAACATCGCCTACCCCGCCATCAGCATCGTGCTGGCGGTGGGTATCATGCTGGGCACCGGCGGCAGTGCCGTGGTGTCCCACCGGATGGGGACGGGGGACCTGGAGGGAGCCCGGCACACCTTTGGCTTTCTGGCGGTGACGGCAGTGTGCGCCGGGGTATTCTTTGCCCTGCTGGCAGCCTTCGGCGCAGAGCCTCTGGCCCGTCTGCTGGGGGCCAGCGACCTGCTGCTGGCGGATACCGCCTGCTACCTGCGTATCCTGCTGCTCTTCACTCCCATGGCCATGCTCCAGCTGCTTTTTGAGAGTTTCTTTGTGGCGGCGGGCAAGCCCGGTCTGGGGCTGGGGCTCACCATCGCCGCCGGCGTCACCAACGGCGTGCTGGACTGGCTGTACATGGGGCCGCTGCAAATGGGCATTGCCGGAGCCGCCGTGGCCACCGTCACCGGCTACTGCATCCCGGCGGTGTGCGGCGTGGTCTTCTTCCTCACCCGGAAGGAGGGGCTGCGCTTTGCCCGGCCCCGGCCCAACTGGCCTCTGCTGGGCAAGGCCTGCTTCAACGGCTCCTCCGAGATGGTGACCAACCTGTCCACCGCCGTCACCACCTTTTTCTTCAACGCCATTATGATGGAGTTTCTGGGAGAGCCGGGGGTGTCCGCCATCACCATCGTGCTCTACGCTCAGTTCCTGCTGGTGGCTCTGTTCCTGGGCTTCTCCATGGGTGTGGCCCCGGTGTTCAGCTTCAACCAGGGGGCGGAGCGGTATGACCGGCTGCGCGCCACCTTCCGCCACTGCACCCGGTTCATCCTGTGCGCCGCCGTGGGCATTCTGGCCGCCGCTCTGGTGCTGGCCCCGGTCATCGTGGGGGTGTTCTCCCCCGCCGGTACCCAGGTCAATGCTCTGGCCCTGGAGGGCTTCCACCTCTTTGCCCCCACCTTCCTCTTTGCCGGGATCAACATTTTTGCCTCCGCCCTCTTCACCGCCCTGTCCGACGGGCGGACCTCCGCCCTTATCTCCTTCGCCCGCACCTTCGGCTTCCTCATGGCCGGGCTGCTCCTGCTGCCCCGGATCATTGGGGTCACTGGGGTATGGATCGCGGTGCCGGTGGCGGAGGCTGTCTCCTGCCTGCTGTCCATTGGCTTTTTGTGGTACTACCGGGCCAAATTCGGCTACGGGGCCATCCCCGCATAACAACAAAGGCCGCCCATATCGGGCGGCCTTTTTGTATGGCAGATATCAGCGGTCCCACTTCTCGATGATGGCCCGCAGCTGGTCGGCAAACTTGCCCAGGTCCTTGTTGGTGCCGCCCTTGTTGTGGGCGATGACCTCCATCAGCTTGCGGCCCACTTCCTCCAGCCGCTGGTAGGCGGGAGAGGCGCCGGGGGTGGCTGCGGGCTTCTGCTCCGGCGGCAGGCCGGGAGAGAGCATCTTGTTGGTGAGCAGGTCGTAGACCTCCTCATAGTTGGGGGCGTGGGCGGCCAGTCCCCGCTGGCGCAGGGTGTTGGCGTAGATCTCGGTGACCTCCGCGTCGCCGTGGACCACAAATACCTGCCGGGGCTTGGGGTTATAGCTCTCGATCCACCGCAGCAGGCCGTCCCGGTCGGCGTGGGAGCTGAGGCCGTGGAAGTTGACGATCCTGGCCCGGACGGCGATCTCCTCGCCGAACAGCTTCACCGACGTGACCCCGTTGATGAGCCGCCGGCCCAGGCTGCCCTCGGCCTGGAAGCCCACAAAGACTACGGTACACTCGGGCCGCCACAGGTTATGTTTCAGATGGTGGCGGATCCGGCCGGCATCGCACATACCGGAGGCAGAGATGATGACCCTGGGAGTCTTGTCCTCATTGAGGGCCCGGGACTCCTCGCTGGACTCGGTGATGGTGAGGCCGGGGAACTGGAACAGGGCCCCTCCCTTCAGGGCGGCAATGGCCTCCTCGTCCAGATAGCCGTGGAGGTCGCCGGAGAAGATGCGGGTGGCCTCGCCCGCCAGGGGGGAGTCCACCACCACCTGGAAGTTGGGCACGCTCTTCACTAGTCCCTGCTCCTTCATCTCCCGCATGAAGTACAAAAGCTCCTGGGTGCGGCCCACGGCAAAGGAGGGGATGATGACGTTGCCGCCCTTGCCCAGGGTCTCGTCGATGATGGCGGCCAGGTCCCCGGTGTAGTCCGGGTCCTTGTCCATGTCGTGAAGCCGGTCACCGTAGGTGGATTCGGTGAGGACGTAGTCGGCCTCCCTGATGTACTCCGGGTCCCGGATGATGGGCTGGTCCCGGTTGCCGATGTCGCCGGAAAATACCACCTTCCGGGTCTCCTCCCCCTCGGTGAGCCACATTTCCACGCTGGCCGAGCCCAGCAGGTGGCCCGCGTCCACAAAGCGCACCTTCACCCCGTCCTCGATCTGGAGGCGGGTGCCGTACTCACAGGTGACGATGTGCTTGATGGCGGCCTCGGCGTCGGCCACGGTGTAGAGGGGCTCCACCGGCTCGGCGCCGGCACGCCTGCCCTTCTGGTTCTGCCACTGGGCGTCGCTCTCCTGAATGTGGGCGGAATCCCGCAGCATAATGCTCAGCAGCTGCCCCGTGAGACGGGTGCAGTAGATGTTGCCGGTAAATCCCTGCTTCACCAGCAGGGGGATACGGCCGGAGTGGTCAATATGGGCGTGGGTGACCACCACCGCGTCGATGTACCCGGCGTTAAAGTCCAGCTCCTGGTTGTCCCGCTCGTCCCTGCCCTGCTGCAGGCCGCAGTCCACCAAAATTTTCTTCCCGCCGCACTCCACACAGTGGCAGCTGCCGGTCACGGCGCGGGCTGCGCCGAAAAAGGTCAGTTTCATGGGGCACCTCCTTGTCTGATTTGTACAATCTTATTGTAATACGCCCGGTGTAAAACCGCAAGTATGGAAACGCCGGCGGTGGAAAAAGCGGCCGCCCGAAGGCGGCCGCTTTTCACAGGAAAAGACAGTCGGTCATTTCTGCATATCGATCACGTTGATGGCGATGGCAACGGGAGTAGTGCCCTTGTAAATGGTGCCCACGCTTACCATATACTCCAGGGAGGGGAGTATGCCTCTCTGATAGACGTCATAGGTGTAGCCGTAGTTTATACCGCCCTGGCTGTTGGAGTACACAAAGCCTTTCCCCTTGAGCAGCTTGACGTAGAGGTCCAGCACATCCCGCCGGTTGCTGGGTCCGCCGGGGATATCCTTCAGGTCATAGACATACATGGTGGAGTTGTCGTCCGGCTCCTCACTCATGGGGGTGACACCGAAGATACCGCCAAAGTCGGGAATGTTGGAGTAGCCGCTGTAAGTAGCGTCCAGATCCATGTTGCCGGTATTGCCGCCGGAGCTGCCGCCGGAGGAGGAACCGTTATCGCCGCCGTCACCATCGCCGTCACCGCCGCCTTCCCAGCCGCCGCTGGAGCCGCCGCCCAGGGTAATGGTGTAGGTGCCCCGGTCGCCCAGGTCGTCAATAACGCGGAAGTCGCCTCCCACAGTGGTAACGGTGGAGGGAGTGGGGCCGCTGTACTCTCTCACGGTGACCTTCACATAGCCGGTGGAGTGGGCCAGGACGGGGTGGGACATGGTGGTGCGGTCATAGCTTCTGCCGTCGATGACCACGGTGTCGTTCTGGATCATCACGGTGAAGTTGGTTTTGTTGCGGACCAGCAGGTAGACCTCGATCTGGCTGCCGTCGTCAGAGTGGCGGTACTTCTGGGTCTTGCCGTAGTAGAATTCCACATTTTCGTCGCTGTACAGCTTCTCCTTGCCGCTGACGGCAGGGATGGTGTCGTCGGTCTTGCCGGTGTACAGGTTGGTGGCGTCAAAGCGGGCATGGGTGGTCTTGGAGCCGCTGCCCACGCCGCCCAGAATGACCCGGAACTGTCCGCCCACAGTCTGGACGCTGTTCAGGTTCACCAGGGAGGAATCATAGTTCTTGATGGTAACCCTGACGGTACCGGTGGAGTTGGCGGATACGTCGGCGCTCATGACCAGGTCGTTAAAGGTGTAGCCGTTGAGGCTCACCGCATCGGCCTGAACGGTGATGGTGCTCCCCGTCTTGTTGGTCACGTCCAGATAGAGCTCGGCCTCGCCGGCGTCATATCTGCTCTTCTGGACCTTGGAGAACTTGATGCTGACGTTGGAGTCCTCATAGAGGGGCTGGGTAGACAGGGCCCGCTTGGACACGGTGACGGTGCAGGTGGCCTTGACGCCACTGGGGGCGGCGGCGGTGATGACGGCAGTGCCGGGGGCCACGGCGGTCACAGTACCGTCACCGGCCACGGTGGCCACGCTCTTGTTGGAGCTGGTCCAGGTCAGCTTCTCGGTGGAGTTGGCGGGGGTGACAGAGGCGGTGAGCTTGCCGCTCTCGCCCTGCTGAATGGCCAGGGTGGTCTTATCCAGGGTGATGGCGGTAATGGTCACCGGCTTCTCCTCCAGGGTCACCTGGCGGCGCTGGTCGGGCAGCGCCATGCGGGAGATAATGGTGGCTACCGAGGCACGGTCAATGGGGGTCTCAGGCAGGAAGGTGCCGTACTTGTCGCTGCCGGTGAGGATGCCCGCCCGGTAGAGGGTGTAGATATCCCCGTAGTTGGCAGAACCGGCGGCCAGATCGGGGATGTCCCCGTCCTCGATGGTGTTGATGGCCTTCAGTTCCTCGGCGGGCAGGGCCTTCACCAGGATGCCGGCGAACTGACGGCGGGTGGCGTTGGCGTTGTAGTCGGTGAACTGGCCGGCGGTGATGATGCCGTTTTCCACCGCGTAGTCCACATACACCTGGTACCAGGGCTCACCCTGCTGGAAGTCGGCCTTGCCGGTGTGGTAGATGCTGTGCAGGCGGCAGGCCAGGGCCAGGGTAGAACTGATGGTCAGGTTCTGGGTGGGGGAGAAGGTGTTGCCGCTGCTTCCCTTCACCAGGTCCAGCTCGTAGGCCTTCTGCACGCTCTCGGCGTACCAGCTGGAAGCGGCTACGTCGGTGAATTTCCCGGCGGTGTAGGTATTGACCTTTTGAAAGTTATCCAGGCTCTCTGCCGCCAGGGCCGCCCCGGGCAGCATGGACACGGACAGCACCAGGGCCAGCGCCCCGGCGCAGATCTTTTTTGCAATGGTTTTCATATAGTTCGCTCCTCTCATTTGGTGGATGGCATCAATACAGGGTCCTTTCGTTTTCCGAAAACAGCTTGTCGTTGATCTCCCCCAGCTCCATGTGATGCACAATGCCGAAGCTGATGATGGCGTCCCGCTTCAGCCGAGGATAGAGAGGGGCATAGCTGGCCTGCTTGAGCAGCCGCTGGGCCTCCTCCAGAGTGGTCTCCAGCCCCACGCACAGGCAGAGCAGCCGGTCCCGGGAGGGATTGCGCCGGCCGGCAAAGACCTGGTGGAGATAGACCTCGCTCATCCCCGCCTTCCGGGCCAGGGCCGCCTTGGAGAAGTCCTTTTTCCGATATAATTCCGCCAACAGCTCCGCAATGCTCTGGTTGGCAAAGAAGGGCTGATTGTCCTGCAGATAAGAATCAATATTTGCCTCGCTCATCAACTCCTGACTCAGGTTATCTGTGGTCTTATTTTCCATCTCTGCCACTCCTCTTTACTTTGCGCTGGAAATCGTTTATACTCTATTTATACTAAATGTACAACACTTTGTACTTGGATACAATATGCCCACTGCATAGTGTACAAAGTTTTTCAGGGGTGATTTCTATTTATACCTGGCTTACCAATGCGCTTCAGGAGGAGTATGAACTGGTCCGGATTTTAAAGGAAAGCCCCCGGGGCAGCGTACAGCTCATCCGACACAAGGCCACCGGCAAACGGCTGGTGCTGCGCCGTTTTACCGGCAATCCGGAAGTCTATCAAAAGCTGCTGGACTACACCTGTCCCAACCTGCCCACCGTGTACGAGGTGGCGGTGGATGGAAACAAGGTCCTGGCGCTGGAGGAATTTATTGAGGGCGACACCCTGGGCTTCCTGTTGCAGGAGGCCCTCTTTTCACCTGAGGAGACCCGGAAGATCGTCCGTCAGGTATGCAAGGCCCTGTGGGTCCTCCACTCCATCGGCGCCGTCCACCGTGACGTGAAGCCGGAGAACATCATCCTCCGGGGAGACGAGGCGGTGCTCATCGACTTCGACGCCGCCCGTTTACATAAACCGGAGCACGACAACGATACTCAGATCCTGGGCACCACCGGCTTTGCCGCCCCGGAGCAGTACGGCCTGTCCCAGTCGGACATCCGCACCGACATCTACTCCCTGGGGGTGCTCATCAACGTGATGCTCACCGGAGAGCATCCCTCCAAGAAGCTGGCGGGGGGCAAAATGGGCCGCATCGTGGACCGCTGCACCCACGTCAATCCCCAGCACCGCTACCGCAACGTGCTGCGGCTGATGGAGGTCTTGTGACATGACCGGCGGGACCAAGCCCTGCCCTTCCTGCGGCGCTCCCCTCCCCAGCGAGGCCTCCTTCTGCCCCCACTGCATGGAAGCCCTCCGCCCCCGGCGGGAGGCGGAGCCGCCCCTCCGCCGGTGGCTGCGGCCCCTGCGGCGGGTCGTGCTGCTGGCGGTGCTGGCCGCCCTGGCGGCGGCGGTCTGTTTGCTCTATGACGCCGTTACCCCCGACACATATGACGGCTGGGGGGAGCTGACCTACCGTCTGAACGACAACGACTACCATCTGGCCGTCACCTTCCGCAACGACAGCACTCCGGAGCCGGTATATACCGTGCAGACCATCGAGGACTGGGACTATGACCGGGCCGCCAAGCTCTTTGTCACCCATGTGGACTCCGGCGCCGACGCCGGGCAGGTCTTTCGCCAGCAGATCGAGACCATTCAGGTCCAGGTGGTCCAGGCCCAGGACAACCCCTCCCCCATCACCTGGCAGCAGCCCACCTATCAGGGCGATTCCGCCGCCGAGGGAATGGCCCTCTCGCCGCTCTATTTTGACGGTCAGAGCCGGGGGGCGGCGGAGATCCGGTGGACCCTAAACATGAAAAACGGGGACACCATCCTGCTGCGGCACAAAATGGTGATCGAGCCGGTGGATGTGGTGGACTACACCCCGGAGGGCTACGACATGGACACCATTGAGGACCTCCAGGCCCTGGTGGATCAGATCCAGGCAGAGATTCCCCTGCCCACGGTGGTACGGATCAATCTGCCCCCCGTCCACTACGAAGGAGGCCTCACCATCACCGGGCGTCCCATCAACCTGTACGGCACCGTGGATGACAAGAAGATGCGCACCGCCTTTCTGGGCCCAGTGACGGTGGACGTGGACCGGGGCCCCCAGTGCTTCATTGAGAATATTGATTTCCGGGGCAGCGGCTCGGGCACCGGCCTCACCGTGGAGGCCGACGGCCGGGTGCGGGACTGCCTCTTCACCGGCTGGGATACCGGATTGCTGGTGGGCGGAGACGACTGGGCCGACCCCACCGGGTGCTGGTTTGAGGACAACGGCGTGGGCTTCCGCTTCGACAGCGTGGGGGACTACGTCAACGGCAATATGCTGGAGGGCAACACCTTCCGGAACAACGGCACTGCCGTGGAGCTGCTCCGGGTACCCGGAGCCAAGATCCTCTACTTCAACGGCTGCGCCTTCTCCGGCAACGGCCTGAACCTCTCCAACCCCGCCGGCCACCCCACCGACCTCACCCGTGCCACCTTTGACTGAGGGAGGCGAGTGCTATGAATTTACGCTGCCCTCACTGCGGCACACCCCTTCCGGCGGAGGCCTCCTTCTGTCCCCACTGCGCCCAAAACCGCCGCACCCGGCAAGAGGTGGACACACCCGTCCGCCGGTGGCTGAAGCCGTTCAAGCGGACTCTTCTGCTGCTGGTGCTGGCCGTCCTTGGCTGGGCGGGCTGGCTGGTGTACGGCACCTTTACCCCCGATGTATATGAGGGCTGGGGGGAACTGACCTACAACCTAAACGGTAACGACTACCACCTGTTCCTCACCTGCCAAACCGACGCCGTCCCCCAGGCGGCCCATACCATGCAGGTGGAGGAGGGCGGGGTCTACGACCGGGTCTCCCGGCTGTTCGTCACTCATGTGGACTCCGGCCAGGACGCGGGACGGGTCTTTTTCAACCAGATGCAGCAGTTCCAGACCCGGGTGATCCAGCCGCCGGACAGCCCCTCCCCGGTGGTCTGCTCCCTGCCTCTGGACCCCGAGGACCCCTACGATGGCCTGGCCCTGACCACTCTGGATTTTACCGGCCGCAGTGAGGGGCCGGTGGAGGTGGAGTGGACCATCACCATGAAAAACGGGGACACCATCTTTCTCCGCCAGAAGATCGACTTCCAGAGGGTGGACACCGCCCACTACTACCCGGAGGACTACGATATGGACACCACCCAGGACCTCCAGGCCCTGGTGGATCAGATCCAGGCGGAGGTCCCCCTGTCCACGGTGGTGCGGATTCACCTGCCGCCGGTGACCTATGAGGGCGGCCTCGTCATCGACCGGCGGGGCATCAACCTCTCCGGCTCCACCGACGGGCAGGGCCGGCGCACCACTTTCCTGGGGCCGGTGGTGCTGTCGCCGGAGGAGGACCCCCTGTGCGACATCGAACACATCGACTTCGTGGGGAACGGCACCGGCACCGGCCTCACCGTGGCCGCCCAGTACCGGGTGCTGGACTGCTCCTTTACCGGCTGGGACATCGGTCTGCTGGTGGGCGGGGAGGCCTGGGCCAACCCCAAAGACTGCCTCTTCACCGACAACGACATCGGCTTCCGCTTCGACAGCGGCGGAACTTACTGCAATTACACCGATTTTACCAACAACACCTTCCGGAACAACACGGTGGCGGTGGACCTTTTGCGGGTGCCCGGCCTCAGAACCATCGACTTTACCGGCTGCCTGTTTGACGGCAACGTGGCGACCATCCTCAACCCCAACGCCCATGCCATTGACACCGGAGGCGCTACCTTTACATGAAAGAGATGATCCCTATGGAACACAAATGCCCCCACTGCGGCGCAGCTTTGCGGTCGGAGTCCTCCTTCTGTCCCCACTGCGCCCAGAGCATCCGTACCCGGGAGGCGGCCCCCGTTCCCGCCCGCCTGTGGCGGAAGGGTCTGAAATGGATGCTGGCTCTGGCCATCGCGGCGGCGGCCGTCCTGGTGGGCTGGGCGCTGCTCCATGAGCCTCCCGCCAAACTCCCCGCCGGGGAGACCACGCCGGTGGTCTTTCAGGAGGACGAGGACGGCATGGTGACGGTCACCCCCGAATATCTGGAGGCGTTCTTCCCCACCCTCACCTGCATCGACTTTGGCACCACCATCAAGACGGGCGACAACATCGACGACTATCTGGTGGACAGCTTCCAGATGGCCATTCTGGTGTCCTCCCGTGGCGCCGAAAGCGCTGTGGGGGAGCGTGGGATGTACGACGCGGGGGGCGACTCCAACAACCGGGTGGCTCTGCTGATCTTTGACGGCAACACCCACCTGATGGGCTATTTCATCGGCTCCCCCACCAGCCTGGGGGACGGCAAGTGGCAGATGGACGTGGTGAACTGCGACTACGACTTCACCCACCTCTACGAGGCGGAGCTGGCCGCCTTTGAGGGCAACTGGGAGGACGATTTCTCCACCTACATCCCGCCGGAGGAGATCCCCTCCTCCGGGGCGGTGTGGTTCCTGAAGGGCTACAACACCGGCCAGGGCCCGGTGCTTCGGAAGGACGACGCCCAGATCTACACCCTGTGGCACACCCTCCACGGCCCGGAGCTGGAGCGCCAGTGCCGGGAGATCCAACGGCTGGAGGAGTTCCTGCCCAATGAGGGCCGGTGGATGTGCTACCTGCTGCTGGACCGGGACTACAACCTGCTGGGCTACACCATGCTGGACTACCAGGGGAACGGAGGATAAGAGATGGATCACAAATGCCCCCACTGCGGCGCGCCTTTGCGGTCGGAATCCTCCTTCTGCCCCCACTGCGCCCAGGATATCCACCCCCGGAAAGCGGCAAAAACCGCCACTCCCCTGCTGAAAAAGCTGCTGCTTGGGCTGCTGGCTCTGGCGCTGCTGGCCGCCGTGGGGTTCGGACTGTGGCTGGCCTTCGCCCCCAAAACCTACGACGGCTATGGGGAGGTCCGCTACGGGGACTATCAGCTCCTGCTCACCCAGCACGTGGACCGCTACACCCCCGTGCCGGAGATGACCATTCCGGGGGAGCCGGAGGGCCAGTATCGGGTGCCCTCCCGGCTGTTTATCAACGACAGCACCGGCAGCGATGTCTCCGACGCCTTCCTGGCGGAGGTGGAGGAGGTCAGTGCGGCCTTCATCGGCCAGGAGGACAGCTCCTCCCCCTACCTGTGCTCCCAGCCCGCCTACAACGAGGGAGCGCCCGAGTGCCCCCTCATCTCCCTCATCGACTTTACCGGGGAGAGCGGCACGGCGGAGCTGGTATGGACCTTCCAAATGAAAAACGGAGACACCATCTACCTCCGGCAGACCTATGAGGTCGTTCCCATCCCGGTGTATGACTACTACCCGGAGGACTACCCCATGGACACGGCGGAGGACCTGCAGGCACTCATCGACACCATTGGCGGCCAGGTGAACGACCCGGTGGCGGTCATCAACCTCTATCTGCCTCCGGTGACCTACGAGGACGGTATCACCATTCGGGGCCGGAGCATAAACCTGTACGGCTCCGCCGACGAAGCAGGAAACCGCACCACCTTTACCGGCCCCGTTCAGGTGGTAGCTCCCGACAGCGAGATCGCCTATCTCCAGGACATTGACTTTGCGGGAAGGGGCAGCGGCACCGGTCTCTCTGGCTCCATTTCTTTCCGGGCCACCAACTGCACCTTCACCGGCTGGGACACCGGAGTCTATGCCTACGGCACCAGCTGGGCCAACGTCATCGGCTGTACCTTCCAAAGCAACGGCATCGGCTTCCACTTTGACAGCGTGGGAGAATACGCCAACCACTCCATGTATAACGACAACCGCTTTTTCGGCAACGATGTGGCGGTGCTGCTGGACAACGTACCCACCAACGTGACCCTCAACTTCCAGGGCTCCGTCTTCCGGGCCAACGCCCAGAGCATCCTCAACCGCTGCGACCAACCCCTGGATCTGTCCCAGGCCACCTTTGAGTAAAGGAGAATCCCACTATGGAACGCAAATGCCCCCACTGCGGCGCGGACCTGCCGGAAAACGCCGCCTTCTGTCCCCACTGTGCCAAGGATATTCACCCCCGGAAGCAGGCAAAAACCGCCATCCCCCTGCTGAAAAAGCTGCTGGTGGGCCTGCTGATCCTGGCGGTGGCCGCCGCCATTGGCGGGGTAGTCTGGTACTTCAACCGGCCCTATGAGCCCCAGGAATTTGACGCGCTGGGCGAGGTATACTACGAGAGCGGGGACAAAACCTACCAGCTGCTGGTGGCCTGGCCCAACGACCGCTGCGCTCCCGCCCCCGACATCTACCAGCAGGGCGCTCCCGACGAACAGTACCGCTGGCCCTCCCGGTGGTACGTCAACGACGCCGCCACCGGCGCCGACGCCTGGAGTGAGTTTGAGCCGCTGGTGGAGCAGGTCACCGTGGAGGTGGTCCCCGACGAGAATGCCGCCGATCCCCTCACCCCCGGGGAGCCCCGTCACGACGAGGACTACTCCCCCGACGCCGCCATGATCTGCCCCCTGGACTTCACCGGCAATTCCGGAGAGTCCCAGATCGTCTGGACCGTCCAGATGAAGAATGGGGACGTGATCCGGGTCCGCCAGAACATCCATGTTACCGCCATCATCACCCACGAGTACCACTGGGAGGACACCCCCATGGACACCGTGGAGGACCTCCAGGCCCTGCTGGATCAGACCGCCAAGGAGATCGCCCCTTCCGATCTGGTGTACATCTACCTGCCCCCGGTGACCTATGAGGGAGATCTGAATCTGAGCCGCTCCTATGAGTTCTACGGCTGCACCGACCAGGGGGCGGACCGCACCACCCTCAAGGGCTCGGTGACAATGGACGGCAGCGCCAGCTTCTACTGGATCAACTACTTCTACGATATGGATTTCGTGGGGGACGGCACCGACACCGGCATCATCGCCCCCACCAAGGCCTGGGCCATTGGCTGCTCCTTCACCGGCTACAAGACCGGCTTCCAGTCCCAGGGGGAGGCCTGGATCAATGTGACCGAGTGTACCTTTATGGAAAACGAGGTGGGCCTCCACTTCAACGCCACCGGCCAGTCTGCCTCGGACAGCCGCTACCACGACAACCAGTTCATCAACAACGGCACCGCCGTGCTGATGGAGAACGTACCCACCGACATCCCCCTGGACTTTGCAGGCACCGTGTTTTCCGGCAACGATACCGACGTGGACAACCAGTGTGACCATCCCATTGATCTGTCCCAGGCAATTCTGGACCCGGAAGGTTAAAAAAGAGGCGGCACAGCGTAAAAGCTGTGCCGCCTCTTTTTTGTCGTTCAGGCGTCTCCATCCCGTTTACCAGGCTCCCCCGGCAATGTCCTCTTTCAGTTCGGACAGCAGCCTGCAAACATGAAAGCCGTCACAGGCCCCGTGATGCACCTGGATGGAGATGGGCATCCGGCAGCGTTCCCCCTCCCGCTCGTACCTGCCCATGGTGAAGATGGGAAGCAGGTAGCGGTACCCCTTTTGCAGATTGAGCTGAAAACCGTCAAAGCTCTCCCAGGGCAGCATGGAGACCGGGAAGGCATTGGGCGGCACATCGGGCTTGGCCATCATGCTGTGGTTGCCGCCATATTGCTGCTGGTCCTGTCGGTAGGCTCGGCAGAAGGCCTCATAATCCGCTATATAGGCGGTCCAGAGATTGGAGAAGGTCTCGCTGTCCTTGTGGAAAATGGTATAGCAGGGATGCACGGTGGTATAGCAGCCCAGGTTGCCGTCGGCGTCAAAGTCCATGCGGAACTCCGGATGCCGGTTGACCGCCCGGGCCAGCAGGTGGAGCATGGTGGGATAGAGCTTCACCCCGGCCTCCACCAGGGGAGTGATATCCAGCTTTGCCGTCAGGCTGTAGGTGCAGGGCACCTCCGTGAGATAATGCTCAAAATGTTCTCTCCGGGCCCAGCTGTCCAGATGGATGGGGTGAAACTCCATGGCCCTATCTCCTCC
Organism: Flavonifractor porci; assembly: GCF_037572415.1. Taxonomy (NCBI): domain Bacteria; kingdom Bacillati; phylum Bacillota; class Clostridia; order Eubacteriales; family Oscillospiraceae; genus Flavonifractor; species Flavonifractor porci. The sequence continues at coordinate 178,849 of NZ_JBBHLB010000006.1, forward strand.
TGTCTCTTTCTCATAACTGCCTGTTTATTATACCATGGCTGCAAGCCGTTCCGGCTTGTGCGCCGCAGCGCGGCAAAAACCGGTGCAGCCGGTTTCGGCCATGGTGTAACAAGCGCAGTGCGCGGCAGTTCGCCGCGCCCAGTCGCCTGAAAGGCGGCCCCAAACAGCCTGGCTGTTTGGACTGCGGTTATTATACCACAAAAGGAGCGCTGTACCAGCCCCTCAGCCGTCGATGGCCTGCTCCAGACGGGCCTTCAGGGTGTCCTCCTGTTCCTTTACATTCCCGATGATGGGCGCGCCCACAATGTTGCCCTCGCTGTCCACCACATAGGTGGTGGGATAGCCTGCCAGCTGGGAAATGAAGTCCAGGTACAGCTCGTTCTCAGGGTCGGGGGACAGATTGGTGTAGGTCACGCCCTTTTCCTCCAGGATGTTCTGGGCGGTCTTGCGCTGCTCCTCCCCTTCGCCGGAATCGGAGGCCACCCCGATGAGGTTGATGTTTTTCTCCTTCAGCTCCTGATAAAGTTCCTCCAGCTCGGGCATTTCCGCGATGCAGGTGCCGCAGCCGTTGTTCCAGAAATTCACGATGGTGGCGTCGTAGTCGGCAAAGATCTCGCTGGTCACCGTGTTCCCCTGGGTATCCTGCTCGGAAAATGTGGGAAAGGGGGTTTTGGAGACCAGTTCATCACCGGAGGAACCACAGGCGGTCAGGCTCAGCCCAAGGGCCGCGGTCAAAATCATACACATTACTTTTTTCATGAAATACGCTCCTTTTTCTGTTTTGCATTCAGGATCGGGGTCCTGCCAATGGCCTGATGGGGACAGGCCCGGATACAGTCCCCGCACCGGATACATTCGGCGTGGTTGGGGTGGCGGAATACGTCCACATCCATTTTGCACACCCTGCTACACGCGCCGCAGCTGGTACACTTGTCCCCGTCCACCGACAGCCGGCAGAGGGAGACTTTGTTGAACAGGGCGTAGAAGGCGCCCAGGGGGCAGATCCACTTGCAGAATGGCCGGTAAAAAAAGACCGCCAGTACGATCAACCCCAACAGCACACAGCTTTTCCAGGTAAACAGCACCCCCAGGCTGGCCCGGATGTTCTCATTGACCAGAGCCAGGGGCAGTCCGCCCTCCAGAATCCCGGCGGGGCAGACATACTTGCAGAAAAACGGGTCGGCCAGCCCCACCTCATTGACCACCGTCATGGGCAGTACGATGACAAACAGCACCAGCACGATATATTTCACATAGGTGAGGATACGAAAGGGCCGGGTGCTGAACTTTTTACTGGGGATCTTGTGCAGCAGCTCCTGAAACCAGCCGAAGGGGCACAGGAAGCCGCACACCACCCGCCCCAGCAGGACGCCAAACAAAAGGAGTATCCCCACAATGTAGTAGGACACATGGTATTTGGGGGAGCCGATCACCGCCTGCAGCGAGCCGATGGGGCAGGAGCCCGCCGCCGCCGGGCAGGAGTAGCAGTTCAGGCCGGGCACGCAGACCTGTTTGCTGGCCCCCCGGTGCAGCTTTCCCTGGATAAAGTTTTGCAGAAAGGGGTTGAAGGCCAATGTGGCAAGCAGCTGTATGCGCCACCGGCCGCTCCCCCGTCGCTTTTTAGCCAATGCCAACACACTCCAGACACAGATTGATCCCCTTGTTCAGGACCGTGGCGGTCTCCCCCCGCAGGGCCCCCGCTGCCACCAGCACTCCGGCGGCAAGGAGGAGGACAACAGAAATTTTTCGCATGGCCCGTTCCTCAGCCCATGGGCATGGCCGTCATGCTGCCGTCCCCGCTCTCCTGAGGCTCCTCCTTCATATCCACAAAGCTTTTGGCGGATTCCGCCAGAGAGTCCGCGTCCGCGGTGGAGAGCCAGGCGGAGACCAGGGAGCCATCCACATACCACACGCCGGTGCAGGGGATGCCGGAGGCCATCTCGTCATTCTGGGCCAGAGCCTCCTGCATGGAGTCGTTGTAGGCTACAACCGGGAAGGGCGCGTCCTGATACAGCTGGTCGTCCATGCCCCCCTTGGTACACAGGACGATGTCGGCTCCGGCCCCCCGGACGTTCTCCACCGCCTTGACCAGCTCCTCATAGTACCCGGCAGCGCCCCCATCCTCCGGGTCCAGAAACGCCATGAAAGTCACAGAGGAGAGATCAGTATTGGTGAAGGCCTCTCCGGTCACAGTCTCGGTCTCAAACTCCCCCACCATATTGATGGCGATCTTGTCCGCCGCAGGAACCGAGTTTTCCTCCATATAGTTATCCACCCATGCCTGGTCGACCCAGCCCTTGTCCAGGGCGTCCTCGACGGTAACAGAGCCGTCACGGATGGCGGCCTCCACCTCCTCCAGGCTGGGCGTCTTGCTGCCGCAGGCGGAAAGAGTCATGCAGAGGGCCAGCGCTCCGGCCAAAACTGTTTTCTTGTTCATTGGAATGCCTCCTGTATTTTCATTTGACGCCGGACATGATACCATAACACAGGTCAAATCCGTGTCAAGGAGACCTTGACACGGATTTGACCTGACCTGTGGTACCATAAAAGAAAACAGCAGGAGTTTTGGCATGAGAATTTTAGTGGTGGAAGATGAGCGTCAGCTGTGCGACGATATTGCCGAGGACCTGGAGCTGGAGCGCTACACGGTGGAGCGCTGCTATGACGGCCTGGAGGCCTGGGAGCGGCTTCTGGTGGAGCCCTATGATCTGGTGGTCCTGGATCTGAATCTGCCCGGGATGGACGGGCTGGACATCTTACAGGCCGTCCGCCGGGAGAGGCCCCGCCTGCGGGTGCTGATCCTCTCCGCAAGGAGCACTCTGGCAAACCGTGTGGAAGGCCTGGATCTGGGGGCGGACGACTACCTGACAAAGCCCTTTGAGCTGGAGGAACTGGAGGCCAGAGTACGCAGCCTCCTCCGCCGGGACTTTGTCTCGCGAAGCACAGCGGTCACCGCAGGGCCTTTGATGCTGGACTCCGGAAAACGGGAGATCTCGGCCTATGGAACTCCCCTTCCGCTGACCCGCAAGGAGTTCGGCATCCTGGAGCATTTGATGCTCCACCCAGGAAATACCGTGAGTCAGGAGGAGCTGCTGGAACACATCTGGGCGTCCGACTCCAACCCCTTCAGCCATTCCGTGCGGATGCACATCTCCTCCCTGCGGAAAAAACTGCGGGACACCCTGGGCTATGACCCCATTACAACCAAGATCGGGCAGGGATATTATCTGGAGGTGGCGCCGTGAAACGCAGTCTTTCCCTGCGGCTGCGGGTGACCCTGGTGTGCGGCGTGCTGCTGGCGGCCTGCTGCCTGCTGCTCACCCTCAGCCATAATTATTACGCCTACGAGATGGCGGACGCCATTGAGGCCATTCCCATCCAACCTGCGCAGACAGTGGGGTCTGCCTCCTCCGCCCCCATGGCGTCCCTCTCCCTGGCCCAGGCCGCCCTCCCCGCCCGGCAGGCCTTCCGGACTCAGAGCCTGGTCGCCATGGGGGTCATTGTGGCGGCGGGGTGCGGGATGGTCTATTGGCTTACCGGGAAGGCCCTGTCTCCTCTGCGCCGGCTGGACCAGCAGATCCGCAGCCGGACGGCGGCAGATCTGGACCGGCCCCTGCCCGTACCCTCCAGCGGGGACGAGGTGGCTGGCCTGACGGTCTCCTTCAACCAAATGTCGCAAAATCTCAGTCAGGCCTTTGCCCGTCAGAAGCGATTCTCCCAGTGCGCCGCCCATGAACTGCGGACTCCGCTGGCGGTCCTGAAAACCCGCATCGCCCTGTTTCGCAAAAAAGGCCTGTGCGACACGGCGGAAACCGCAGCGCTGCTGAACGTACTGGAGGAGCACACCAACCGTCTGTCCGATCTGGTGGGCGATCTGCTGGCCCTCACCAACATGGATGAGCTGGAGCGGGACGAGCCCATCGACCTGGCCCAGCTGCTGGCCCGCACGGTAGACGGCCTGGAGGCTCTGGCAGCAGAGCAGAACATCCGCATCCAGTTACAGGCAGAGCCTGGAACTGTCCCGGGAAACGCCACTCTGCTGGAACGGGCCTTTTCCAACCTGGTGGAAAACGCCATCAAATATAACCGTCCCAATGGAACGGTAACCATTCGGGCGGCCCGGCAGGACCACCTGTTCCGGGTGGAGGTGTCCGACCAGGGTAGCGGCATTCCTCAGGAGCTGCGGGAACAGGTCTTTGAGCCCTTTTTCCGGGTGGACAAATCCCGCTCCCGACAGCTGGGCGGCGCCGGCCTGGGCCTCTCCCTGGTGCGGGCCATTGCGGAGCTCCACGGCGGGGCGGTCCGGGTGGAAGAGGCCCCCGGCGGCGGCAGCCGCTTTATTATAGCGCTGCCGGCTGTGCATTGACAGACGCAAAAAGTTATGATAGCATAAGAAGTGCGAAAGCTATATTTTTCCTTGTGGATGAGATAAACAAGGGAGAATATAGCTTTTTATTTTTACGGAAGAGGAGAATCTGTATGCAGCAAACCTTTATGAAAACCAGGCCTGTATTACCGCTGGTCCTCTCCATGTCACTACCCATGGTGATCTCCATGATGGTGGCGTCACTATACAACATTGTGGACAGCTATTATGTTGCCCAGATCAGCGAAGACGCCATGACCGCACTGTCTCTGGTGTTTCCCATACAGAATCTGATCAATGCGGTGACCATCGGCTTTTCCATCGGCGCAAATGCCGTGATCTCCTATCACCTGGGCGCCCAGGAGTACCAAAGGGCAAACGCCGCCGCAGCTCAGAGCATTGTATATAATGCTGTCCACGGCGTTTTGTTGACTGCGGGATGTATCCTGATTATGCCCTTTTTTCTGGGGCTGTTTACAACAGAGCCCCTGGTAATCCAGTTTGGGGTCCGCTATTCCCGCATCGCCTTTGGTTTTGCGGTCTTTGTGGCCGTCTCCATGTCTATGGAAAAGATTTTTCAGGCAGCCGGAAAGATGCTGATGACCATGCTGTGTATGCTGTCAGGCTGCGTGACCAATATCATTTTGGATCCCTTGCTGATTTTTGGCTGGGGGCCCTTTCCCCAGATGGGAATCGAGGGTGCGGCTTTGGCGACAGGTATCGGACAGACCTTCAGTCTGTGCGTCTACCTCATCTGCTATTTCGTGGGACACGTCCCCGTCCGTATTCGCTTCAGCACCCAGCTTTTTGACCGGGAACTGGCCAAGCGGATGTACTCCGTAGGTATCCCCGCCACGCTGAATCTGGCGCTGCCGTCGCTGATGATCTCATGTCTGAATCTGATCCTGGCAGCCTATTCTCAGGTCTATGTTCTGGTTCTGGGCGTGTATTACAAGCTGCAAACCTTCCTGTATCTGCCGGCCAATGGTATTGTCCAGGGAATGCGGCCTATCATCGGGTACAATTTCGGAGCCAAGGAGTACGCCAGGGTAAAGCGTATATACCGCACCGCACTTATCCTGTCCGTCTGCATTATGGCGGTTGGGACCGTCCTCTGCTGGGTCATCCCCAACCTGCTGGTCGGCTTGTTCTCCTCCAATGCCGACACCATTACAGTGGGCGGCACCGCTCTGCGCATCATCAGCATTGGCTTTGTGGTCTCCTCCGTGTCGGTCATCTCCAGCGGCGCTCTGGAGGGTTTGGGTATGGGTAGCCCCTCTCTGGTGATCTCCCTGCTCCGCTACGCCCTGCTAATCATTCCCGTCGCCTTTCTTCTGAGTCTTCCCTTTGGCCCAACAGGCGTCTGGCACGCATTCTGGATCACCGAAGGGGCAACCGCTGTACTCTCCTATGTGCTCTATCGCAAAAAGGTGTCCCCTCACGGCACCAGCGCTGCCCTGGCAAAGCAACAGGCAAACTAAATCAGGCCTCCGGAACGCATCTTCCGGAGGCCTGATTTTAGTTGAAATGTAAAAGGAAAACCGCTCAAACCCAAAGATTTAAGCGGTTTTCGTGGCGCTGCTAGCCAGATTTGAACTGGCGACCTCATCCTTACCAAAAAGTATCGGCATTTTTTGCGGAGTGTCCATTCATTTTAATCTGTGCCAGCTAGTCCTTGCGGCGCAAGGGGTTCCGTTCTTAACCGCTCCCCGCTCGTCCTCTTTGATTTTAAGCAATTTTAGGCCGTTTGTTGGAAGATTTGTTGGAAAGTATCTTTCACATCCCTACGCCAAAACGCATCCTTTTACCTTATTTTCTCCAAACCTATGGTGACCATACATACAGACAATTCATGTCACAAGCAACAGTTGTTACTGCTCTGTAACTTGACTGTAATACGCTTCTTATATAGTATAATCTTATCGACGACAAATGAAGTAAGAGAGGGAATACACATATGAAGCGACTGCCCGACACAGAACTGGAGGTCATGAAGGCGCTCTGGTCTCTCGGCACAGACGTGCCGCGTCTGGCTCTGGATCACGCATTGGTTTCCTTCCAGTGGTCCCGCAATACCATCAACACCTATCTGACCCGGTTGGCGGAAAAGGGCTTTGTCTCCGTCCAACGGGACGGCAAGAGCAATCTGTACACTCCTGTGATCTCTCGGGAGGAGTACCTGTCCTTTGACAGCCGCTCTGTCCTGAAGCGGCTCTACGGCTCGCCCCGGAATTTTATGGCCGCGTTGGCCAGGGACGGACTGGACCGGCAGGAGGTAGAGGAACTGCGCACCTTTCTGGAACAATTGGAGGGAGAAACTAAGCATGACTGACTTCCTGATCCGCCTGGGCACCCTGTCCCTGGGAGGCGGCGTGGCTGTTTTGCTGCTGCTTTTCGCCGGACGGGTGAGCCGGAAGCGGTACTCCGCCCGCTGGCGCTGCCAGGCCTGGGGTATTTTGTGTCTTCTCATGGTGCTCCCCATCCCGGTCTTCTGTTTTCCCGCACCGATACAAGCGCCTTCCGCCTTGATTTACCTGGATATCCCCTCCGACAACACGGTCCTGGATGGCCCGTTTTGGGAGTTTGGGGAGAAAACTTCTGTCCTCCCAGCTGACAGCGGGCAGACAGTGGGCGATGCCACCCATTCAACGGACACCCTCCCTGACCAGGTTTCCCAAACACCTGCCGATCCCATTCGCCCCGCCGTCTCGGTTCCCACACTATTGCTGGGGCTCTGGCTGAGCGGGATGGCCGCCCTCCTGGCCTATCACGGGATCTCCCACCTCCGGTTCTGCCGCTGGGTCAGGCGCTGGGCCGTCCCTGCAACAGACCCGGATACCCTGCAGGTGTTCCACAGCGCCGGAGACCGGTTGGGTCTGCGGCGACTCCCTGCGTTGCTGCGCTGTCCCCGGTTGGCCTCCCCCATGCTGTGCGGTTTGACCCGCTCCTTGCTCCTCCTGCCCGAACAATCCCCAGCAGGAGAAGCTCTGGAGTTGACCCTGGAACATGAACTGACCCACTTCCGTCACAGGGACGTATGGCGAAAGGCTCTGGCCCTTCTGGCCAACGCGATCCACTGGTTCAATCCCCTGATGTGGTGGATGGTGCGCAGAATGGCGTATGATCTGGAGCTGACCTGCGATGACGCAGTCCTTCAAACACACGGACAGGCCGGGCGGGCCGTGTATGGCCGCACGGTGCTGGAAGCCCTGGAGGCCCTGAGTACCCGTCCATAACCCCCGCTGTCAAGAAAGGAGCCCTGTCATGAGATCCACTCCCCCTGTGCCTCCCCATTCGCCCTATACCACCTGCTTTTCGGGCAATGCCCGGGAAAATCGGGAGCGGCTGCACAATATCTTCACCGGCGGGCGCAAACGCCCCGGCAAGTGGTTATACCCGCTCTCCGTCCTGGTCATGCTCCTCTGCTGTTTCTGCCTGGTGTCTTGTCAGCTGGTGCCCGCCATTACAGAGCAGGAAGAAGACGAGAGCGTATCTTCCACCGCGCCCTCTCCCGCCGCCTCCGTCCCGGCCCAGGGATTGGCCGTCGACCTGAATCACAACGGCATCCCAGAGGAGATCCGCCCGGAGGTATCCGGCGTCCCGGCAGCGCTGACGTTCTGGGAAGATGGGCAGCTCATCGCACGGGCGGACCCCGGCGTTTACCTGTGTACGCTGGATGGTAGGGACTACCTCCTGCGCTGCTATTCTGAGGTCTCCGGGGGCAGCTGCTTTTACAACTACACACTGAATGATGTGACCATCGAATCGGATGACTATGAACAATATGGCTGGCTCCGCTTTGATCTGGCCTTCAATGCCCCCTTCCACCAGGACTACGACCCCGAGGCCATCGCCGCCTATACGGAGGACCTCAACGCGCTGCTGGCCCACAGCGTCCAGCTCTCCCTGGCGGATGAGAAAGTCGTGACCCGGCAGGCCGAACCGGAGACCTTGGACTGGTTGGACGCCTTTCCGGATGTCTTTGTCCGGGACCCGGAGAAAACCCTATTGGAAAACCTGGAGGCCTACCGGGAGACCATGATGGAAACCTATCCTGCCATGTCCCCTCAGGCACAGGTGGATACCCTGCCTCTGGCGGAGCCTCTGGAACTGATCTATGCAAGCGGAGCCGGGGCCTGGGGCTCCTGGCTGGAACTGAACCCGGACGGCACCTTTACCGGAGATTACGGCAACACAGACGGAAACGTCCGGTATGTATGCCAGTTCCACGGCTCCTTTACCGACATCCGTCCCCTCACCGACGCCTCCTGGCTGCTGACCCTGGGGGAATTGACGCTGGACACCCCATATCCCCTGGGGAGCGAATGGAACCAGGAAGGGATGCGCATGATCTCCAGCCCACCCCACGGCTTTGACGATCAGGACGGGGAAGCCCTCAAGCCGGGAGCCCAGTTTATCTTCTACTCGCCCCAGGCTCAGGGACACGCACCCTGGACCGAGCTGTACGGGGCCTCCGACTTCCTGAGCTGGTGGTTTGACCGGCACGCCTTTATCAATGCATCACACACTCTGGGCTGCTACGGACTTTACAATCTGGATGCTGGGATCGGGTACTTTTCCCGCGTGTCCGGAGATGATGCAATGGCAATTTTGACCCAAAACTAAAAATATGAAATAATATAAATAAAGAAGTACTTAATCCATCATACAGATATCTCTCCATGTTAGTAAGGCAGTGATTTTGCATTGGCGGCATATTTTACGCTACTTGATTTCCTGCTCCAGCCCACGAAATAACTCCGAATGGAAGAACTCCTCATGCGGAGATATGGCAGCTACAGCGCGGTACGCCAAGAGAAAAGATGTACGGGTTCTGTGGAATAAATAAGTTTTTTCTCCATACCCCGCTCAATAGAACTGGTATCGGAAATCTCAGTTCTCGTCCTCCAATAGCTTTGATGGTGTAACATCCAGCTCCCGGGCAATTTTGAACAGCGTCTCCAAGCTGATCCCACACACAATACCGGGGGCCTCCACCTGGCCCAGAAAGGCTGCGGATATATCCACCCGCTCCGCCAACTGAGCCTGCGTAAGCCCCGCCATTTTCCGATAATATGCAATTTTAAGCCCCAGCCGCCGATAGCGCTGGGGAAACTCCGTTTCCATATAATCACTTCCATATTTGTTAATTAAATGATATCATAATTTTAACAACATATAAATTGTCTTTAACATAATGATTATTAGTTTAAAACTATAATTAAGTTGATTCATTATAAAGGCGATGGTATAATCGCAGCACAGAGAATACTCCCCATAAATATTATCAGAAAAGAGGCGACCTATGAATCGAAAGCTCTCCCTTATGCTGTCTGCAACCCTGATCGCCAGCACCCTGATCCTTCCTACCAGTGCAGTCGGCAAGCGTTTTAGCGATGTTCCCGACAACCACTGGGCCTCTGAGTCTATTAGCTACGCTGTCGATAAGGGGTACTTCTCCGGCACCAGCCCTACCACCTTCGCTCCTGATGGGACCATGACCCGGGCCATGCTCTGGACGGTGCTTTCCCGGATAGATGATGCGCCTGCCACGGTGGCACCCGGGCAGCCTTGGTATCAGAGCGGCCGCAACTGGGCAATGGCAAATGGTATCAGCGACGGCACCAATCCCGATGGAAATATCACCCGAGAGCAGTTTTCCACAATGCTTCGTAATTTCGCCAAGCACACCGGCGCTGCCACCAATGTGGATGTCTCCGTTCTCGATAAGTTCGTTGACCGTGGCTCCATCGCCTCCTATGCGGTGGACTCCATGGCCTGGGCCGTGACACATGGCATTGTGTCGGGAACTGGTGGGAATACCATCTCCCCTACTGGGCTGGCTACCCGTTCTCAGGCAGCAGCCATGCTGATGCGATTTGACCAGATGGGTGAAAGCAAGCCCTCTGAGCCCAGCAAGCCCATTGAGGTCAACTACAAGACCACCTTTGCTGCCATCAATGTCCCTCCTTACCCCGGCGATACGATTGAGGTTGGTGACGCGGCTTATGTCACTATCGCCTCCAATCCTTACGGGGCCAATGTAAAGGCGGGTGTGACCTACACTGTGACCAGTTCTGATGCCTCTGTGGCCACTGTAAGCGAAACGCAGCTCAACCCTGATGAGGTCAGTTTCCGAGTGTCCGGCCTGAAGGCGGGCAAGGTCACCCTTACTGCTGTTGGCTCTGACGGGTTCAAGGGGACCACGACTATCACCGTTAAGGGCGGTACTGAGCAGGAGAAGCCAGCCGTAGATACCGGAATGTACTCAGAGCTCAAAGCTGAGGTTGTGCGGCTCATTAACCAAGAGCGCACCAGGGTTGGACTTAACCCCCTGTTTGTAAGTGATAAAGTTATGCAGGCCGCTCAGATTCGAGCAAACGAGTGCGCGACATGGCAGTATTCGCACACAAGACCTAATGGGACTTCTTATAACACAGTATTCCAGGATGTGGGCCTTGCCTCCGGCGGAGGAGAAATTCTGAACGCTGGGTTTATGGATGTTCGTGTTGAAGTCGACGAATGGATTGCTTCTCCTGGCCATTACAAAACTATGACCAAGGAAAACTATAATTACATTGGTGTCGGCGTCGCACGCGGTTCGGATGGCTACCTTTATTACTGCACAATCTTCTGCCCTATTGGCGAATAACAGGCTAAATTTTAGAGAAAAGGGTAAACGTTTATGAAAAAATACCTTTCCGGCGTATTGGCACTGGCCCTATGCGCAGGGCTTCTAGTCCCGGCCTCTGCCGCCGGGCAGACCTTTACCGACATTTCTGCAAGCCATTGGGCCTCTGAGGCGATTGACTACGCTGTGGACAAGGGTTACTTCTCCGGCACCAGCCCCACCACCTTCTCCCCTGAAGAGACCATGACCCGGGCCATGCTCTGGACGGTGCTTTCCCGGATAGATGATGCGCCTGCCACGGTGGCACCCGGGCAGCCTTGGTATCAGAGCGGCCGCAACTGGGCAATGGCAAATGGTATCAGCGACGGCACCAATCCCGATGGAAATATCACCCGAGAGCAGTTTTCCACAATGCTTCGTAATTTCGCCAAGCACACCGGCGCTGCCACCAATGTGGATGTCTCCGTTCTCGATAAGTTCGTTGACCGTGGCTCCATCGCCTCCTATGCGGTGGACTCCATGGCCTGGGCCGTGACACATGGCATTGTGTCGGGAACTGGTGGGAATACCATCTCCCCTACTGGGCTGGCTACCCGTTCTCAGGCAGCAGCCATGCTGATGCGATTTGACCAGATGGGTGAAAGCAAGCCCTCTGAGCCCAGCAAGCCCATTGAGGTCAACTACAAGACCACCTTTGCTGCCATCAATGTCCCTCCTTACCCCGGCGATACGATTGAGGTTGGTGACGCGGCTTATGTCACTATCGCCTCCAATCCTTACGGGGCCAATGTAAAGGCGGGTGTGACCTACACTGTGACCAGTTCTGATGCCTCTGTGGCCACTGTAAGCGAAACGCAGCTCAACCCTGATGAGGTCAGTTTCCGAGTGTCCGGCCTGAAGGCGGGCAAGGTCACCCTTACTGCTGTTGGCTCTGACGGGTTCAAGGGGACCGCTACTATCACTGTTAAGGGTGGTACGGAGCAGGGAAATCCGACCGTGGATATGGGCGAGTATGCAAAGCAAAAGGAAGAGATGATTCGGCTCACCAATGAGGAGCGAGCGCGCAATGGGCTTCCAACCTTGCAGGTAAGCGAGCGGCTCATGGAAGGCGCTCAAATCCGTGCTGATGAATGCGTAATTTCGTACAGTCACACCCGTCCAGGTGGAAAGCCCCCTATTGGCTCTGCTGAAATTATCAACGCATCCTCCTGGTTGGATGTAAGCGGCGAAATAAAAGAGTGGATTGAGTCTACTGGACATCATCAGATAATGCTTACCAGTCGGTTCAACTACATCGGGGTCGGGCTGGCCAAGGGCGCAAACGGGATGTTTTATTATGTTGAGTTGTTCAGTGTAAATCCTTGACGCACAACTCTGATTTGAAAATAAAACCGCAGGCTTATAGAGAAACGTTCTTCTATATGCTTGCGGTTTTTTATTCCATAAAACAGGTTTTCCAGGCAATGGTGATTGCGATTAATTGCCATTAACATTTTAAGTGAATTGGCAATTAGTGGTATAATATATTTATCCGCAAGAGCGATATGTGGAATTTGACTCCATTTTGTTTACATGGTATATTATAAATATAGACAAAGAAGTATTAAAATATATTACATTATCCGATTCACAGTCAGATCATAACCGTTAAGCGGTTTTGATGGGACTGTGATTGTTTTAGGCTGCTGGCTAACGTAAAGCGTTAGACTGTGGTCTTTTCTTTTTACTTTTTTGTCTGTTCTCCTTTTTGTTTGTGTATTGGCACCCGGTTCCTGCTGGCGCGCACCAGCGGGAACCGGACGCCACCCCCGCTTGAGGGTTATTTTCGAAGGCAACGCCGTGGAAAATAACCAGATAGCGGGGCGAAATTTTATGGAGGTGATTTAAAAAGTATTAAAAAGCTGCCAAATCAGTGCGCAAAATACCGGACTGCAACGGTGCGATCTCCAGATCGGAAATTGCTGCTTTTTGAACTTGGCTCCTTCGGGGCCTGGCTGTCCGCCGTCACAGGATAAGACGGCTCACAAGTGAGGAGGCGGCAATATTATGGCCAATATTAGACATCGGATGCAGTCAACTCTGCACACTCTCTACCGGCAGGGTCGCGGTCAAAAGAAAAAGGAGGATCCGGGCCACCGATTTATTCACAGCAAGATGACCCTCCAAACCTACCTTCGGGAGGTGGATCGCTTCTCTGACTGGCTCAAAGTGCAGGGCGTCAAAATGCGCTGCACGGAACAGGAGGCGGCCCGTCAGGTTCCGGCGTACCTTCAATCACTGATCCAAGCGGAGCGGTCGCCCAATACCGTGCACACGGCCGCTGCGGCCCCTAGCCTGCACAGGCGCAGTGACGCCGATGTCCTGTCGCCCCGATACCGGCGGCTGGTTGACTTTGCCCGGGTTGCTGGCCTGCGCCGGGACGAGTACGCCCAGCTCCGGGGACGAGACTTCATTCATATCGACGGGCAGGTCTATGTGCTGGTGGAGCAGGGCAAAGGCGGTAAAAGGCAATATCAGCTCATTGATCAAGAGGATGCGGCGGTTGTTGAGCGATGCTTCTCGGGAATTGGTCAGAACGAGAGCGCATTCTCGCCGTCGGAAACGAACAATAAAATCAACCTCCACCGCTTCCGGCGGGAGCACGCCCAGGAGATGTACCGTCGCTATTTGGAGCGGATGGCTGCCGATCCGGCCTATCGGGATGAGTTGCTGTGTCTCGTCAAAGAGGCGTTTCACAGGGCTGGCCAGGACTGGCGGCGCAACCCCGACATGCGGCGGCTGGCCCTGCCTTATGTCTGCCGGGGGTATGTGCGGCGGAGCCCGGGCAATGCCGGGCGCTCCGTGTCCTATGACCGGCTGGCGCTTATGGCTGTTTCCGTGCTCCACCTGGCCCATTGGAGGTGCGACGTTACGGTCAAAAATTATATGCAGTGAGACTTCAAGATTGCAAAACATCAAATAATACTTTTTTGATGTATAATCACTAAACAATCTCAAAATTCTTCATTATTTTAATTTATATTTCAACATTAGTTCTGACAACCAGAAAAAGCATTAGCAAGCAGTCTAAAAAGGAGCGGGCCTTGAGGAAGCAAATTTGACCAAAATAAAAATGGATGGTACAATATGTGTGAAGACGTATGTTGCATGACAACATACGTTTTTGCTTTATCGCTTTGGCCATTCGCTGTCAAAAATGGAGGTCATATTTTATGACGAAATACAAGGCATACCCTAATATAAGCCCGTACTTTACCAACTGTTCCCAATGCGAGACTGACAAAGAGTGGAGGTTTATCCAGATTGATATTTTCTTTTTACTGCATCCACGCGTTCTTGATCTTTCTTCGGCGGCGCTTCACCTGTATTTCTGTATGTGCCTCGAGGCCAAAGGCAAATATGATTTTGTTTTTACGGAGAGTCTCGCGCTTCAATATGGTTTTACACATTCCACCTACCACCGTGCTAAGGCAGAGTTAATTGACGCCGAGTTCATCCGGCTGGCCCGCTCGGGGCGGTGTCGCCGTGAACCCAATCACTATTCGTTTACGCTTCGGTGGCAAGGCATAGCTTAATTGGACGTGATATTAGAAAGGACCACAATATGGCACAAAAAAAAGCACATTATGAACTCCGCCCCTATTTGTCGGCTCCCCGCCAGCCATCCTGCTCTTATAAACCCAAGCCCTGTTTTGTGCAGATTGGCTACTCCTTTTTCCGAGATGAGCGCGTACAGGGCCTATCTCATAACGCTCTCCGCCTCTATGTATGTATGGGATTGGAGGCTCGAGGCGGCCAGGATTTTGTTTTCTCCAAAAAAACTGCACTCCGCTACGGTATCCCCTACACATCTTTTTTGAGAGCAAAGGCTGAGCTAATTAACGCCGGTTTCATTAGAACAGTCTGGTGCAATCATTATTCTGGTAAATGTAATCATTATTCGTTCTCGATAGCGTGGAAAGCTGTGTGCTCATAGAGCCAGTATCCCTTCGGGGCACTGGCTGGCGATATATAATATCTATGCCATCCTGACACACGTTATTTGCGTATGCGACACTCACTGGGTGTGTCAAATTGACACCTCATCGGCTTTGTCTGCCTCATCCCCCTTCAAAAAATATCAATCTGGCACATCTTTTCTCCCAACCTGATACACCTTATATATTCTCGTTAATTTTATTCCATAATATTTTATATCAGATTTGATCGGAGTGTAACTATGATTTATACCGACATCTCCCAGCTCCCGCTGGTTTTAACGATAGAAGATCTGATCTCAGTGCTGCATATTGGACGCAACAAAGCCTATGATCTGGTCAAAACCAAGCAAATTCAGTCCATCAAAGTTGGAAAACAGATCCGTATCCCCCGAGCCGCGCTGGAACGCTATCTATCCACGCTCTAATCTAACATTGACTCAGTCTTCCCCCCATGGTATACTCGGCGCATAAATGAATGGACACTCCGCTCAAGCAAAGGAAGGAGGTCTGTGCAGCTTGAGTATGATGCACAAAGGAGTGTTTACCTTGAAACCTCGCAAAAAAGGCCAGAAGTGGGAAATCTCTTACCGCTGTCCCGGCTTCTCCAAGCCCATCTATGAACGCTTTTCCACCTTTGAGGCGGCCAAACTGCGTATCGCTGAAATCGAGTATGAAAAGTCCATCGGGCAGCTTCGCCCTCCCAAGCTTCTCCCTAGTCCGGAAATGCAGCGTTCTAAAAAATTTTTGACTGTGGCAGAGCTGCTGGACGAATACGTCCAGCTCTATGGACTAAATCATTGGGGGGACTCCTATCTCTCATACGCCCGCCACCGCATCGAGCACTACATAAAACCATATCTAGGCAATGTCATCGTGCAGGATCTGACCACACATGACCTGGACATTTATTACGACGGGCTGCGTGATAAACCCGCAGTCATTCTAAAAGGCCATAAGAATGTCAACAAGACGATCTCTCCCCAGGTAATCGAAAAAATCCATACTCTCTTGCGCAGCGCTTTCAATCAGGCGATTATCTGGGGATACCTACAAATCAATCCGACTCAAAACGCTACCCTCCCGGAATATGAAAAGTCGGTCCGCGCTGTCTGGACTGCCGATGAGGCACAGCGGGCGGTAGATCTCTGTGACGACCCAATCCTCCGTCTGGCTCTGCTCCTGGCTTTGGGCTGCTCTATGCGAATCGGTGAAATCCTCGGACTGACCTGGGCGTGTGTCCACCTGTCTGAGGAGGATCGCAGCGCTGGCACCGCCTGTGTACTAATTGACAAAGAGTTGAAACGCTGTGACAAAAGCAGCCTTCAGGATCTGGAGCGGCGGGGCCGCTCTAAGGTTCGCTTCATCTTTCCCGAGGTCAAGCGAACGCAGCCCTGCAAAACCGTTCTGGTCCTGAAGGCACCCAAAACCGCCAGCAGCATCCGTAATGTCTATCTGCCGGAGACCGTTTCAACGGCCCTTCTGGAGATGCAGGCGCGGCAAGCAGAGGAAAAGGCCTTACTGGGAGACGCCTATACAGACTATGGCTTGGTCATCGCCCATGAGGACGGGCGGCCCTTTGAAGAACGGCAGATCGCTGATCTGCTGCGCAGCTTTATCGCCAAGAACAATCTTCCTCCTGTGGTATTCCATTCGCTGCGGCATTGCAGTGCTACAGTCAAGCTCCAAATCAGCGGCGGGAACATCAAGGCGGTTCAGGGAGATACCGGCCACGCCCAGGCACGAATGGTCACCGACCTCTACGCCCACACAGACAATGAGGCTAGAAGAAAACTGGCTCAAAAAGTCGAACTGGACTTTTTTCAAAAGTCTGCTCAAACGAAAAAAGCAGCAGCTGATGACGTACAACGCGCCTATCAACTGCTGTTGGAAAACCCTGATATGGCAAAGCTAATCCTTGCCGTAATGGGACAGACAAATGCTTCATAAAAAGGTTTGTTGGAAATTCCAACAATCTGCTTGAATCTAACAAAAAAAACCCTCGAGCCTTTGAGACTCAAGGGTTTTCTTGGAGCTGCTAGCCAGATTTGAACTGGCGACCTCATCCTTACCAATTACTTTTTGCGCATTTTCCATTTTACCGGCCTTTTGTCCGCTATCGTCTCTTTCCCTTGTGGCGCAATACTTCCCCGGCTTTTCTGTTCTGTTCTTTTGTCTGCTTGCATTGGTGTTTCTGAACTTATTCGGGGTGTCCGTCTGGTTTTTGTCTGGGTTTCTATCTGCCACCCTGACCGCTGACCTCATCCCTATAGGCCAAAAAACCAGACATAAAGCCCCCCACTTGCTTTCGACTCCATTCTATGTTATCCTGACCTTGGCGCTGCCGGACAGCAGCGGTCAGCCCTCTTGACGGAGGGCAGCTTCTTTGCTCTCCGATCTTCGGAAAGGAGGGCTGCCCATGAGTACATCCGAAGTTCTTCAGCTTTGTTTGGTCATCATTGGTATTTGCAGCCTGTTTATTCAGGCAAAAAAGAAGTGACCGCCGGCACCCTGACAAGTACGGCGATCACATCAAGTAGTTTGTAAGGGCTGACCGATACGGCGACTCGGCAGCGCCTCTCTCTATATCCATTATAGGCCGCTGTAGCCACACTGTCAAGCCCCGGGCGCTGTGCCTGGGGTTATTTTGTGCCCTCAGCAGGCCCACCAGTGACCGCACAAGCGACACTGTCCCGCTCCATCGCCTCAGCTATGGCCCGGTTGATAAAGCCGTTCACGCTCTCGCCGTGGGCCTCTGCATGGGCCTGAACCGCTGCCCTTTGCTGTGTAGTCATTCTGATTTCAACCCGTGCAAAGCCCTCCATATATGCCTTCTGGGCACGCTTCTGCGCATCGGTTTTCCCTGCCATGCTTTCCTCCTTTCTGGGGCCGGTAAAATATCGGCACCTCCTCCATTATGTCTAAATTATACCACACAATTCAATCTACCGGTAGATATATATTGCACAAATCTACCGGTAGATATTTGTACGGTATGCCGCTTGTTATCTACCGGTAGATATGCTATAATTCATAATGTCAAGAGGAACAGGTCAAGTCAAGGTGGATCCCAAGAACACAAGGTTAGACCGGGACGGGATACGGGAGATTGAGACGCACTGAGCAGAACGCTATGCCGTAAGGCCCCCCGGCACTTGACCCCAGTTAACAGGAGGTTTGCAGTATGAGCAGCTACGAACTTGAAAGCAGGATCCGGGAGCTGCGCCAGCTCCAGAGCCTTATTGAGGAGGCCCAGGCCGAGGCGGAGGCGATCAAGGATACGATCAAGGCCCACATGGGCGACGCCCAGGAGCTACGGGCCGGGGAATATAAGGTCACCTGGAAGCCGGTAACCTCCTCCCGGCTGGATAGCAAGGCCCTGAAGGCAGCCGCCCCCGAGCTGGTAGAGCGATTCACCAAAACTGTCACCAGCCGCCGTTTTTGCGTGGCATAAAGACTCATTCCCCAGCAGAATAGCGAGCGGGTATCCTACCTCAGAAGGATGCCCGCTCGTTGTTGTTATGTGTCCAAGTCGGACACATTGCCAAATCGGCAAGCGTCTGCCGATTTGATTTCCTTATGCTCCGATCCCGCCGCCAAAAACGACAACGCTGTCGTTTTTCAGATTAGTGTGTACCGTGCTGCTGCTACCTCAAATCCGCCAACGTTGACGGATTTGCCCGTAGTACAGATGGATTCAAAAGGCAATCAAGAACTTTCCCAGATCAGCCCCCATCCATCAGTTACCACAGTTTCCGCAAGCATCGCATTTGGCCAGCCAAACGCCCTTTTAGGGGGCTCCCCTAATACCCCGTAAGCCTGGTTGCACCCCCATAATCGGTGATGTGGCCTGTGCTGCGCCCCGCTGCTATTCTCTCATACGGGCGGGTATCCCAGGCTACAGACCTGGGCAGAACGAAAAGCGGAATACTTCCCCAAATCCGCAAGCGATTTCGTATTTGAATAGGCCTACAGAGCCACACCCAGACCGGGGATATTCCCTACCGGCTACGCACCAGGGCCTCAGCAGGCCAGCTGGGGCGGGCTGCACCCCATATAAAGGCCCTCCGGCACGAGCGGGTATCCCATGGGCTGCCGCCCCGCAGGAGGGGCCAGGAGCGCCACCAGGCACTCGCTGGGAGCAGGCATACCCAGGATAGGCCGGGGGTCTCTAGTTACATAGCATGACCTCAGCAGGCCAGCTGGGGCCATGCTGCACCCCACGTAAAGACCCTCCAGTACAAGCGGTATCCCAAGGGGCTGCCACCCCGCAGGAGGGGCCTGGAGCGCCGCCAGGCACTCGCCGGGCACCGCCAGGAGCGGCGGCATACCCCGGGATAGACCGGTGGCCACCGGCTACGTACCAGGGCCTCAGCAGGCCAGCAGGAGCCAGGCTACGCCCCACGTAAAGGCCCTCCAGTACAAGCGGGTATCCCAAGGGGCTGCCGCCCCACAGGAGGGGCCTGGAGCGCCGCCAGGCACCCACCAGACACCGCCCGGGAGCGGGCATACCCAGGTAGGCTAGAGGCCTCCGTCGGCTGCATATCAGGGCCTCAGTAGGCCAGCGGGGCCGGGCTGCACCTTACTCAACACGGGCAGGTATCCCAGAGCCTACCACCCCACAGGAAGGGCCAGGAGCGCCACCAGGCACTCACTGGGCACCGCTGGGGAGCAGGGCTTACCCCAAGCATAAGCCGGAGGTCACCGGCTGCGTAACCAGTCTCGGCTGCTGCGCGCGCACACGTACGAGCAATTCGGGATTGTCTCGAACCCACCCGATTAGGCCGTTCTTTGGGCCGTGCTGTTTTTTTGCTGGGGGGGTGGGGAAACAGTTTTTTGCATGGGGAAAAATTCCTGCATGGAGGGTGGCCCACGGTCTTACCCACAAGGCCGTAAATTTTTTGGGGGCTGGGGTACCTCTGGCCGAAGGCCCGCACGCACCCGCACCCGCCCACGTGTGCGCCCAAGCCTCCCGGTGGTTTGCCCTCAAATCGCCCCTGCAAAAGTACACTTTTTCCCCGGCTTTATGACTGTTTTGGCCTCAACTCCCATTGGGGAGAATTTCTCACACCAGAGGGGCCACACGGTCTTGCACCCCCGCCCCCTGAAACTTTTTCGGGCCGGGGGGTGGGTGGGCCGTAGGCCCCGCACCCATGCGCCCCTGCCCGCACACGGGCACCCGTACGCCTGTACGTAGCCAACCGGCAAGATCACCCCGCAAAAAATCACCGTTTTCCCCGTGAAATTCCCCGCTCCTTGGCCAGGATCAGCAGCACGCCCGGGCTGCGCTTCCGTGCAAGGGCTCCTCCCTGGCCTCTTCCCACACCCTGGGCAAGCCGCTGCCGCCCCGTCCAATCTCCACCACGGTCTCATGTTTGCAAGTCCGACAGAACAGCACCAGCCCCTGCGCCCTGGTGGCTTCTGTCAATTTCAGCAGCTTTCCCCGCCGACATACCGGGCACATGACCCATGTTCCGCCCATGGTTGTTTTACAAACCAGCTCTGCCGCTGTCCCACTCATGCTATCATCTCCTGGTTCAAATTTTTACGCCCGCCGCCGCCCGGGCGTGTATATGCCTGTTCCTGTCTCAGCATAGCGCACCCGGAACGCCGATACAAGGGGCTATCCCATGATTCTCTAGGGCCTGTTCTAAAGTTATATATACTTACAAGTAAGATATTGAGAGGCCCTCCCAGCCTGCTCTATGGCCGTTTCCGGGCCACTGTGCTGCCGTCTCCAGGAGGGAACACGGTACTTGATATAGCTGTAGCTCCCATACTCTGTAGCCCTCTCCTCCCGCTCCAGGACAAAGCATCCAGGAGGGACGGCCAGGGCCGTATCATCCGGTACAAAGCAGCTCTCCACCACCGGCTGCTCCAGGTTGCGGCTTCTTGTCCACATCTGAGCGCCAACCGGGCGGCCCTCCACACTCTCCTTGGTCATATACCGGGCCAAGGTGTCATAGTCCCTGTCTCGCACGTATACAAGGTCTATCATATCGCCGTAGGGCCACAGGCTGCGTATCGTCTCACTATCCCGCTCGGTGGCGTTAATCACCAGGTGGTGGTGGAGGCGGGCAGCTCCGTGCTTCTGCTCTGTGGTATAGACGTATTTCAGCACCTGCCCCCGGGCCTTGCGGTACTCTCGCAGCTGTTTTAGGAACTTCCGCACATTCTTTACAGCCTCCGCCCTTTTGGTCGTAAGATCCGCGTCCCGATATGTAAGCGTAAGAAAGAGATCCTTTCCCTCAAAGTTGGCCGCCAGCAGCATTTCCAGTCTTGCCCGTGCCGTCTTGTCGTTCATGGCCTTCTGTGCGGCGGTGGTCATGCGGGACTTTTCGGCCCTGGCCCGCTCACTGTCCCGTGGCTCGGGAGCGGTATATAAGATTGTCTTGACGATGCAACCCGCTGTAATGGTCTTTTTCCGCTTTGCCATATCGCCGCACCTCTTATCCCGTTTTAGGTATAAAGAAAGAGCCAGAGCATGGCCCCATGGGCGGGATCATCTCCCGCCCGGTCACCGTTGGCTCTGGCTCAGGCGCTGCCCGGAAGGCTCCGGGACGGGCTCAGGCGCTGGCACACTATGCGCTTGCCATCAGTGAGGGCACCGGGACACACCCGGCTCTATATCCTGCACTGGCCTCTAAGGGCTCTGGCAAATGTTGTTTTCCCTCTGTACGATCCCGCTCGGTTACACGCCAAGGGCAGCGCACAGTCTATATAAGTCTCCCCGTGAAAGCTGGTTTAGGCCATCCGCAAACAGCTGCGCACACACCTCGTCCAGCTCAAAGGGAAGCGGATCAGCGTCGGGGTGCTCCGGCTTTACCTCATCCAGAACCACAGTTCTGTACGCCTCTGCACCTCGAAGCACCCCAAGGAAATAGAACCCCCGGAGCAGGAGCAGCCGCTTTGCCCGCTTGTCGGCCACCTGGGTATTTACCTGGGCAAGGGCCTTTGCTACCCGCTTGCCCTCCTCCTCAAATTCGGATAAAATCCCGCCCTCCGCATATGGGGTATATTCGCTCAGGTACTTCAGTTCCTCATTTTCCAGCAAAATTGTTTCCAGATTTACATTCATGCTCTTTCCGCCTTTCTATGTATGATGGATTCCCCTGGAGGACACCCACAGGCGGGCGCAGGGCAGCGGGGAATGTCCTGCCTGGAGGGGCTGGCGCAGCAGCTCCGACGCCAACGCCTGCCCCTGCTGAGACAGATCCAGCGGGCCTACATACACCGGGCCATATGGCCACGGATGCCCCAGCATATCGGCGGACTCCCTGCCCCTGTTGAGTATGACACGGTGCACAAGGCTCCCCGCCTGCTCCGTTCCCAGCAGATAAACATACTTGGCAGCCATGCCCTGGGCCCTTCTGATCGTCGATATGCTGCCTATCCATTGCCTTACCTGCTGACGTGCCAGCTCACGCGAGCGGGGCCGGGGGCCTGCCTGATAGGTCAGCGTAACCAGCAGATCCCTGCCGGTAAAGTTGGCCGCCAGAGTGCGGGCCAGCCGATCCCGTGAAAGCAGCAGGTTTCTCATCCGCTGCCGTTCCCCAGACTTCGTGCCCCTCTGCTCCATGTGCGTGTCCTCCATTTCTGATAGGCCAGGGCGGAGCGCATACGGCACCACACCCTGGCCTCAGTTCCATAGTCAGTTGATTTCCTTACTCTACGCACTTTCTGATAATGACCATTTCTCCATGAGCGATTGGATTACCTCATACGGAGGGAGTTTTTCCCCCTCCGGGGTGTTCGTCTTTAAGTCTGCACGAAAGCCAGGGTGCCGAATCAAAAGGCTCATAAATAAGTACAGCTCTGCTTTTCCTGCATCATCCAGCCAGGAAAGCCACCACTCAAACTCCTGTTCTCGCCTTTTTGTGTCCCAATCCATACTTGACACACTTCTCTCGCAGGTGGTGTCACGCTCAAGACTCATTCCGTCCGCCTCCCTTCCTGCCGGTCTCCCGGCCCTGGGGGCTAAGGCTCTCCAGCATGAGCCGGACACCCAGCCGGAAACCGTTCACAAACCCCTGGGATTCATGCTCACTGGCCACGGCCATGCACAGCTCCTCCAGATCTTCCCCGCTACCCTCTTTGGCCGCCCGGCTAAAGGCGTCATACCGCTCATCGGCGGCGGGCAGGTGTATGTACTCCTTTTCGATGTCCGTTACAAACCCGGCGCATACCAGGCGCAAGGTCTCGATTACCTCAAAATTCAATTTGACAATCTCCCTCTGCCTCTGTACAATAGAGGCGTGAAATACTTGCTTGAACGCTTTGTTTCACCTGCCGTTGGGGTGTTGCTACCACCTCAGCGGCTTTCTTTTTGCCCAAAATCCGCCCGCTCGAGCGGGTTTGCCCTGTCTTATGCGGCCCTCTGGACCGCCTTCTATGGCAGCTTGTCCCTCCCAGACGGGCCAGGAGCAGGGGAACACCGGACAGGAGCACCCCCACCAGCAGGGCAACCAGCCCACCCGGGCGCTCTGTCAAGCCGTCCGCACAGACCGCCAGACCCAGAACCAGGCAGAAGGAGATACCCTCCAGTGCCGATTCCCTCATGCCCTTGCCTTCTTTCGGCCTGCGGCCCTGATATCGGTCACCTTGTCGGGCAGCTGGGCCGGTTCCGGCTCCTCTGTCGTGGCCCCAAGACTGCGCAGGAGTGCGGGAACGTTGATGTAATAGACCCGGCCGCTCTTGACGTGGGGCACCGTGCCGTCCCAGCAGCCCCGGCGCAGATAGTACATGGATAACCCCGTGGTCTTGCACGCCTGCTCAATGGTCTGGAAGGGCGTCTGCTTTTGTGCTGACATGGTTCATTCTCCTTTCCTGTGTCCAAGTTGGACACGTTATTCTGCTTCATCACCGCCACTTTTGCCTTCATGCTGGCTGCCATAGCTTACAACTGCATCAGGAGACATGGAAAGCACCTGGCAGATCCGTAGCAGTTCATTTGCATCAAGTTTTCTCTTTTTCAGCAGCACGGCCCCCAATTTCATGGGAGTCAGCCCCGCTCGACGGGCAATTTCTGCTTGAATTAGCGCCCTTTCCTTCACGATTGACGCTAAGTTGTCCCGTATATCCATGCTATAGTCACCCCCTTTAATCATTATATCGCTACGCCCAAATAATAGCAGCATTTATATCGCTTGTCAATCATAAAATCAATATTTTCACTATCGCATAAATTCATTATCAATTATATTGATTTTTGATATATCCTTTGGTATAATGCAATACAGGGAGGGATGGTATGGAATTGGAGCAAATCGCAGCTGCGATACGAAATGCCAGAGTCCAGGCCGGATTTACGCAAAAGGAAGTTGCCGAAGCCCTGGATAAAGGTCAGACCACAGTTGCATCATGGGAAACCGGCAGATCGCAGCCGGACGCAACTACAATCATTGC
The DNA here is from genome assembly GCF_037572415.1 of Flavonifractor porci. Taxonomy (NCBI): domain Bacteria; kingdom Bacillati; phylum Bacillota; class Clostridia; order Eubacteriales; family Oscillospiraceae; genus Flavonifractor; species Flavonifractor porci. The sequence goes on from NZ_JBBHLB010000006.1 coordinate 203,228, forward strand.
ATTATCCAATCTTTTTCATGTATCAAGCGACTATTTGTTAGGAATAAGTTCTTTTAAAGATGTAAACAGCGAATCTCTAATTCGCTCTATGTTGGGAGATGCGTCTAGTGAGTTGCCTCAATGGAGCAAAGATAAACTATCTCAGTTTTCATCTGATATGCTCAAATTTTATAATACTCTGAAAGAACTAGACATTGAATTACTCCCCTTATCTATGGATGCACTTATTTCAATTTTGCACATTTTACAAGAATTAGTAGATAGTTATTCAAAGCATAGAAAGATATATGAGATATACCACGCATCCAAGGGGCTGATATCTCACTTTGATATACTATCTCCTAAGCTCCAACAAACTCTATTGGAGGTAGATGGGTTTAGCGATTTGCTGGATAATTTGTCTGACTTTTCCGCGCTTGCACAATCCTCTTACCCTCATGAGTTTGCCAATGAGGCCATTGCAATAATTGACCGGGCACAAGGTGCACTCTCAGGTTTTGCGCTATTCCTAGCTGGGGAGTTTATGCCGGATAATGATACCCCGGATGATTCCAGCCAGAGCACATCATAAAAATAAAGGCCCGCTCGGAGGGGGCAACCTCCAAGCGGGCGGTGCGCACAGTCCCACACCTTCAAATATAGGCCCTGTATGCCTTCTCATTGTACCACACGGGGCCGGGAAAGGAAATGATTTTATGCCTTCCACCCGGAAAATGACCAACAAGGCCGGGGATTCCTTCTATGAGATCCGGGTCAGCCGTGGCCGGAGCGCAGCTCCTCTGTCCATGCGGTGGTATCCACCCGCAGGCTGGGGCCAGCGGGCCATAGACCGGGAACTCTCCAAGGTTGCCGCCGACTTTGAGCGCCGTTGCCAGGCCGGGGAGATTATCAGCCGGTCAGAGCGGCACGAGCGGGAAACTGAGGCCCGGCGGGCCGCCGCCAGGATCCAGACCCTGAAGCAGTACAGCGAGGACGTTTTCATGCCCGCCAAGACCATTTCCATCTCAGAGAACAGCCGAAGCAGCTTCCAGGGGATGCTTGACAAGTGGATCTATCCCGCCCTGGGGGAGCTAAAGCTACCGGACATTACCCCCGCCAATATTACCGCTCTACTGCTGTCCATGCAGGCCCAGGGCAAGGCCCACGCAACAGTGGTGAAGTGCTATACCATCCTGAACAGCCTGTTCAAAATGGCCTTTCTGGCTGACACCATCCCCAAGAATCCCATGCACAAGGTGGAGCGCCCCAAGCCCAGGAAGGACGAAGCCCGGCACGATGAGGTAGAGGCCTACACTGTGGAGGAGGTGCGCCATATCCTGTCCTGTCTGGACAAGGAGCCGCTCAAATGGCGGGTGCTGGTGCGGTTGCTCATTGACACAGGTATACGCCGCGGCGAGTGCTGCGGCCTCCAGTGGAAGGACATAGACTTCCAGGACAACACCGTCACGATCTGCGGCAACCTCTGTTATACCCCACAGAATGGGGTATACCTGGACACCCCCAAGAACGGGCGGAGCCGTACCGTTGATGTGGATCCAGATATCATGGCCCTGCTGCGGACCCTCCGCTCGGAGCAGGCCGCCCAGGCCATCAGTGCCTATGTCTTTACCCAGGACGGCAGCCCGGAGCCTATGCACCCTCAAAGCCCTACACGCTACCTGAAGAAGTTCGCCAAACGCTACAACGTCCCAGATCTCCACCCCCACAAGCTGCGCCACACCTTTGCCAGTATCGCCATTACGAGCGGGGCGGACGTGGCCAGCGTGTCTGAGAAGCTGGGCCACAGTGACAAGGCGGTCACGCTGCGGATGTACACCCACGCCGATCAGGAAAGTATGAAGCGGGCAAGCCAGATTTTCCGGGACGCCCTCAAACAGGACACGAAAAAAGCCGGGCAGGGTTGACCTGTCCGGCTCCGTTTTTTGCCCCCGTCTGGGTTTTTGTCTGGTTTTTTCCTGCGCTCAATCCGCTGGAAGAAAAAGCAAAAACCCGCTATCCCTTGCGGGACAACGGGTTTCTCTGGAGCTGCTATCCGGATTTGAACCGGAGACCTCATCCTTACCAAGGATGCGCTCTACCGACTGAGCTATAGCAGCATAATGGCGACGCGGAAGGGACTTGAACCCTCGACCTCCGGCGTGACAGGCCGGCGTTCTAACCAACTGAACTACCGCGCCATTTGGTTTCTATATTCACAGCAAAAGCTGAATATTTATTTGGCAGGGGCAGAAGGATTCGAACCCTCGGCACTCGGTTTTGGAGACCGATGCTCTACCAGCTGAGCTATACCCCTAAATGGTGGGCCTTCACGGGCTCGAACCGTGGACCGGCCGGTTATGAGCCGGCTGCTCTAACCAACTGAGCTAAAGGCCCATACCGATCCAACTGTCTTAAAAAGAGGCTCGCCGTCACATTTGTGGCGGCGAGCCACATTGTCTGGCTCCCCCTGTTGGACTCGAACCAACGACCCTGCGGTTAACAGCCGCATGCTCTACCGACTGAGCTAAGGAGGAATGTAAAAGGGTCTGGTCTGGTCAGACCAGACCCTTCTTTGTGTTGGCGTTACCTATCTTCCCGGTCCGTCTCCAGACAAGTATTTTCGGCGCAGGTGAGCTTAACTTCCGTGTTCGGGATGGGAACGGGTGGACCCTCACCGCAATCAACACCAA